>JAEYYV010000131.1 GCA_023428295.1 Pseudomonadota bacterium
TGTCGCGGTGGCTCGACGAAACGTTGGTACGGCATCGTGCGCAACCCTGCATGAGACTGGCTCGCGCCAGACCACGGCAGACCGTGCACGTGTGCGAAACAACATGTACCGTCGGCTGGTCCCTACCTGGGACGGTTTACGGGACAACTCTTAGTGGACGCCCAGGTACGCCTTGCGGATCTTGTCGTCCTTCGCGAGCTCCTGCGCCGGACCGCTCGTGACGAGCGTACCGACCTCGAGCACGTGGGCCGTGGTGGCCACGCGCAGCGCTTGGTGCGCGTTCTGCTCGACGAGGAGGATCGTGGTGCCCTCGGCGGCGATCGCTTTGACGATCTTGAAGATCAGCGCGACGACCTGCGGCGCGAGGCCGAGCGACGGCTCGTCGAGGAGCAAGAGCTTGGGCTTGGCGACGAGCGCGCGCGCGATCGCCAGCATCTGCTGCTCGCCACCCGAGAGCGTGCCGGCGTTCTGCGCGAGGCGCTCCTTGATCCGCGGGAAGTACTCGAGCGCCCGCTCGCGATCCTTGGCCACGCCCGCCGGGTCGGTCCGGAGATACGCGCCCATCTGGAGGTTCTCCTCGACGGTGAGGTTCGCGAAGATGCCGCGGCCCTCGGGCGCGTGGGCGAGACCGCGCGCGACGATGCGATGCGGCGCGAGGTTCGTGATGTTGTTGCCGAGGAACGTGACCGTGCCGCCCGACGGCTTCACGAGCCCCGAGATGGCGCGCAGCGTGGTGGTCTTGCCCGCGCCGTTGGCGCCGATCAGCGTGACGACCTGGCCTTCCTCGACGGAGAACGACACGCCTTTGAGCGCGTGGATGCCGCCGTAGTGAACGTCGAGGTTCTTCACCTCGAGGAGCGTCTTCGCCATTTACGACGCCTCCGCCTCGTCCTCGGGCACGCCGAGGTACGCCTCGATGACCTTCGGATCTTGCTGGACGCTCTCGGGCTTGCCCGATGCGATCGTCACGCCGTGATCGAGCACCGTGATGTGCTCGCAGATGTCCATCACGAGGCCCATGTCGTGCTCGATCAAGAGGATCGCCACGTCGAAGCGCTCGCGTAGGCTCTGGATCAGACCGCGCATCTCCTGCTTCTCGAGCGTGTTCATGCCGGCGACCGGCTCGTCGAGGAGCAGCACCTTGGGCTCGGTCGCGAGCGCGCGCGCGATCTCGAGTCGGCGCTGATCGCCGTACGGCAAGCTCTTGGCCTGCTCGCCCGCGCGATGCGCGATGCCGAGCACGTCGAGCAGATCGAGCGAGCGCTCGATGATCGCGTTCTCCTCGGCGAGGTAGAGCGGCGTGCGAAAGAGGCTCCGCCACAGGCCGCTCTTGGCGCGAACGCCCGCGGCCGTGCGTACGTTGTCGAGCACGCTGAGCTCGCCGAACAACCGGATGTTCTGGAACGTGCGCGCGAGGCCCGCTTGCGCGATCGCCGACGGACGCAGACCGTTCAGCCGTCTTCCATCGAGCGTGATGTCGCCCGTGTCGGGTTGATACACGCCGGTCAACAGGTTGAACGCGGTGGTCTTGCCGGCACCGTTGGGTCCGATGAGCCCGTGCAGTCCGCGCGTGTACAACGTCAGCGAGAGATCCGTGACCGCCTTCAGACCACCGAACGAGATCGAGAGGTGGTCCGCCTGCAGCGCGGGCGTGGCGACCGGGAGCGTCACGACTCGCCTTTCTCGTCGGACGACGGCGACGACGTGGGCGAATCGTTCGCGTGCGCGAGGTCCGCGTGCGCGGCCTCGCTCGACATCTCGCGCGCCTTCGCGATCGGCGTGGCGCTCTCCGCCTTGGGGATCAGCCAGCCACCGGCGACCTTGCGCCACACGGGGATGACGTACTTGCGCCAGAACCAGAGGTCCCACAGCTCCTTGATGCCGAACAGTCCCTGCGGGCGCACGATCATCACGATGATCAGCGCGAGTGCGTAGACCGGCATGCGGTACTCGGCGAACTCGCGGAACAGCTCCGGCAACAGCGTCAGGATCGTGGCGGCGAGGACGACGCCGGTGATCGATCCCATGCCGCCGAGCACGACCATGATGACGATGTCGATCGACTTCTGGAACCCGAGCTCCTTCGGGTTCAGCGTCACGCCGACCTCGTGCGCGAACAGGGCGCCGCCGATGCCGGCGAAGAATGCCGCGGTCACGAACGCGACGACCTTGACGCGCGCGGTGTCCACGCCCATCGCCTCGGCCGCGATCTCGTTCTCGCGCACCGCGAGCAGCGCGCGTCCCTTGCTCGACGACTTCAAGCGGTACGCGACGATCAGGACGATCGACACGAACATGAACGCGAAGAAGATGCCGGCGTGGCCCGTCTGGTTGCCGGCCGCGTCTTGTAGCCACGGGGTGGGCGAGACGTACGTCGGTGTTCCGGTGAAGCCGAGCGGACCGCCCATGTGCTTGGCCGCTTGGATCATCGAGACGTCCGCGGCCTCGTTCGGCGCGATGACGTCGGACGTTTGCTGCACGAGCACGCGAACGATCTCGCCAAAGCCGAGCGTCACGATCGCGAGGTAGTCGCCGCGCAGACGCAGCGACGGCAAGCCGACGACGAGCCCCGCGAGCGCCGCGACCACCCCGCCGAAGATGCACGCGAAGATGAACAGCGCGTCCCCGGACCCGAGGAAGCCGCCGTGCACGTCGACGCCGTACGCGTCGGGCGCGACCCAGCCGAACTTGATCGATCCGTAATACGTGATGAGCGCGGCCGCGTAGCCGCCGACCATCATGAAGCCCGCGTGACCGATGGAGAACTGCCCCGCGAACCCGTTGACGATGTTGAGTGACGACGCGAGGACGATCGCGATGCCGATGTCGAGCAGGAGCTTGGCGTAGAACGGACCGATCATCGGCGCGATCGCCGCCTGCAGCGCGAGCGCGATGACGAGACCGAACGCGAGCGGCCACACCGACCGGAGCGTCGTCGAGATCGCGTGTGGCCGATGCCGCGCGATGCGCTTTGCGAGCGGCTCCGTGGGGTCCCTGCTCATACCTTCTCCACCACCGCTTTGCCGAACAGGCCGCTCGGCTTGAACAAGAGGACGGCGATCAGGATGACGAACACGTAGAGGTCGCGCATGTGCGGCGAGAAGTACGCCGCGCCGAACATCTCGACGAACGCGATGAGCAGCGCGCCGGCGACGGCGCCGCGCACGTTGCCGATCCCGCCGACGACCGCGGCGACGAACGCCTTGAGGCCGAGCAGCACCCACGTCGCATCCGCGGATTGCTTGATGCTCTCGTACTTGAGCGCGAACAAGAGGCCACCCGCCGCGGCGAGCGCGCTTCCGATGCCGAACGTGATCGAGATGATGCGGTTGACGTCGATGCCCATCAGCGACGCGACGCGCTCGTCGAACGAGACCGCGCGCATCGCGCGACCGAGCTTGGTGCGATAGACGAGCGCCTCGAGCGCGAACAAGAGGGTCGCGGTGAGGATGATCACCGTCACGTCGACGAGCCGGATGTGCACGCCCGCGATCTCGAACAGCGAGCGATCCTCGATCAGCGGCGGCATGCGCTGTGGCTGCGTACCGAACACGAAGCGCAGCTGCCCTACGTTCTGCAGGAACAGCGACACGCCGATCGCCGTGATCAGCACGTTGAGCCGAGGCGCGCGGCGAAGCGGCCGGTACGCGAACATCTCGATGGTCACGCCGAGCGCGGCGCAGAGCAGCATCGCGAGGAGCAAGATGAGCGGCATCGCGAACACCGGCGAGCCGGTGATGCCAAAGCCGAGCACGCCGGCCATGACGAACGAGCCCCACGCGCCGACGGTGAACACGTCGGAGTGCGCGAAGTTGATGAAGCGCAGCACTCCATAGACGAGCGTGTAGCCGAGCGCCGTCAGCGCGTAGAGGCTGCCGAGCGCGAAGCTGTTGACGAGCGTCTGGAGGAGCTTGGTCACTACTTACTCGGTCTTCGCAGCAGGCTCGGGCCAGCCCTTGGGCACGACGGTCGCGACGTAGCGCGGCTTGCCGCCCTTCATCTGGACGATGACCGCTTGCTTCTGCGCGTCGCGGTTTTGATCGAGCGTGATGAGACCGGTGACGCCGGGGAACTCCTTGGTCGCCGCGATCGCTGCCGCGAGATCCTTGCCGCCGAGCGACGGCGCGCGGTCCATGGCGTCGAACAGCACGCGCGCGGCGTCGTAGCCGAGCGCGGCGAGACCGTCGGGAATGTCGCCCCAGCGCTTCTGATACTTCTCGACGAACTCCTTGACGGCCGGGCGATCCTCGTCGAACGAGTAGTGGTTCGAGTAGTAGCTGCCCTCGATCGCGTCGCCGCCGATCTCGGCGAGCTTGGAGCTATCCCAGCCGTCGCCGCCGAGGAACGGCACCTTGATGCCGAGCTTGCGCGCCTGACGAACGATGTTGCCGACGTCGGTGTAGTAGCCCGGCAGGTACACGGCCTCTGCGCCGCTCGTCTTGATCGATTGCAGCTGCGCGGACACGTCCGGATCGCCCGCGGTGAACGCTTGCGACGTGGTCACGGTGCCACCGAGCGCCTTGAGCTCGGTGCTGAACGTCTCCGCGAGGCCTTTGGAGTACGCCGCCGCTTGATCGTAGAGCACGGCGACCTTGGTCAGCTTCTGCGCCATCGCGAACTTCGCGCCGACATAGCCCTGGAACTCGTCGAGGAAGCAGACGCGCGAGACCATGTCGCGTCCCTCGGTGACCTTCTTGTTCGTCGACGACGGCGAGATCATCGGAACGCCCGCCTGCTGCGCGACCTTGCCGCCCGCGAGCGAGCTCGACGACGCGACCTCGCCGATCAACGCGACGACCTTGTCCTCGCTGATCAACCGCTGCACGACGTTGCCGGCCTCGGTCGACTTCGACGCATCGTCGAGGGTCTTGAGCGCGATCTTGCGACCCTTCACACCGCCCGCCGCGTTGCGCTCCTCCATCGCGAGGATGACGCCGTGATCCGTGGACACGCCGAACGTGGCTTCCGATCCGGTGAGCGACGCGTAGTGTCCGACGAGGATCGGGCCGGTCTCGGGCGCCACGCTCGCCGATCCGTTCGAACCGGGCTCGGTGCCCGACCCCTTCTTGCCGCCGCCTCCTCCGAGCTTGTCGCAGCCCACCGCTCCCACGAGCAGCGTCATCGCGACCATGACCCCTTTGACGATGTTCCAAACGCTCGGTTTCACGGCATTCTCCATGTCGAGGGCATGCGATAGCCCGGGCTGAATGACCCTGTCAACACGTTGGACCGGATCGCGGGCCGTGATACCAGGGGTGGCGCCTTCGCGCTCGATCGGCCCATGTGTTGAACACACCCCGCACGGATTCGGGAAGCACGAACGAGACGAGTAACGAGACGAAGAACGTCGGCCCGCCAGGGCCTGCCAAGGACCATCACGGTCCGCACGGGCCGCACACACATCGCGGCCCGCAGACAAAGAAAGAGCTGGCGTGGATCTCCCTCGGCGCGCTCGGCGTCGTCTATGGCGACATCGGGACGTCGCCGCTCTACGCGATGAAAGAGTGCTTCGGGCCGGTCAACCCGCACCGCGCCAACGCAGCGGATCCCTCCTCGGTGTTCGGCGTGCTCTCGCTGATCTTCTGGTCGCTGCTCCTCGTCGTCGTCGTGAAGTACCTCGCCGTCGTGCTGCGCGCCGACAACAAAGGCGAAGGCGGCACGATGTCGCTCGCCGCGCTCGTGCAGCAGAAGCTCGTCGCCAATCGCGATCGCATCGCGATTCCGATCCTGCTCGCGCTGTTCGGCACGGGGCTCCTGTTCGGCGAGGGCCTCATCACGCCGGCGATCTCGGTGCTGTCGGCCGTGGAAGGTCTCGGCGAGCAGAGCTCCTCGCTCGAGTATCTGATCATCCCGATCTCCGTCGGCATCTTGATCGGATTGTTCTGGGTGCAGAAGTACGGCACCGGACGCATCGGCTCGGTGTTCGGCTGGATCATGCTGCTCTGGTTCTTTTCGATCGGCGCCGCTGGCATCTGGGGCATCGCGAAGCACCCGAGCGTCCTGCAAGCGGTGTCGCCGCACTACGCGGTCGACTTTCTCGCGCACCACGGGCTCGACGGGTTTCTCCTCCTCGGCTCCGTCTGCTTGTGCATCACCGGATGCGAGGCGCTCTACGCGGACATGGGTCACTTCGGGAAGACTCCGATCCGCCTCGCGTGGTCGATGGTCGTGTTCCCCAATCTCTTGTTCAACTACTTCGGACAAGGCGGGCTCTACCTCGAGAGGGGCCTGACCGTGACCAACCCGTTCTACGGTCTCGTCGACGGTCCGCTGCTCGTTCCGATGATCATCCTCGCCACGATGGCCGCGATCATCGCGTCGCAAGCGTTGATCAGCGGTGCGTTCTCGCTGACGAACCAGGCGGTGCAGCTCGGCTTCCTGCCGCGCGTCACCGTGGTGCACACGTCGCGCGAGCACGCGGGGCAGATCTACATCCCGGAGCTCAACTGGGCGTTCATGGTCGGCTGCGTCGCGCTCGTCCTCGCGTTCAAGTCGAGCTCGAACCTCGCGGCCGCGTACGGCATCGCGGTGACGGGTCTCATGATGATCACGTCGTACCTGATCTTTCTCGTGTGCCGCCGCAACTGGGGCTGGTCGCTCGGCTGGTCGCTCGCGCTGTATCTACCGCTCGTCGTGATCGACGGTGGCTTCTTCACGTCGAACTTCGTCAAGATCGCGCACGGAGGTTGGTTCCCGCTCGTGTGCGCGGCGGGCATGTTCGCGGTCATGACCACGTGGTGGCGCGGTCGCCTCGAGCTGTCGAAGACGATGGAGATGGGGACCATCCCCGACGAGCTGTTCATGGCGGATCTCGCGGAGACTCAGCTGCCCCGCGTGTCGGGAACCGCGGTGTTCATGACGTCCGGCACCGATGGCATTCCGAACGTCTTGCTCCATCACGTGAAGCACAACAAGGTGCTGCACGAGCAGGTCGTGCTGCTCTCGATCTCCACCGAGAACATTCCGTTCGCCGTCGGCAACTCGGCGATCACCGTCAAGGAGATGGGCCACGGCTTCTATCGCGTGATCGCGCGCGTCGGCTTCATGCAGCAGCCGAACGTGCCGCGTATCCTCGCGCGCTGCGCCAAGCGCGGCCTCGAAGTGAACGACTCCGATACGACGTACTACCTCGGCCGCCAGACGCTACTCACGACCGGCAAAGCGCGTGTCGCTCGGTGGCGCAAGGTGCTCTTCGCGTTCCTCGCGCGCAACTCGCCGCCGCCGAGCGCGTTCTTCAACCTGCCGCCAAACCGCGTCGTCGAGCTCGGCCTCCAGATCGAGCTGTAGCGCTAGAGCACGGACTCGTGCCGCGTGATGTACGGCGCGCGAGAGAACCGGCGATCTTCGATCTCGTCGAGCAGCTGGCGGCGCGCGGCTCGGAACGCGTCCGCGATCGCGACGTACACGTCTTCCTGCTTCGCGAGTCGCGTCACGATCTCCGCTCCGGAGATCTCGAGCCTCAGGTGAACCTCGAAGTCGCGCTTGCGTCCATGGCGATGCGGCACGCTCACCGTCGCGTGGACGTGGAGGATCCGATCGTGGACATGCTCGAGCCGAGCGACCCAACGCTCGATCGCCGCTTCCGCAGATGGACTCGGGTCGATACCGTGAAACGTGATCTCGGTCGGAATCGGCATGCGAGGTCTCCTGCGCGAGTGAGGGTGCAGGCGACGCGCCACGTACATCCGACCCGATTAGGGTAGTTCCCGTCGCGAACATGGGCGTCGTTGTCACGCGGTGTCGTCGCGCACGGCGACGCGGACTGTCCGAATGTCGGACGACACCGTCTAGGGGGATTCCTCGTGCGCGCACGGGCACGCGGCAGTTGGCCCGACGTGCTGAAGGGCTCGCGTACATCTACGAATTCTCGGACGGTTGCGCGTAACGAGAATCGCATTTTGGCAGGGAACGCGTAGCGCCCACCACGTGCGCACTGTGCGGCATCTCCACTGCACCACGTCGATCTCATGCCGTCGGACTTCCTCACGCTCGTGCACCGCGATCACGCGGATCTCCAGCTCGAGCTCACGCAGCTTCTGGATCCCGAAGCGTCGGATATCGAGCTGCGCATGGCGCTCGATGGAGTCCGCCTCGGTCTGACCGCGCACGCGGAAGCCGAGGACATCGTGCTTGGCGTGTTCGACGGCATTCCCACGCTGAGCGGGCTCATCCGCGGTGCCCGCGAGGCGCACCTCGCACAGGAGTGCGCCCTGTCCACGCTCGTCCGCGCGCGCCCGCAGACGCCGGAGTGGCGCGAGCGCGCGTCGCATCTGCGCGATCTCGTCGCCAGCCACGCGCGTCACGAAGAGCGACACATGATGCCGGCGCTGCGCGAGGTCGCGCCCGACAAGTACAAGGACCTCGCTGGCAAGTTCGCGACCGAGCGGCTTCGCCAGCTCGCGATGCTCCAGCCGTCGGCACCGATCGTGTTGCCCGCGTTCGCGTGTTAGCGCCGAGCCTTCAAAGCTCGCGTGACTAACTGCCGGCAGCGGTCTGCGCCGTGATGATGCGCGCGATCTCGGTCGTGATGCTGTCCCGATAGTTCGGGCCGAAGCGACGGATCGCGGCGTAGCCACCGGTCGCGATGCCCGTCGTGATCGTCTCGACGAACGGGTTATCGCCGGCCTCCAGATCGTGGACCTGGGCGTCACCGAGGAGGCGCGGCAACGTGAGTGCCCCCGACGTGTACGGTGCGATCACGCGCCAATCGAGATCGTCGCTCGCGAGCTTCACGACGAGGAACTCGGGCACGGCGCCATCGGTGCTCTCCATCCACGTGATCCGTCGCGCGTCGACATCGACCGCGTAGTCGCGGTCGATCGCTCGGATCGACGTGCCCGCCATATCGAGCGTCGGCACGTCCGTCGAGAGTGCGGTCATGACCTCGTAGGTCGTCGCGCCATCGCGGAACGAGAGGACGCGAGCGTGAACGCGCCCGGCATCGCGGGACACGACACCGACGCCACGTGCGTCGGCCCGGCTCCACCGTTGTCCTCGCGACAATCGAAGAGCGGTCCGCGCGACGTCGTCACGAATCGCCCCGAGGTGACGGTCAAGTTCGTCTCGATGTTCGTGTACGTGCGGCTGGCGGGCGTGATCTCGGTCCACGGCTCGGCAGCGAAGTCGACGTCGCCGAACGGCTGATCGGGCTTCGCGATGAACGCGCCCGCATGATCGAACCCGTCCACGACGAGCGCCATCGCATCGACGCGCGACGAGCACTGCGGCACCGGCCGCGTCGCCGTGGTGCCCGTCCCTGTCTCTTCGTTGTTGCAGTTCGTGAGCACGCCGTACTGCGGGTTCGCTCCCGCGTACGTCGGATACGTGAACGTGACGTTGGCCCTCGGGAGATCGAAGGTGCCCGTGAGCACGATGTCATCGCCGGGCTCGACGCCCATGACCGTCACGACATTCTTGCGATCATCGTTGGGACGAAGCGCGAGGATGTCGAGCGCGGTCACGGAGCTTCCCACCGGCACGACCGCCGACGCCGTGCCGGTCGAGTCTGTCTGCACCGTCGCGATCTCGGCGCCGTCGGGTCCTTGAAAGTGGACCGTGCGGTTGGCGGCGGGCGTGCGGCCCATTCGAATCGTGACGCTCGCCATGCCTGCCGGCGCGTCGGGGAGCGTGTTCACACCACCATCGTCACCACATGCCCCGCACGCGACCAGCAAGACTACGACAGAGCGCTTCATCGAAGCGATAGACTCGCACGGCGTCGATCGTGACGGCAGAATCAGCCGTCGTACGCGCGCGCCGTGATGATCCGCGCCGTCTCGTCGGTGACCCAGTCGAAGAAGTTCGGTCCGAGCGGGCGTACGGCGTCGTAACCGCCCGTCGCCCTCCCCGTCCTGACGATCGCGTATGGAGTGTCCGTAGCGTCTAGCTCGTAGCGCGCGGCCTCTCCGAGAAGTGGTGGAAGCTTCACCGACGCAGAGGTGACCGGCGCGAGGATCCGCCAATCGAGCTCGCTGCTGGCCACGCGCACGGAGACGAACTCGGGATCCGCGCCCGTGCTCGTCTGACTCCACGTGACGGTGCGCGTGGCGACATCGACGGCCTCACCGCTCGGTGCTTTGACCACCGCGTCCGCGAGATCGAACGTGGGTGACTCGCCCGTGACCACGTGCGTGGCGTCGTAGGCGTAGTCGCTGTTCTCGGACCACGCGATCGTATCGAGCACGCTCGCTCCTGGAACGATCGGGCACCACATTTGCGCGACGCCTCCCTCGTCGACGTCGTCGCGGCAGTACTCGAGCTCGCCGCGCGGCGTGCGAACGGTGCGACTGGCATACACGCTCGAGCTGCTGCTGTGGAGGTTCGTATACCTGCTGGTCACGTCCCCTATCGGGGTCCACGCCTGGTCGCTCAGATCGATCGGCGCGGAGACAGGTTGATCGAGCTTCGCGACGAACCCCTGCGGCTTGCTCCCCGCTTCGGCTGCGTAGACGACCGCGTCCATGCGCGGGCTGCACATGTCGAACAGGAACGAGTCGACCATGTTCGGGCCCGCGCCCGTGCCGTTGTTGCCGCAGTTCGTGCGGACCGAGTACGCCGGATTCGTGACGCCGGTGAACACCGGGTAGACGACGCTGACCGTGCCCCGCTGCACGTCGACGCTCCCGTGGAGCTGCAGCTGGTCGCCGGGCATGACGCCCATGATCGTCACGACGCTGCGCGCGACCTGCAGGGGATGGGCGTAGATATCGAGCGTGGTGACGGAGCTACCGGCGGGGACGACGGCGGACGCACGACCACTCGCGTCCGTCGGCACCGTCGCGAGCTCGGCGCCGTCGGGTCCCTGGAAGTAGACCGGGCGATTCGCGACCGGGACGCCATGGATGAGAACCGTGATGCTCGCCATCCCGGACGGAGCATCGGGGAGCGTATTCACGCCGCCGTCGTCGCCGCAGGCTGCGCACGCGACAAGGCTCAAGACTGCCAGAGAGCGCTTCATCATCGAGAAGGCAGACCAGCCCGGAGCGTTCTGTGACAGCGAGATCTCAGTCGCCGTCGAGCGCGCGATCCTCGCGGCGCTTGCCCTTCGTGCCGGACTTGGTCTTCCCTTGCTTGGGCGCCTTCTGCGCGTAGCCCAGATCCGCGAGCTTCTTGCGCAGCGTGTTGCGATTGAGGCCGAGGATCTCGGCCGCCTTGAGCTGGTTGCCGCCGGTGTGCGCGAGCACGAGGTCGAACAGCGGGCGCTCCACCCGCGCGAGGACCTTGTCGTAAAGATCGTGCACCGGATAGCCATCGATGCGTGCGAGGAGGCCAGCGAGCTTGGACTTCACCATCTCCTCGAACGCGAGATCCTCGAGCGGAACGCGCGCGGCGACCATCGGCAGGATCTCGTCGACATCGCCGGCCTCGATCTTGGGCCGTGTCACGCGCACCACGAGGCGGCGCGCGATCGACTTCAGCTCGCCTACGTTGCCAGGCCACGGATACGTCTTCAGGCGATCGATCGCGCGCGTGGAGACCGACGGCTTGGGACGGCCGATCTCGAGCGCGTAGTGCTTCACCCAGCGCTCGAACAGCGTCGCCAGATCGTCGAGGCGATCGCGCAGCCGAGGCACCTCGATGCGGCGCGGCTCGAACAGCGTGTAGAAATCGCGCGAGACGATATCCGCGTCGACCGCTTTCTCGATGTCGAGGTCGCTCGTCGCGACGACATGCACGTCCATCGGTTCGGCTGCCTCGATCTTGCGATCGCGAATGGCGCGCTTGAGCGTCTTCTGCGACGGGCGCGAGAGATCGCTGACGTCCTTCACGAGCAGCGTGCCGCCCGACGCGGAGCGAAGCGCGTGACGCGCCCGATCACACACCGCCGCTGCGGACTGCTTGTCGGCCGTGCGACCGGGCGCGTCCTCGAACGTGGGGCGCACCGCGACGAAGCGACCGCCCGTGCGCGGCCCCTTGGAGTGCAGCACGCGCGCGACGAGCTCGCGCCCCGTGCCGTGCTCGCCGCAGATCAGGACCGGCGCTTGGCCGTCGGCGAAGGCCTCGAGCTGCGAGACCACCGCGCGCATCGATGCGCTCTCGGCGACCAGGAAATCATCGGCCTTCAGGGAGCCGCGCAGCATTACGCGGCACCAGCTTCGGGTTCGAAGCCAGCGTTGATCTCGTCGCGCCCGGGCGCCAGCTCCGGCGCGAGGCCCAAGCGCGATTGGCGCTCGATGAGCTGCGCGAAGTAGTCCTCGACGAGCGTGCGCGCCGTGGCGAGGTCGGGAGCTTCCCACACGCGCAAGCGCAGCGCGTTGCAGCCATAGAGGCCGCGCGCGTACCACGCGCATGCCTTGCGCACCTCGTGCAGCGTGCGCGGGCCCGACTTGAGCGTCTCGATCAGATCGACGTGGCGGCGATACACCGCGAGGCGCTCGGCGAGGCCGGGCGGTCCCGGATCCGGACGGCCCATCGACACCTCGCGAAGGCGCGCGAACAGCCACGGGTTGCCGAGCGCGCCGCGACCGATCATGACCGCGTCACAGCCGGTGTGCTCGCGCATGCGCGTGTAGCCCTCGACGTCGATGACGTCGCCGTTGCCGACGAGCGGGATGTGCGACGGGAGCGCGTCGCGAACCAGCTTGATGATGTCCGGATCGCTCTTGCCGGAGAAGCCCTGCGTGCGCGTGCGACCGTGCACGGTGATCATCTTCGCGCCGGCCTCGACCATGGCGCACGCGAACTCCGGAGCGTTGCGATGCGCTTGGTCCCAGCCAGCGCGGTGCTTCACGGTGACCGGGATGGTGGCGGGCACCGCGTTGACGACGGCGCGCACGAGCTCCTGCGCGATCTGCGGCTCGCGCATGAGCGCGCTCCCGCACTCACCCGCGACGACGCGCTTGGCCGGGCAGCCCATGTTGATATCGACGAGCGATGCGCCGATCGAGACAGCCATCTTGGCCGCCTTGTCCATCATCTCGGGCTCGCGTCCGAAGATCTGCACGCCGAACTGGCGGCCATCGAGCGACGCGGTGAGCTTGCCGGTGGTCTTCTTGTCGCCGCTCGACAGCGCGTGCGCGGACAGGAACTCCGTGATCGTGAGACCAACGCCGAACTCTTCGCACACGGTGCGGAACGGGAGATCCGTCACTGCCGCCATGGGAGCGAGCAGCACGGGCACGTCGACTACGAGGTCACCGATCCGCATGAAGGGAGAAACTTGTACAGGATCTCGACGCGCGAGCAAACACCGATCACGCGGACGAAAAGGCTTCACGATCTGAGCACATGGCTGACCCCCAACACCCCTGCGAGTCTTCGAGCCGGGGACCCAAACGAAATTAGTCGCGCCCGGGGATGTCGCGCGGCTCGTTGAGATTGGCCAGCGCGTGATCGGCGTTGACCTGCGCGAGAATTTCGTCGCGCACGTAAACCACACCGAGCGCGTCCAGGAGCCGCGACGCTTTGTGGTCGCGCGCCTCGATCATCGCGCGCGCGGCCTCTCTCGCCGGTGCGATGCGCAGCATGCAGAACAGCGGTTCGGGCAAGCCGTTCCGGCGAACGCCGATCGCGTGAACGTTCTCCCATCCCGCGCGAGGGGCGTCCCGACCCGCGCTGTCGACGAGCTCCACCATGTGTCCGATCAGAGCAGCGCTCGGGTTCGGCATGTCGCCCGCGATGACGAAGAGCCAGCGCCCGGTCGCGGCGGCGAGTCCGGCCGCGATTCCCGCGAGCGGGCCGATGCCCTCGTGCTCGTCGCGCACGGTGTGCACTCCCGCGATGTCGACCGGCGAGCTGACGAGGATCTCCGCGAAGTCGCACAGCACGCGTCGCTGGCGCGCGAGGATGGTCTCGCCGTCGACGAGGATCTCGTGCTTCGGCATGCCGCCCATGCGGGTGGCGCGTCCTCCCGCGAGGATCAGCGCGCTGATGCAGCTCGCATTCATCGCGCGAACAGCGCTTCGATCTCGTTCTGTGCGGGCGTCGTGATCTCGGGGCCTGTGGGCGCGAAGAACACGCTGACCTCGGCGCGCACGCCGAACTGATCCTTGAAGTAGAGCCCCGGTCCGATCGTGAAGCCGGTGCCCGGCGTCAGGATCCGCGTGTCACGCACCTCGAAGTTGTCGAGGTCGGCGCCGCCGCCTTGGAAGTCGTTGTCGATCGAGTGACCGGTGCGGTGCATCACCTTGTCCTTGTGCCCGGCTTTCTCGAGGAAGCCGCGCGCGGCGTTGTCCACGTCGGCGCCGGTGACGGGACGCTTCTTCGCGTTGCGATCGGCGACGAGCACGAGCGCTTGATCGCGCGCGAGCGACGCGACATCGAACGCCTTCGCGTACACCGCGGGCACCTCGCTGTCGGCGACCGCGACCCACGTCTGTGCGGCCCAGATGCCCTCGGGCTTGTTCACCTTCGCGGCGAGCGAGATGACGATCAGATCACCGCGCTTGATCGGCGCGTTCTTCGCCGCTGACGGCACGTAGTACGGATCCGCGGTGTTGATGCCGGCCGCGACGACGGGCGGTGAACCGACGAGCCCGCGCATGGTCATCGCGCGCGTCAATCGCTGTTGCAGATCGTACTCGGTCACGGGCGCGCCCGCGGCGAGCTGCTTCGCGGCGTAGGCGAGCGCATCCTTGCGCATCTCGACGAGGTGGTGCACCGCGACGTAGTGCGCCGTGCGGCCCGCATCGCCCCAGATCGCCTTGGTGAACTGCACGAGCGTCTCGCTCGATCGCACCTGCACGCCCGCGGCCTTGATGAGCTCGACCGTGCCCGCATCGACGTGGGACACCGACGGAACGGCGGCCTTCGCCGAGTACTCGAGCGCGACGGTGCGCTGTCCTTTGAGCAGCGCCTTCAGCTGCCCCGCGAGATCGCGGTGGCCTTGATACGTGAGCTTCTTGCCCTTCACGTGGTCGAAGCTGCGCAGCTCCGCGGAGTGCACGAGCAGCCCGGGCTCGCCCTTCGCGGGCAAGAGATAGAACCACGGGCGCGTCGGGCGTCCGTCGGGATTCACGAGGCGCGACGCGATCGGATTCTCGCCGTCGCGATCGAAGAGGAGCCAGCCATCGAGGCGCTGCACCGCGAGGAGCCCTTGCACCGTGACGAGATCCTCGATGCCGACGCGCGCGGGAATCGGCGGCGGCTTCGGAGGATCCGCGTACGGATCGTCGGGCGCCTTCGCCGGCTTCTTCGCGGGCGTCGCCATCGGAGCGGCGTTCGCCGCCGGCGGTGGCAGCTTCGTGGCGGGCGCGGTGACCGGCGGCGCGGCCTTCTCCGCGTACGGATCCGTCGGCACGTTCGGAGCGGGCGCTTGCTCCGCGGGGCCCTTCTTCGGTTTCTTTGTCGGCGCAGGAGCCGGAGCTGGGCGCGCGGGCGGCGTGGGGTCCGCGTACGGATCGCTCGGCTTCTCCGCGTACGGATCCTCCGCTTCGGGCAGCTTCTTCGGCTGTGCGGCGGCGGGAACTGCGAGCGAGAGGAGGAGTGCGACGATCGTCAGGCGCGTCATGGAGGCTCCCGGTTCAGGCGGGCGCGCGCACACGCCCCAGCTCGGTCACGAGCCCCTCATGAATAGCACCGTTCGTCGCCAGCACATCCTCGGCATCGAGGTCGAAGGCCTCGCCCCGTGTGTTCGTCACGCGCCCACCGGCCTCACGAACGATCAGCGCTCCTGCGGCGATGTCCCATGCCTTGGTGTGCCGCTCCCAGTAGCCGTCGAACCAACCGGCCGCGACCATGCACAGATCCAACGCAGCCGAGCCGCACCGACGGCACGCACTGGCAACGTTCTGCAGGTGCTCCCACTCGGCGAAGTTGTTTCGCGGGTTCGTCGCCATGTCGTATGGAAAGCCCGTCGCGAGGAGCGCGCGATCGATCCGCGCGGTCGTGCTCACGTGCAGCGCAGCACCACTCGCGTCGAACGTACCGTGTCCCGCCGCCGCCTCGAACCACCAGCCGAGACGCGGCGCGTAGACCACGCCGACCTCGAGCTCGTTACCCGTCGCGAGCGCGATCGAGATGCACCAGATCGGGAGCCCGTGCGCGAAGTTCACGGTGCCGTCGATCGGATCGACGATCCATCGCCGTGCGGCCTTCTCGCCGCCGCCTTCTTCGCCGAGGACCGGGATGCCGGGCGTGCGCTCGGCGAGCACCGCGCGGATCGCCTCTTCGCTCCGCAGGTCCCACTCGGTGACGAGATCTTTCGGGTTGCCCTTGTCGCGAATCGTCTCCGGGCGCGCATCGCGCAGGAGGTGCGCCGCCGATCGCGCCGCGGCCGCAGCGATCGCGAGGAGCTCGCTCACTACAGATCCAAGCGCATCGCGACGAGTGTCTCGGCCTTGGGGCGATGCAGATCGCCGATGTGCGAGAGCGTCGTGCTGGTCGCGACGGCCTTGCTCAGCGTGGAGCGATCGACAACGCGGAAGCCGAACTTCGCCGCGAAGAAGTCGCTCGCGCTCTCCGTGAGCAGATAGATGCGGCGAACGCCGCGCCAGCGCGCCTGGCTGACCGCCATGTCTGCGAGCATCCAGCCGTAGCCGGCGCCGCGGTACTGCTTGTCGACGGCGAGCGAGTGCAGGATGGCGTCGTCGCCGTGCACCTCGAGAGCGACGCAGCCGGCGAGACCGTTCTCGTTGCGCAGCGTGAAGAAGTCCGGCGCGCGATCCTCGCTCGCGGGTTGCATGAGCCCGGATGCCACGAGGAGCGTGCGAATCTCCTCGAGATCTGTGCGTTGCGCCGGGCGCATCGCGTCTCCGATCTCGTCGAGGAGCTTGTCGTGAATGCCGTCGAAGCTCCCCGATGACAGCACGCACACGACATCGCCCGGTGCGGCGCTCGCGGCGAGCTGCTTCACGATCTGCTCGACCTCGGGGATGTACGCGGCCTTGGTCCCGCGCTGATGCAGATCGAGCGCGAGCCGCTCGGCATCGAAGCGCTCGGCGACCGGAATCTTCGACGGGTCGTACAGCTTGCCGACGATCACTTCGTCGGCGTACGCGAACGCTTCGGCGAACTCGCCTTGGAACGTCTTGCGGCGGCTCGTGGCGCTGCGCGGATCGTAGACCGCGATGAGCCTGCGCTTTGGAAACCGCTTGCGCAGCGCCTTCAGCGTCTCGCGAACCGCGGTCGGATGATGCGCGTAGTCGTCGAGGACGGTCACGCCGCCGGCGATGCCGCGCAGCTCCTGCCGGCGACGTACACCCGCAAAGCTCGACAGCCCGCGCTGGATGTCGCGAACCGGCACGCCGCGCGAGAACAGCACCGCGATCGCCGCGACGCAGTTCGCGACGTTGTGGCGACCGACGAGCAGCGTCTCGAAGCGATCGAGCTTCTCGGACGTGACGCCCGACTGGGTGCCTCCCACCGGAGGAGGAGGCAGCGCGCGATGCACGTCGAACGAGACGCGTCCGCTCTTGCCGACCTCGAGGTTATCCGCCCACCACGTGCAGTTCGCGGGGGGGCCAGCGTCGGACTCGCCGTCGAACGTCCCGGCGTCCATCGCGCCGAGCACGATGTACGGCTCGACCTTGCACGTCGCCAGCTTCGCGACGGCGAGCGCGTCGGGCGAATCCGCCGCGACGACGAGTACTCCGTCCTCGGGGATCTTCGCGACGAGCTTCTTGAACGTCTCGCGCACCGCCTCGAACGACGGAAAGATGTCGACGTGGTCGAGCTCGACCGACGTGAGGATCACCGTGCGTGGGCGGTAGTGGAGGAACTTGGGGCCCTTGTCGAAGAACGCGGTGTCGTACTCGTCGCCCTCGACGACGAAGTCCTCGCCCTTGCCCAGGCGATAGCCATGGCCCAGGCCGATCGGCACGCCGCCGACGAACAGTGACGGATCGCGCCCCGACTCGAGGAGCACGTGCGCGATCAGCGACGTGGTGGTGGTCTTGCCATGCGTGCCGCACACGACGATCGAGTGCTTGTGATCGATGAGCTTCTCGCCGAGCACCGCCGGGAACGACGTGAGCTCGATGCCGGCTTCCTGCGCGGCCTTGACCTCGACGTGATCCTTGCCGTGCACGTTGCCCACCACGACGAGGTCAGGCTTCCAAGCGAGGTTGTCGGCCGCGTACGGCATCATGACCGGCACGCCGAGCGCCGCGAGCTGATCGCTCATCGGCGGATACACGGCTTGATCGGATCCACGCACCTCGTGACCCGCCTCCGCGAGGAGACCGGCGACCGCACCCATCCCGGTGCCCCCAATGCCGACGAGGTGGACCTTCACCGGCGCGGAACCTATCCTCGCTTCCCCTCGGGAAACAAGCGGTTAATCCGTCTTAACGCGAGTGTTCGTGGACTCGAAGATCTTGTCGGCGCTCGCGGCGATGAAGCCCTGAAACAGCTCGCCGGAGGCCAAGGGGTAGCGCTTCGCGAACTCGTAATAGCAAGAGGGAATACGCACGGTCGCGTCGTCGAACGTGACGTCGATCGAGTCCGCCCTCGTCGAGGACTGCTCGAGGAGCTCGGCCGGCGTGCCCTTGATCGCGCCTCCCGCATCGTTCAGCACGAAGCCATGCTCGACGAGAAACGCGTTCAGCGCCGCGAGATCTGGGAATGTCGAGAGTGCGTTCACGTCGACCGTGAAGTGATTGACGCGGAACCCGAACGCCGCGACCCACGCCGCGTACTCGCTCTCGGCGAGCAGGGCCTGGTACTGGACGTGCGTCACCTTCCACGGGCGGCCCGCCCACGGAAGATCGTCACGCTGGCCGAAGTCGCCACTCAGCTGCGAGACGAGCGCCGAAATCGTCTGCTGGACCGCCGGCGACATCTCGCCGAGCAGGAGCTCGCTGATGAAGACCTTGGGCAGCGTCGGATCGGCGTGGCGCCAGTAGCGCGCGCGAAGCCGCTTCTGTGGAAACGCGTACGCGTCTGCTTGGAGGGCCCACCCGTGCTCCTCGAAGATGCGCCCGAGCTCCGAGAGTCCGATGCCGGGCGCATCGAACGTGCGCAGCGCGACGTGGTCGTTGCGGATCGTCTCGCCGCGCGAGGCGAGCAGCGCGTGGATCCGCTCCGCTTGCGGCGTGGACGCGACGTAATCGCGCCACAGTGCGTCGAGCAACTCCTTCGTCGTCATCGGTGTACGTCTGGCTACTTCTTCTCGGGGCTACAGCGCACCGTCACTTCGCGACGGTGCAGGACTTCTTGTCCGGCGCGACGGGCGGCGACGCGGGCTTGGCGAGGACGATCTCGCCGGTGCACGGAACGACGACGCGATAGCCGACGATGTCGACCGAAAGGCCGCTCTTGCCGTGGGCGCTCCACGGCCTCTTCGCCGCGTCGGGCACTTTCACGACGAGCTCCACGCGCGCCGACGCGACCTTCTTCTTCCACGCATCGTGCGCGGCCGCGCCCTCGAACGTCTGCGTGTTGTCGTGCAGCATCGGCGGCCTCACGGCGCCGCCGTCGAGCCGAGGCGCTCCGCCGAACACCATGTAGCTCTTGCCCTCGATCGCGATCGGGCTGCAGTGCACGCACGCAGCGAGCGAGAGCTGCGCGCTCTTCTTGGCCGCGTCGAACGCGCCGACCGAGAACGCGGTGGCGTCGGCCTCGACGAGCATCGTCAGTTGCGCGAGCTCTCTCTGCCGCGCATCGCGCAGCTGTCGGCACTGGCGCTGCTCGGTGTCGTTGCCGTGATCGGCGCACGACGCGGTGAGCGCCCACACGATGTCCTCGACGCGCGAGACCTTCGTGGCGGACGAGTAGATGTCGCCGTCGGCGCGAGCCACGTCGGGCGCGATGCTGGGAGCAATGATCGCGACGAGCGCGAGAGCGAGGAGGGAGCGCATTACTGGAGCTTGTGGGTGAGATAGGCCTTGAGGCGAAGCTCGGCGTCCTTCGCGTCGTTCACCACGATCGGCACGGTTGCCTTGAGCTCGTCCTCGAGCTCGACAGACAGCGCCTTGCGCAGCTCCGCGTCGTCGATCAGCTGCTGGGGCGTGCGGCCGCGAACGGACACGTCCGACAGCTTCGCGCAGTACGCCTTGAGCTTGTCGTACAGCGCGCCGCCGAGGAACGCGGAGATCTTGTCCGCTTCGTTGGCCATGCGCTCGAGCGCTGCCTCGGCGGCCGCCGGAAGATCGCCGCGCGGATGTCCCTGCGTGAGCTGCGCGCACACGCGGAGCACCATCACGTCGTCGATGACGCCGATGCCCTCGTTCCAGTCGGGGATCAGGTCCATCTTGCTGACCATGTAGAGGAGCGCCGCGCCCGCCAACTTCTTCGAGTGCGAGTCCGCCGCTGGCGCCTCGATCAACACCTTGTATGCATCGATGTCCTGGCGGATCGTCTCCGCCCAACCCTTGAACACGTCGATATGCGCCACGTGGCCTCCTGCCGCGACGGTACGCCTGGCGGTGATAGGATCACAAGATGCACAGCGCGATGCTCGCCGCGATCGTCATCCTCGGTGCGTGTGCGGGTGACGAGACCGACCAAGGCGGTCTGCCCCTCTGCACCGGTGCTGCCTATGATTCGTGCGCCAACGAGCACGAGTGCATGTCGGGGGATTGCCGCGTGGTCGGCAGCGCGCAGATGTGCACGCAGCTATGCGACGCGTCGCAGCCGTGCCCCGATCTGAACGGCGAGCCGGTGACGTGCAACGCGGGCGGACTCTGCGAGCCATCCTCCGCGCGTGAATGCCGACTGCCGTGAAGCGGCGTGAGCGGCGTTAGTTCAGCAGGTCTTGGATGACCTTCGTCGGCGCGTCGGGCGTGATCTCGACGGCGATCGTCTTCTTGTGAGTCTTGTCCGGCGAGACGAGCGTGATCTTGTGCTTGCCGGCCGGCAGCTTCATCGCGCGCTGCGGCGTCATGAGGCCGGTCGACGTTCCGTCGATGATGATCTCGCACGGCGGTTTGCTCGAGATCATCAGCACGCCCTCACCCGTGATGGCCCTCTCGGCTTTCGGCTCGTCGGTCACGTCGGTCTTCGCGGTCTTCGCCTTCTTCTCGGCGAGCTTCTTCTCGAGCGCGTCCGTGTCGTCCGGAGCCGGCTCGGCGGCCTTCGCGACGTTGGTCGGCTTCGCCTTCACCGCGGAGACGACCTTCTTCTCGCTCGTCACGGGCGTCGGCACGTCGATCTTCGCGACCGCGGGCTTCGCGATGTCCTGCTTGCCGGCCGCGCCGAGCGTGACCGCGAGGCGCGTCGTCGTGGTCGGATCGAGGTGCTCGATCTGCGTCGGCTTGTCCGCGTACGAGAACACCACCTCGTAGCTGCGCGTGGGATCGACCGACGCGTTGATCGGCGTCGTGCCGAGAAACGTGGTCTTGCCGCGATCGACGAGCGAGACGTCCGCGCCCGACGGCGTGGAGTCGATGCGCACGTCGACGAACACCGGCGCTCCAGCCTTCGGTGCGCCGGGGACGGCCATCGTATCGACCGCGCCGCCAAGAACGCTGCTCGTGTCGGCAGCGGTGGCCGTCGTAGGATCCGCTACGATCGAAGCGCTCGCCGTGTCGCTCGCCGAAGCGCTCGCCGTGTCGACGGGCTTCGCGGCGGGCTCGGCGCTCGGATCCGCGACGGCGTTCGCGGCGACGGCGGTGTCGGTGCTCGCCGGCTCGACGCCGCGCTTGTTGCCGCCCTGTCCATCGAACACGATGTAGCCACCGACGAAGATGCCGAGGACGATCGCGATCGCCATCGGCAGCGCGAGCTTCTTCAACAGCTCGACGGTGGGGTTGCGCCGGCGCTGCACCTGCGCGGTGCTCTCGGCCATCGACTGGCTCGGCTCGGGGATCGAGAGACGATCCGCGGGACCGCTCGCTTCGAACCACGGCGGCGCGCCGGTCATGTCGGGTGCAGCGTTGGGATGATCCGTACGCTCCGCGCGCGGATACACGGGATCGAGCGTGAGCGGAGCAACGCTCGACAACGTGAGCGGCGCGGCGCTCGACAACGTGAGCGGCGCAGCGCTCGGCAACGTGAGCGGCGCGGCGATCGCGGAGTCGGCTGCCGCGATGGCGCGCGGTTGCTGCGCGACGGGCGTCTTGATCAGATCCGCCTCGTCATCATCATCGAGCTCGACATCGAGATCGGGCTCGACGGCTGGCACCACCGGCACCGCCAGCTTGGCGGCCGATGGAATCGGCGGGCGCGGAATCGACGCAGAGGATCGCGGCGGACCGGCGGGGCGCGCGCGACTCGCGCCGGGCATCGGCGGGATCGAGCTCGCCCGCGTCATCGGTGCGCTCATACGAACAGGTGCGACCGTGGCGCTCTGCTGCGTTCCTGCCGGTGCGCGCGTGCGCGGCAAGGGCTCGACCGTCCCCGCACCACCACCGAGCGTCGCCGTCATCCGCGCTTTCGCTTTGGGCGGTTCGGCGAAGAGGTCTGCGCCTGGATCCTTCACGCTCGGACCTTGTGTAGCCACGAGGTTGATGAGGTCGTTGACGGCGGTCGACTCGGTCTTCTTCGCCATGGAGGCGGCGAGAATTACGAACGACCCTCATTCGATCAAGCGAATAGTTCTGGCGAAGCCTGCTGGCAGTGATGCCTGAACACCTGATCGGGTGCGATCCCGGAGTACCCCTAACCTATGGAATTTTCATTGACAGTTCCGTGACCATATACCTAGTGTATGGCCATTCATGCGGCGCCCGGACGAGGCGATGTCGGTGTTTGGGGATCTGCGGCGACTCGCCGATTGGTTCTCCACGAGCCCGCAACGCGCGTCCGTCCACATCGAGCGCGTCGTGGATCGCCTCGGCGCCACGGCGATTCCGCTCCTCGGTCGCGAGCTGCGCCACTCCGATGTTCGCCGGCGTGAAGCAGCGCGCACCGCGCTCGCCCGCCTCGCGAACGATGTCCTCTATCGCGCGCGCGTCGTTCGCGAGCTGCGCGATGTGGTCGAAGATCTCGCGATCGGCGACGAGTCCAAGGTCTGCGCGCTCGGGCTCCTCTCCGAGCTCGGCGAGCGCGCGGCCGCTCGCTTCATCGACCCCTCCGCGATCCAGCATCGCTCCGCGCTCGCGCTCGCCGCGCAGCTCTCCACCGATGCGGACCTCGCGAACGCCGCGGACCTGATGGTTCATCAGCTCGATCACGCGGACATCGTCCAGATGATCGCCGTGATGATCGAAGCCGCGCCTGCCGCCGCGCATCGCCTCGCGGGTGAGCTGTCGGTGCGCCTCGATCTTCCCGTCGAGGCACGCGAGCAGATCGCCGCCGTCCTCGTCGGTCACGCACCGCCCGCCGAGCTCGAGCGCAAGCCGCCCCGCTCGCGCGCCACCAACGTCGCCGTCCTCGTCGATGCGAGCGCGCGGCTCGTCGTCGTTGCCACGCGCGCCACGTCGCTCAAAGCGCGCTCCGCCGGTGCGTATCGTCGCTGGGCGGTCCTCATCGGCGCGACCGGCACCATCGACGATTGCCTCCACGACGACGACTGCGCGACCGACGGCGACGCCGCGTCGCTCATCGCATCGCTCGTCGCCGACGGATACCGCGTCGCCTCGAGCGAGCTCTCGCACGCGCGCACCGTGGTCACCGCCGCCGCGCGGCTCACCGCGCTCACGCCCACCGCCGACGGATCGAACGCGCTGCCCTCCTCGTACTACCTCGGCCGCGATCTCCTCGATCTGTCCGACGCGCACATGGGCGCGCTCACCTCGCGCGCGCGCCGCGCTGCGTCCGCGAACCTCGCCCGCTCGCTCGAGTACATCGGCGATGGCGAGATCGATCGCGGCGCGCAGCTCCTCGCGAGCACCGACGCGTCGGCGTCCTCCGCCTCCGAGCACCACGCCGCCACGGCCTACGTGCACCTCGTCAAGCGCGAGCCCGAGCTCGCCGCCGAAGCGCTCGAGCGTGCGATCGCCGTCGAGCCGGAGTGGCCGTTGCATCACTGGAACCTCGCGTGCGCGCTGCGCATGCTCGGAGATGCGAGCGGCTGCTTCTGGGCGTTGCGTCGCTTCGTGCAAGCGAGCGTCACACCGACGGGCCTCTACGCGGATCCGGATCAGCCGGGTCGCATCGGCCTCGCCGAGCGCATGATGGCGGAGCTCGAGCGCACCGCGCGTGTCACCGGAACATCGCTGCGCCGCCGTCGTCGCAAGAAGCGCACGCCGTAGACACGGCCGTCCACGCGGTCATCGCGAGAAGCGCTGCGACTCCGCGAGCGCGCGTTACTTCTGCTCGGCGCGCGCGAGGTTGTACGCGACCTTGATGCGCGTCGCGCCGCGGCTGCCGCGCTTGGGCAGCTTCCAGGTCTTCGCCGCTTCGATCACGCAGCCCGCGACCGACGAGATTCCCTCGGCGCCCGCCTTGGGCTCCGTCGACGCGCCCTTGATCGCACCCGACTCGTCGGACTCGAGGTGCAGGACGAGCGAGCCGGCGAGCTTGGGGCTGACCGACAGGCCGCCTTCGTAGCAGGCCTGCACCTCTTGGTTGTGGCGCTGGATGAGCACCGCGATGACGGACTTGTCATGCGTGCCGGTGCCGGCCTTCGTGTTCTTCAGCGTGGTCTCGAGCTTCGCGAGATCCTCTTGCGCGCCTTGGCGCGTGGCGTTGTCCATGATCAGCGAGATGGTCGCCGTGTAGATGTCGTGCGCCGGCTGATAGAAGCGGACGTCGTTCGACGTGGCGTAGAGCCCGTGGAACAAGCGACCCATGCCGTACGTGTTCACGATCAGCTGCTGCTTCTCGCCTTCGGGGCACTTGGCGCCGCAGCCGGGGAGCGCCTCGATCATCGCCGTGGCCAGCTTCGCGGACATGTCCGGCTGATCGAGCGGGATCGAGAACTGCGCTTGCTGATAGCGCAGCACCGGCTTCTCGTTCGGCATCACCGTGTCGCCGCCGACCTCGAACGCCTTGTCGATCGCAGCGACGGCGTCCTGCCAACGACCCGCGAACTGATACGACTCGAGGCCGAGCTTCGCGAGCACCTGGAACTGTTGGCGCTTGTCCTTGGCACCCATCACGCCATAGAGCGGTGTGATCACCTCGGCGAGCGCGACGTTGTCGGCGCGACCGGCGAACAGATAGAGATCGCGATCGACGGCGTCGCGACCCGGGTTCGAGCCCCAGCCCTTGGACGCGGTGACGAGCGCGGTCCACGCGCCGGCGTCATCGCCCGTGCGCCACTTGGCCCACGCGGCGACGTACGCGAGCTCGGGCTGCTTCTCCGAGAGCGTCTCGTCCTTCACGACCGCGAGCGCTTCGGTGTTCTTGAACTGCTTGAGCAGCGAGAACGCCCACCACGCCTTGTTGTACTGGACCTCTTTGTCCTTCGGATCCTTGTTGACCAACGCGGACCACGCCTTCTCGGACGACGGGTAGTCCTCGAGCAGCAGCTCGTAGCTGCCGAGCAGGCGCAGCGTGATCTCGTCGACCTTGTCGCCCGAGACGGCGGCCGCATCGCGGAGCGCCTGACGCGCTTCGGTCACGAGGGCCTTCTCGTTGGCCTTGTCCTCTTTGCTCTTCTGATAAAGGAGCGTCGCGAGGATCGCCGCGTGCGCTTCCTTCTGCACCGGGTCCTTCGTCGACGCGAACACCTGGCGCTGCTTCTCGATCGTCGTCTTCTTCTTGGCATCGACGAGCGGCATGCCCGGGCGACCGAGCGCTTCGGGCTCGAACACGAGGCCGCGCACTTCGATCGTCGGAACATCGAACACCGCATCACCTGCGGCAGCCTGCGTTGCGCCACTCCCCGCGCTACCCGTGCCACCCGTGCCGGTGCTTTGTGCACCACCGCACGCCGCGAGGATCATCAACGAGACAAACGACACGGTCTTCATAGGCGCGTGTGTACAACGGATCCGCGCGGGGGTGGAGCGGGACGGAGCACTGCGTGCGTGATATGGTGCGGCCCTTCGTGCGGTACTTACGTCACGCGTTGGTCATTGCCGTCGCTATCGTTGGCGTGTCGGGTTGCGTGAGGGTGCGAGCGCACGAACGCGGCAACCTCGCGAAGCGATCGATGACCGACGATCGCGATCCCGGCGAGTCGCGCTTCAATCAGCACGCCTCTGGCTCGCGCGAAGGCGCGGACGGTGGCACCGGCCAACCGGGCGGCGGATGCGGCTGCAATTAGCATTGGCGCTCGCCATCCTCGGGATCGCGAGCACCGCCACCGCCGACGGGACGCTGTCGATGCGCGGCGTCTATTACAAGGAGCGCGCGACCCGCGTCGTCCAGCCGATGCTCGACGGCGCGTTCGATGTCGGTAACAACGGCCTCGTCACCGCGCACTTCCTCGTCGATGCGATCACGTCGGCCTCCGCGTCGTCGGGCGCCGAGAACGCCACGCCGTTCACCGAGAATCGGGTCGAGGGCGGCGCAGGCTACACGCACGAGTGGCAGCGCTTCCGGCTCAGCGGCCAAGCGAAGTACTCGACGGAGTCTGACTATCGCTCGATCTTCGTCGGTGTTCGCGGCGAAGTCGATCTCGCGCAGAAGAACACCGTGCTCGGTCTCGGCGGCGGCTACGCGGCCGACAAGATCAGCGCGGCGAGCGATCAGGGCGGCCTCGCGATGCCCTCCCTCGCCTGCTCTCCCTCCGAGAACGCACCCGAGTGCTCGCTCAAGACGCTGATCGCGTTCGCATCGGCGAGTCAGATCATCTCGAAGAACATGGTCGTCGGCGTGACGCTCGATATCTCGCGCCTCGACGGCTATCAGTCCAACCCGTATCGCACCGCGATCACCGACACCGGCGAAGCGCCCGAGCGTCATCCCACCGAGCGCACGCGCGAGGCCGGCGCGGTCTCCATCCGCTACTTCATCCCGCGATCGCAGACCACGCTCGTCGGCTCGTATCGCTACTACCGCGACACGTGGAAGGTCCACGCGCACACGCCCGAGGTCCGCATCATCCAACAAGTCGGCTACACGGCCGACGCGAGCGTTCGCTATCGCTTCCACACGCAGGACGGCGCGTTCTTCTATCGCGATCGCTACGCGACGGCGGAGCCATCGATGCAGCCGTACCTCTCGGACGATGTGAAGCTCGACACGTTCACCGGTCACACGTTCGAAGCCAAGCTCGGCATTCTCGGCGAGGCTTTCGGCATGAAGGATCGCTGGTCCGGCGCGCGCTTCGAAGGAATACTCTCGTACGTCCTCCAGCACCCGAGGTTCGGCAATGCGATCACCGCTCAGCTCGCGCTCACACTTCCTTTCGAGTACTAGCGCTCTCGCGCTCGCCGCGCTGTCGTGCGCTGCGTGTGGCGACGACGAGTGCGGCCCGATGGGCGCCTCGAAGGCCGGCCTCGCCGTGTCGAGCGCGGACGTCACGATCGTCTACGAGAACCTGACCTCGCTCGCCGGCAACGACTGCCCGGATCCCGACGCGCCCGAGGGTGTCATCTCGATCTCCATCGAGGGACATCAAGTTGGCAACCCATCCGGCCTCCTCACCCTGTGCATCCCGCGCATGGATCTCATGATGGTGCCCGGCAGCGGTCACTCGCTCGGCACGTCGCAATCGATGGCGGACGTCCGCATCTTCGACATGTCCGGCGAGTACGAGGGCTGCACCTTCGCGTTCGACTCCACGCGTCCACCCACGGGCAACGTCGGCGCCATCGGCGTGTGCGGGAATGGCGACTCCGAGTCCGGCTTCGCGCTCGACATCGACGGCAACGTCAGCCTTCGCCGGACGTGCGGCACGACCATCGATTCGGTGGCCGTCGAGCTCAAGGGCAAGATCGCCGTCGCTCGCCGCTGAGAGAGCGCGATCGTCAGGTCCCGCGCCACCAATGTCATGGTTTGCCCCGCGCCGGTGATCGAGCTCGCGCTAACCGGCTGATCCTGCACCGAGATCGCCGTGGCACCGCCGTTGCTGATGTGCTTGGCTCATGCGCGCTGCCCTCGCCTTCGCCGTGGTTCTCGGGACCGTCTCGACCGCCGCTGCCGACGGTATCTACCTCACGGAGTCCATCGGCGCATCGAGCGTGAAGAACGAGCTCGGCGGCTACATCCACGACGCGATGCGCCTCCGCTTCTCGGTGGGCTATCGCCTGTCGAAGAGCTGGGCGGTCGAGGGCTTCATCGCCGCCGACATCGGCACGCACACGCACGGTCGCGCTCCCTACGCACAGCCCGCCTACGCGCTGCGCTGCACCGAGTGCAGCAGCGGCGGCAACGACTACGGCGGCTACGGTGGCGTGGCGCCGAGCACGCTCACCACGGTCGGCGTGGACGTGAAGTACCTGCGCCCGCTGTCCTCGCACTTCGAGCTCTATCTGCGCGGCAGCCTCGGCAAGGGCTGGCTCGACTCGAGCGACTACGCGGGACGCGGCTTCGGCGTCGGCGCAGGCGCGCAGCTCGAGGGCAAGGTGCGCGTGCTCGGCTTTCTGTTCTGGCCGCTGTTCTTCGTTCCCGTCGGTCCCAAGGTGACGGCGGCGCTGTATGTCGACACCGGCGCGGACTTCTATCGCCTTCACCGCGGCGGCGACCTCGGCAACCGCGACGCCATCGACGGATCGGTGAATCGGATCACGCTCGGCTGGGCCGTGGGCGCTGACTTCTAAGCCGTGGGCTAAAACGATAGCGCTCGAACGCGCGTGACGATCGGCAGCAACACCTCGCGCGCCGTCCACCGCAAGAGCTCGCTCTCGCCGACGATGCCCGCGAGCGCAGGCGAGAACGTGTAGTACGTCTGCACCGCCAGCTCGCCGAGCACGGTCTTCTTCAAGAACGAGTCGCGCGCGTGACGCAGCATCTGGACGTCAGCCGCGAGCGTGGAGCCGTACGCGGCGGTGGCGACGAAGCATGCGTCCACTTCGCCGACGCTGCGCTCGGGCGTGAGGAACGTGAGCGAGCGGATCGCGCTCGTGTTGTGGCAATCGTCGAGCGCGCGAACGCCGACGGTGTACTCGGTGTCGGGCAAGAGGCCGGTGAGATCGAACGTCTGCATCGTGCCCGCCGCCTCGGGCGATGGGACCGCGAGCCACACCATCGACGAGTCCCAGTTCGCTTCCGTGATCGGCTCGTCGCCGACGCGATAGCGGACCTCGTATGCCTTCACCTTGCCGGTGTTGCCATCATCGCCGGGCGCGAGGAAGCGCACCGTGGCCGCGCGGCTGGTCGCGGTGTCCACGGAGAGCTGCGCAGGGTTCGCCGGCGCGACGTAGTCGAACTCGAGGCGAAGCTTCACGCGCGCGCGGAAGTCGCCGTCGGGATCGCTGACGAGCGCGAGGCGGCCGAGCCCCGAGCCGACCTTGTCGAGCGTGATCGTTCCGTCGGGTGGACGGATGTTTCCGTCGAGACCGTTGGGATCGCCGTAGCCCGCGTACGTGATCGCGTTCGCGAGATCGGGGACCTGACCGAAGCGGAACGGAACCTTGAACACGAGCGAGGGCTGACCGCGATATGGCTCGCCATACTCGGACCACGGGATACCGACCGGTGCGGGGAACGCGTCGACCGAGTACGTGGTGTTGTGATCGAACTCCGTCGAGACTTCGATCCACACGACGTAGTCGCCCATCGGGAAGCCGTCGGGGATGGGCCAGCTGATGGTCGCGAGCTGGCTCGTGTTCGGCGTCGCCTGCGAGACGGCGTCGAACGGGTTCATGGTGTTGAACATGTCGACCGCCGCGTGATCCATGCCGGGCGATCGCACGACGTCTTGGCGCGGCGGATACGGATTGCGCCTCGTCTCGTGAGGCATGCCCTTGTCGGTGAACACCGTGTTCGGCGATGCACACGAGAGCGCGTCGTACGCGGGCTCTTGCGGCTGCATCGGCCGGCAGTAGTGCAGCTCGCGCGAGCTCTTGTTGAACGGGTGCGAGAGATTGTCCTCGTCGGGCGGAATGGCCTCGCTCGTCGGCTGAAACCCGATCTCGGGGAAGTCCGCGGGCGTCTTCTTGTGTGCCCACACCGGAAACACCGACAGGCGGCGGCCGTACGGCCAGTGCGGACCGCTGTTGAAGTCCCAGCGCCCCGGGCGATTACCGAGGCCGTAGGAGCCGGTCTGCTGCGTGATGAAGATCGTGTCTTTGTAGTTGCCGGCGCTGTCCTCGAGCCAGATGACGATCTGCGGCGGAGGACCTTTCGCGGGGCCCTGGTCCGTTCGCTTCTCCGGCTGGAACTGGACGTCGACGAGGTGACACTCGCCCGCGTGCGCGGTGGACGGGGCCGGGCCGAGGGCGAGCCCGCCCAACACCATGACGCGCGACGCGAACATGGCCGTCATTCTACACGCACCTCGCCGATGTCACAGGGCCGTCCTAGGGTCTGCCCCGTGGCACGAGCGTCGAGCTCCGAGTATCTGGTCCTCGATATCGAGACGATCCCCGATATCGAGCGATGGCAACCGCCGCCCGTGGAGGGAGACGGCCCTCCGCGCGGTGCATTTCCTCCGTCGTGGGCGCATCGGATCGTCGTGATCGGATGTCTGTGGCTCGATCATGGTTACAAGCCGCTGCGCATGGACGTGCTCGGGGCGAGCGCCGACGGGAGCGGCACCGCCGACGAGCGCGAGCGTGCGCTGCTGCGCGAGCTCGCGGAGCTGGCCGGCAAAGCGCCCACGATGGTCACCTACAACGGACGCACGTTCGACCTGCCGGTGCTCGCGCTGCGCTCGCTGTGCCTCGGCGTGCCGATGCGCTGGTACTACCGCGATCACAACACGCGCTATCGCTACAGTGATCAGGGCCACCTCGATCTGTGCGATTGGCTGGCGGATCACGGCGCCACGCGGAGCAGCTCGCTCGACGCGATCGCGCGGCTGATCGGCTTGCCCGGCAAGATCGGTGTGGATGGCTCGCAGGTCGAGGGGCTCTACGCGGCGGGACAGCTCGCGGACATCCAGCGCTACTGCCTCGCGGATGTCGCGCAGACCGCGCTGCTCTTCCTGCGCTTCCGCATGCTGCAAGGACACCTGTCGCCCGAGGACTATCGCGCGCGCGTGCAGGAGCTGATCGACGCGCTTCACCAAGACGGTCGCGTGACGGGCGTGCTCGAGGGGCTGGACGCGCAGCACTTGCTCGGCGCCGCGTGAGCATCACCGTCACAGAGCTTCGCGCTCGTCGCATCGACGCGGCGTGGTTCGCGCGCGAGGTGGAGGCGGTCGCGAAGGATCTCGTCGGCTGCGCGCTCGTGCATGGCAAGCGCGCGGGGATGATCGTCGAGACCGAGGCGTACGGCGGCGCGGATGATCTCGCGAGCCACGCGCGCTTCGTCGGCAAGGGCCAGGGCACCAACCGCACGAGCGTGATGTACGGGCCGGGCGGCGTCGCGTACGTCTACCTCTGCTACGGCATCCACGAGATGTTCAACATCGTCGCGGGACCGGCGGGCAAAGGCGCCGCCGTGCTGATCCGTGCGATCGCGCCGCTGGTCGGTCTTGGCGACGATAGCGCCGTCGGTCGCGGCCCGGGCAAGGTGACGATCGCGCTCGGCATCGATCGCTCGCACGACCGTCGCGATCTCGCGAAGGGCTCGCTGTTCGTCGCGCACACCGACGCGTCGCCCGTGATCGCCACGGGTCCGCGCATCGGCGTCGACTACGCGGGCGCGTGGGCCAAGGCACCGCTGCGCTTCTGGTGGCGCGATCACCCCGCGGTCAGCGGGATACGATCGGCAACGCCTTCGCGAACCGCACGACCGGCGCGAGCACCTCGCGCGCGGTCCAGCGGAGCAGCTCGCTCTCGCCGATGACGCCGGCGAGCGGCGGACCGAACGTGTAATACGCCTGCACGAACAGCTCGCCGAGCACGCTCTTGCGCAGCACCGAGTCGCGCAGATCGCGCAGTCGCCCCACGTCGCTCGCGAGGACCGATCCATACGCTGCGGTCGCGACGAAGCACGCATCCACTTCACCGGCGATGCGCTCGGGCGTGACGAACGCGAGTGCGGTCACGGAGCTCTTGTTCTGGCAGTCGTCGAACGCGCGAATGCCCACGGAGTACGCGGTCTGCGGCAACAGGCCCGTGACCTCGACCTCCTGGATTCCGCCCGCGGGGACGGGAACGATCGACGACGGCACCGTGCGCGTGTCGTCGGCGTCGAAGTTGTCGGCGGTGACCGGGTTGTCCGCGCCGATGCGATAGCGCACCTCGTAGCCGCGCACCGTGCCGGCCACCGCGTCGTCACCGGGCGCGACAAACGAGAGCCGCGCGGAGCGTCCGGTGAGCGCGAGGATCGCGAGCTGCGATGGATCACCCGGCGCGACGAAGTCGAGCTCGTGGCGCGAGGTCACGCGCACCCGATACGCGCCGCTCGGATCGCTGACGAGCGCGAGACGACCTTCACCGGAGCCGACGACACCCGTGGTGATCGTCGCGTCGGGCGCGCGGATCACACCGTCCTCGCCCGCCGGATCGCCGTAGCCCGCGTACGCCGTCGTGACCGACGTGCGCTCCATGCCGTCGACGGTGAACGGCACCTTGTAGACCACGGATGGTTGACCGCGATACGGCGCGCCGTACTCGCTCCACGGGATGCCGTTCGGCGACGGATACGCCGACTTCGAGTACGTCGCGTTGTGATCGAACTCCGTCGACGCTTCGATCCACATGACGTAGTCGCCGTCGGGCAGATCGAACGGCGGCGACCACCCGATGCGCGCGACCTGCCCTGGCTCCGGCGTCGCCGACGAGATCGCATCGTACGGGTTGAGCGCGCCGAACTCGTCGACGCTCGGATGATCGCGCGACGGATCGCGTGTCATGTCCTGACGCGGTGGATACTTGCTCGGCGTCGCGTCGCGCTTGCCCTTGTCGGTCTCGACCTTGGTCGTCGCGCACGACATCGCGTCGTACACGGGCTCCTCGGGCATCGTCGGGCGGCAGAAGTGCATCTCCTTGGAGCTCTCCGCGACGGGATGCGAGAGGTTGCTCTCCTGGCCGTTGTTGAAGACGATCGAATCGAAGCGCTCGGGCTTCTTGTCGGCCCACACGGGGAACGTGGTGATGCGACGGCCGTACGGCCACGCGGGTGCGCTGTTGAAGTCGTAACGCCCGGGTCGGTTGCCGAGGCCGTACGTGCCCGTCGCTTGCGTGATGAAGACGGTGTCGACGAATGTCCCGTCTGCCGTCTCGACCCACACGACGATCTGCGGCGCGTGGCGATCGCCGGGGCGAATGTCCGTGCGCGTCTCGGGCTGCAGCTCGACATCGACGGCGTGACACACGCCGACCTCCGCGACCGCGTCCGAAGGCGCGATCGCGAGGAGCGAGGCTAACAACACAGCGCGGAGCATTCGCGGACTCTATCAGCGAGAGCGCGCGTGTCGCCCTACGAAATCGACGACAGGCGCGAGCGCCGCACGCGCCGTGGCACGCAACAGCTCGCTCTCACCGACGACGCCCGCGACCGGCGGACCGAACGTGTAATACGCCTGCACGAACAGCTCGCCGAGCACGGTCTTGCGCAGCACGGAGTCGCGCACGCCGCGAAGGAGCGCGACATCCGCCGCGAGCACGCTGCCGTACGCGGCGGTCGCCACGAAGCACGCATCGACCTCGCCCGACGTGCGCGCGGTCGTGGTGATCGCGAGCGTGGCGATGGGGCCGTTGCTGCGGCAATCGTCGTACGCGCGAATGCCGACGTAGTACGTGGTCTCGGGCAAGAGGCCGACGAGCTCGAGCTCCTGTAGCGAGCCTGCTTCGCGCGGCATGATCGACGATGGCACGGCGATCGAATCCGCCGCATTGAAGTTCTCTTCGGTGACCGGCGAGCCGACGCGATAGCGAATCTCGTAGCCGCGCACCGTGCCGACGACGGCGTCGTCGCCCGGCGCGATGAATGACAGCGACACCCCGCGCGAGCGCACCTCGGTGGCCACGAGCTCGGTCGGCGCGTTCGGCCTCACCACGTCCATCTCGGGCCGCGTGGTCACGCGCACGCGAAACTCGCCGAGGTCGTCGACGACGAGCGCGAGGCGTTGCAGTCCCGAGCCGGCGAGATCCTGGGTGATCGTCGCGTCCGGCGGACGGATGACTCCGTCGACACCCTCGGGATCGCCGTAGCCTTCATAGGTCGATGTCTGCGTGACGAGCTCGTCGTTGGAGATCGTGAACGGAACCTTGAACACGAGCGACGGCTGTCCGCGAAACGGCTCGCCGTACTCGCCCCACGGGATGTTCGCGGGCGCCGGGAACCGCGCCGTCGAGTACGTCTCGTTGTGATCGAACTCCGTCGAGACCTCGACCCACATCACGTAGTCGCCGGGTGGACGTCCGAGGATGGGCCAATTGAACATCGCGAGCTCGCCCACCGGCGGCGTCGCGCCCGAGACCGCGTCGTACGGATTCATCTCGTTGAACGTGTCGACGTCGGCGGCATCCTCGGTCGCGCGCATCACGTCTTGCCGCGGCGGATACTTGCTCTTCATCACGGTCGAGCGAATGCCCTTGTCCGTATGCGTGCTGTTCGGCGACGCGCACGTCATCGCGTCGTACTTCACGCCGTCGGGCCCGATCGGCTGCATCGGCCGGCAGAAGAACGGATCGAGCGAGCTCTCCTCGACGCGGTGCGAGAGGTTGTTCTCGCCGCCATCTTGAAACACCAGCGCGTCGAAGCGCTCGGGCTTCTTGTCGGCCCACACGGGGAACGTGGTGATGCGCTTGCCGTACGGCCACAGCGGCGCGCTGTTGAAGTCCGCGCGGCCCGGGCGATTGCCGATACCGTACGTCCCCGTCTTCTGCGTGATGAACACGGTGTCGACGAACGCGCCGCTTGCATCCTCGACCCAGATCACGATCTGCGGCGCGTGCTGTCGGCCCGGCCGGAGGTCCGTGCGCTTCTGCGGCTGGAGCTGCACGTCGACCACGTGACAAACGCCTTGCTCGGCCCACGCGTGTCCAGACGCCATCAGCACGAGCGCGAAGAGGACGCGGAGCAACATCGTCGCGACGATAGCGCTAATCGGGTTCGCGCGGACCGGTGACGAGAGCGACCTTGTCCACGCGGCGCAGGCGCTGCTTGAACAGCTCGTCCCCGAGCTTCTTGCGCGCGCGGGTCTTGGGGCCGCGCCAGTGGAAGTGCGGCACCGAGGCCACGCGCACGAGCGACTCGGCCGGCGGAACGTCGAGCGCGCGAAGCCACGAGGTCACCTCGCTCTGCATCGAGTCATCCTCGGCGAGCCACACCACGCTCTTGTGCTCGGTCAGCCGCAGCGTCGCCTTCTTCTCGCGGATGTACACGCTCAGCTCGACGTGCCCGTTGTCCACGAGCTCGGTGTCGTAGTCGTCGAGGAACGCGAGGATCTTCTTCGCGTTCGTGCGCGAGGTCAGCCACACGTCGGTGCGGCCCGCGTCGTCGAAGTGATCGAGCACGCGCACCTCGAGGTTGTCCGCTGCGGGCACGCGCTCGATCATGCCGAGGAACAGATCCACCAGGTGGTCGTGGCTCGTCTGCGCTTCGATCACGAACAGCTTCTCGTGCGGCACGCGCATCCAGCCGCGCTTGGCACCCGCGAGCTCGGCCGTGTGGCCGATCTGCGGCAACACGCCGGCGGGCCAGCGCATGCGCTCGACCTCCGCCGATGGACCTTGATCGACGACGCGTTGCTTGCCGACGGACTCGCCGAGGCCCGCATCGCGCGCGACGTCACACGCGATCACGTACGCGCGATCACCCGCATACTTCTCGGCGGCCGCGATCGCCACACCGAGGTGCTCGCCTTCGGCCGCGATGTTCGACACGCCCTTGCCCGGGCGCGCGATGGCGAGGCGGTACCAGGTGCGCGTTTCGGCGTCCTTCACGCGCGCAAGCTAGCACCGAATCACAAGTCGCACTCGCCCCACAGGGCGCGCAATCGAGCTTCGTCGTCGGAGGTGGGCGCGATCGTCGTGTTCCCCGAGCGCATGATCGAGGTCGCTTCGATGTGCGGAAGCCCCATCGCGTGACCGAGCTCGTGCGCGATCACGATCGCGAGCGCGCGCGGGTTCGTGATCCTCGAGTTGATATAGATGATGCCGCGCTCGTCGTCATAGAGGCCGTGGAACGCCTCGGCCGCGTCATCGAACACGAGCGGGATCTCGGCGCCGCCCTCACGCGGCTCCATGCCCCACAGCGCGAACGCATCGCGAACGGTGTCGCCATGCCCGGGCGCCGCGATCGTGAGCGGCGCGCACGCGTCGTACATGATGTCGATCGTGGTATCGGGCTCGACGCCGCACGCCGAAACCACGACGAGACTTGCAAACCACCACCGCAGCAAGGCGATGACGGTACCAAGTCTCGTCGCGCGTCTTCACGCGAATTCGACTGCGAGATTTCCTCGCGCTTAGAACGCGTAGCCGATGTTCGCGTTGACGCCCCAGCGGTGCATCTCGGCGGCGGTGTTATCGCCGTCGGTGTCGGTCAGCGAGGGCATCAGGTCTTCACCGGTCGCCGGGCGGAACTCGCCGCGCGCATCCAGCATGAAGCCCTTGAACTTGTACGCGAGACCGACGCCCATCGGGATCTCCAGCACGTCGTCTTCCGAACGCACCGCGCTCGTGTTGATGCCTTCGTTCTGGAGCGAGTAGCGACGCCACGCCGCGCCCGCGAACGCGAACGGCTGCACGACCGAATCGCGCGTGAAGTTCAGGCGCAGGTTCGCTTGCACGCCGTTACCGACGAGCAGCGCGTCGTTGTCGAGTCCGAGCGCGTTGATCGACTGCGCCGATCCGATGTACGCGGCCTCGAAGCCGACCCAGTCGCGCGTTCCAAAGATCGCGCGCGCATCCCAGTTGCCGCCGTCATTGGTGCTCGAGCGCATCGTGTCGTTCGTGAAGCCCTCGACGCCACCGCCGAGGACGAACGCGACGCCGTAGCGCTCGAGGAACGGCTTGTCAGCCGACTCGACAACGACGGGCTCCGTGTACACCGGCGTGTACGTGGTGGTCGTGGTGGTGGTGATCGGCGGCTCGTCGACGATCGGGTCGTTCACGACGGGCGGCGGCACCGGCGGTGGTGTCGGGTTCGTCGGATCGATGGGTGTGGTCGTATCGGTCGGCGACACCGGATCGGTCGATGGCTGATCCGGTGTGCCCTGCGCGGCGGCGGCGCCCGCGGTGAGCCCTAGACCGAGACCGAGTGCCGAGAGTCGGCGAAGAACGTTGGCGAGACTAAGCATGAGAATTCCTCCTGCCGTATCGACGAGCATCGGATGTGCCGAACGGTGCGCACGACAGCTGCCACCAACGCATGTCGCACTCGCGATGAACGCGCGATGTGCGCGATCGCCCGCACGATCTTGGTAGCTATTGCGGCGCAGGCGCGACGCAGCGACTCGGGGTCTCTTTGACCTCGCACGTCACGGTCCACGACTTCTTCGATTGCGGGTTGAACGCCTGCAGCGTTTGCTTGCCGACCGGAAGCCTCACGTCGAGACCCTTCATCGTCGTCGTGCCGAGCTTGCGACCGCGGAACGAAATCTCGCCCCACCCGTTCGGGATGAAGATGTTGACCGAGCCCATCTTCGTCATCTCTTTGAGCGTCCGCTCGACGGTGAGCGTCTTGCCCGCTTCGAGATCGATGGCGAACGCTTGTGTCTCGAAGCCACTCTTGGACAGCGACAGCCGCTGTCCTTTCGCCGCGACGAGCCCGTCCTTGACGATCGGAGTTTGTCCGAGGGGCCGCCCTTCGAGCGAGACCGTCACCCCCGCAGGCTCGGTCTTCACCTCGAGCTTCGCAGGCGCCACCACGAAGCGCTGGCGATCCACGAGGCGCTCGCCCGCCCGGACCTCGATGTCGTACTCGATCGACTTGTAGCCCGCGAGCTCCAGGTGAACCTTGTGCTTGCCGGGCGGCACGTTGATCTTGAGCGGTGTCGGACGATCGAACGGCGTTCCATCGATGGTCCCGGTCGCGCCCTCGGGCGTCGTCTGTAGCTCGATGCTGCCGGTCTTTGGCGTGTCGTCGATGATCGCCGCGTCGATCGCCGTGGTCGTCACCGCGCGCTCGTTCCCGCGCGTCACCGCGAACACCACGAGACCACCACCCGCAGCGATCAACGCGCCGAGCGCGATCCACCGCCCGACCTTCGCGGGCGGCGGGTTCACATCCGCGGTCACCGACTTGGTCCCCGTCGTCGCGCTGATCGACTGGTGAGATCCGGACGCCGACGGCGCCGGCTCGGGCATGGGCTCGTCGAGCGGCACCTGCCCCGTCGGCGGACCACCGACCTCGGTGCGGCGGTCGCGATCCATCGACGCCTCGAACAGCGCGTGCATGTCCGTGTCGCCCGGCATGACCTCGCTCTGCGACGAGATCCTGCGCGCACGCGGCGCCGCGACCTTGGTGTTGACGTCGACTTCCTCGAGCTGACTGAGGCCGTCCGCGCCGAGCTTGCGGAACAGCCCCGTCGACGTCGCGGGCTCGGTGCCCGTCTCCGTCGCGCCCGGCTTGTTGTCGGTCACCGCCGTCTGCCGCGCCGCGGTGGGGTTGTCGTTCAGCTGCTTGCGAATGACATCGTCGAGCGACGCGGCGCCCGACATTCGCTTCGCGGGGATCACCGTCGCGAGCGCCTCGGCGACATCGAGCGCCGTCGCCATGATCGACGACTCGTACGACAGCTCGATCAGCGATCGCAGCACGGTCGCAGGACGCGTGGGCCGATCGATCGGCTTGCGCGCCAGCGGACCTGCGAGCACGTCGTCGAGGCGCGACGGCAAGCCCGGCCGCAGCGACGACATCTTCGGGATCGGCATCGTCTCGATGTTCTTCGCGATGTCCTCGGCCTCGTCGCCGGGAAATAACTTGGTCCCCGTGAACAGCTCGAAGATCACGCTCGCCGCGCTGAACAGATCGCTGCGCGTGTCCAGCGTGTCGCCGCGCGCTTGCTCGGGCGACATGTACCGCCACTTGCCCATCACCTTGCGCGGTCCGCTTCCGCCCTTCGCGTGCGGACGCGCCGCCACCGCGATGCCGAAGTCGGCGATCTTCACCTCACCCGCGCGCGACACGAGGATGTTCGACGGCGACACGTCGCGATGCACCACGTTGTGTCCGTGCGCGAAGTCGAGCGCGCGAACGATCTCGATCGCGATGTGAAAGGCTGCGGGCAGCGGCACCTGCCGGCCCTCGTCCTTGAACTTGCGGAGCATCGCCGCGAGATCGAGGCCATCGACGTACTCCATCGCGATGAACAGCGACTCGCCGATGCGGCCGAAGTCGAAGACCTGGACGATGTTCGCGTGTGACAAGCGTACGGCGACCTTGGCCTCGGCGATGAACCGCGCCGCGAACTCGGGGTCCTTGGCCAGCTCGGGCAGAATGCGTTTGATCGCGAGGGTCTTCTCGAACCCGTGGGCGCCATAGGCCTTCGCCAGAAACACCTCGGCCATCCCACCGACCGCGATGCGATCGAGGACGTCATAGCGCTCGAGCGATTTTTGGACTGGCTCTTCCATGCCTTGGCCGAAACGAGGCCGGCCCCCGAAAGGTGCCATATAGTAGAGGAATGTCGCCCGCCATGGCGGCCTCACGGCTGTTCGTCTGTGTCCTCGTGTCCGCCCTGATGGCGGTACCCGGGTTCGCACAGCCAGTGGGGAGGCGCCCCGTCGCCATCGTGAACCTCGATCTCGCGGGGGATCGCGAGCTGGTCGACTTCGCGCAAGCGATCGGCGCGGCGCTCGAGACGCATCCGGCGCTGCGCCCCAACGGCATGCTCGCGCCGCTGTACGAGCGCATCGACGATCCGGACGCGGACAAGCTCGCCTTCGCGCAGAAGAAGATGAACGAGGCGCTCGCCGATCTAGGCAACGGCAACTTCGAGTCGGCCGCGCGGGCGGCGCGCGATGGCCAGATCGAGCTGTGGTCGGTCACGCCGACGCAGGCCGTGCTCCTCTACGCCGAGCTCGCGTTCATTCGCGGCAAGGCGCTCGTCGGCGACGGCAAGTCCACGGAGGCGGGCGCGCAGTTCTCGCTGAGCCAGCGCCTCGATCCGACGCGGCAGATCGATATCGCGCGCGAGCCGCCGGATATCGTCGCCGCGTATAACGCCGCGAAGTCGGCACCAGCGCCGACGGGGCGTGTCTCGATCGAGAACATCCAGGGCTCCGTGTGGCTCGACGGAAACGAAGAAGGCTTCGCGCCCAATCAGTACGTCGTGACGTCGGGGCTCCATGTCGTGTGGGTCACCGATCGCGATCGCGCGACGAGCGGCGTCGAGATCGACGTGAAGCCAGGACAGGTCACGCCCGCGCCGGTGCCCGAGCGCTCGGCATCTCCCACGCTCAAGCTGCAACGCGCACGACAAGAGCTCGCGCGCGCGCCGGACGACGGCGCAAAGATGGTCGCGATGAAGCACCTCGCGAAGACGAGCGGCGTGAAGGACGCCGTCGTGCTGTCGCGCACCCAAGGAAAGATCTTCTATCAAACGTGGCGCTCCGATGACGCGGATCGCACGCCTGGCTTCTCGCCGAAGCACGAACGCAAGCCGACGGATCTGCCGGTGAAGGTGCTCGAGGATCTGCTTCCACCGCAGGCCGAGGTCGAGCCGCCCGGCGTCGTGTTCCCGATCCCTATCGACGACAAGCGCTGGTACCAGAAGCCGGCGTACTGGGCGGGCATCGGGTTCGGTGCGAGCGTCCTGGCGGCAGGTGCGTACTTCTTGATCTCCACGCTGCTGCCCGACAGCTTTCGAGGTCCGTCGGATCTCTCCGTCGTCGATCCCCAGGACCGCATCACGCGATGAGAGCGCCGCTCGCCCTTCTGGCCTGCACGCTGTTCGCGTGCGAACCGCCGCAGCCCTCGCTCGAGCTCGCGCTGTCCGCGGGCCCCGCGCAGGAGTGTCCGTCGACGGACTGCAGCAAGATCCCGATGTCGTGCCAGATGTTCATGAGCGTGCGCATCCTCGATCCCGGCGATCCGATGGCGCCGTATCACTCGGAGTGCTTGCCGATTCCGATGACGATCGCCGGGCTGTGCACGATCGGTGGCCTCGAGCTGAAGGACTACACGCTGCCGTACACCGACCTCGAAGTGCAGGTCGCGATCTATCCCGAAGAGCTCATCACCATCGATCCCACGAGCAACCAATACGTGTGCCCGACGGGAACCTCGTACGACAACGCGAACGGGTTTCCCATCTCCGGCTCGGAGCAGGTCACGCCTGCGCTCGGCGGACGCGGTTACTACCGGCCCGGCGACGAGACGATCCGCGTGACGCTCGGTTGCTCGAACATCGAGGAGCTCGACAAGTGCTCGGGCGTCGCGGCGGTCAGCGTCAATGCGACCGTCGACGACTTCGATACGCACCTGAGCGTGAGCAGCAACGAAGCGCGTAGCCTCGACGTGCGCGTCGGTCAGCCGAGCCCGCAAGGTGGGGCGATCGTCGTCAACTCCAACGAAGCGACGCAGCTCCAGCGAACGTCGCCCACGTCGACGGCATGGTCGGGCACGGTCAACGAGCTGTTCACCTCGCACGCGTGTCTCACGGTTCGCGACGACACGCCGCAGAGCACGACGAGTGTCGTCTGCCGGCGCGCGCGCGTCACGGACACGCTGATCGAGCTCAACGGCGCCAACGCGGGCGTGCGTCTGAAGAACGACTCGCTCGATCAGATCCTCGCCGCGCTCTCGCTCGCGGACTTCCCGGCGGAGGGCCTCACGATCGGTGTCGTCGTCGACGGAGGTGCTCCGGTCTCGGGTCAGGTCGTGGTGGCGAGCGAAGGGACGATCGAGTACCTCAGCGCGGACAGGTCCACGGCCACCGGCACCGTGACGTCGGGCGGGACCAATGGCGGTGTGTTCGTCTCGCGCGATGCGCCGTTCGGTGCGACGTTCACGACGAGCCGCGCGATTCCGCCCGCGACGGCGACCAAGATCGGCGGGCGCGTACGGAACAAAGTGACGATCGTCGTGCTGGATCTCAGCAACGGCGGCGCCCAAACCGACTAGCCGGACGCATGCCGACCATCACGATTCTTGGCGACACGGGCACTGTCACCGCGGTCATCCGCGAGGGCGAGACGCTGTTCGATGCGGGCGGCAAGGTCACCGCGGGTATCGACACCGCGTGCGTGGGCAAGGGCACGTGCGGGCTCTGTCGCGTGAAGATCCTCGCCGGTGCGGAGCACACGAACCCGTTCACCGACGAGGAGCGCAAGCACCTGGGCAACGTCTATCACATCACCAAGGTTCGTCTCGCCTGCCGGACCAAGGCGACAGGCGACGTGACGTTTCAGGTCGTCCGCAAGAAGAGGTAGTCACGCGGACGCGCCCAGGTCCCTCAGGTGCACGAGCAGCGCGTCGAGATCGGAAGGCTCGATCAGCGGGTTCATCAGCGTCGAGCGCAGGAAGTAGCCGCGCGGGAGCTGCGTGCCGACGATGTAGAACCGGCCGTCCTCGACGACGCGTTGGCGCAGCGCGCGGTTGGCCGCGTCGAGATCGCCGGTGCCTCCCGTGTAGCGGTAGCAGACGATGTTCGACTCGGGCGCCAGCGCGAGCTCGAAGTCCGGCGCCGCGGACACCTTGGCGGCGAGCAACCGCGCGAGGTGCACCTGCCGATCGACGATGGCGCCGAACAGCTCTTCGCCGTGCACGCGCAGCTGTGTCCACACCTCGATCGCCATCATCCGCTTCGTGCACTCGAGCGTGCGCGTGCCGAGGTCCCACGATCTCTCGCGCGGATCACCGCCGGCGAACAGGTACGACGCACGCTGCGCGAACGCCTCGTACGCGTGGTCGCCGTTCCTGAACAGCACGGCGGTCACGAGCGCCGGCATCATCATCAGCTTGTGTGCGTCCCACACGACCGAGTCCGCGCGCTCGATGCCCGCGAGCTTCTCGCGCTCCGTGCGTGACAGCGCTGCGCCGCCGCCGTGGGCCGCGTCCACGTGCAACCACAGACCATGCTTGTCGGCCACATCGGCGAGCTCGTGCAGGGGATCGAACATGCCGACGGCGGTGCTACACGCTGCCGCGACGATGCCGATCACGCGACGGCCGTTCGCGTGCGCGAGCGCCTCCTCGACCGCGTGTGCGGTCAGCCGATGCGTTTCGCCGATGTTTGCAGGGATGGCCCCACCGTCACCCCAGCCCATGATGTGGAGCGTCCGCGCGATCGAGTAGTGCGCGTCACGCGGCACGATCACCGCGAGCGGCGGTCCCTCGTGCGCGCCCGCGCTCCACGCGTCATGACCCGCCTTCGCCTGGCGCATGGCGAGGAGCGCGGTGAGGTTCCCGACGGAGCCGCCCGACGTGAGCACGCCGCCAGCGGCGCTGCCAAAGCCGAGCTTGTTCGCCATCCATCGGATCACCGCGAGCTCGATCGGAACGCCCGCCGGTCCCATCTCGGCGATCGCGAGGCCGTTGTTGAGCAGCGCGCTGACCAGCTCGGCGAGCGCGGCGCCCGGCAGCGGCGGTGGAACCTGGTGCGCCATGCAGCGCGGGTGGATCAGCGCGGTCGACGCGCGCGCGATCGACATCAAGTCCTCGACGAGCTCGCCCGACTCCGCGCGCAGGCTCTTGGCCGCCCACGCAGCTCGCGCGTGCAGGGGATCGATCCACGGCAGCACCACGCCCTCACGCGCCTGCCACGTGCCGAGCTGATCGGCGAGCTGGTCGATCAGCCGATGCCCGTCGGCGCGGAACTGCTCGGGGTCGTAGGCGTGGCGGATCGCCGGCGGGACGTCGGACACGCCCGCGAGGTTACAGGATGGGATTGATAATCTTCACGTCGGAGCCGCCGACAAACGCGTAGCTGCCGACGTTGTAGTAGCCGTACACGGTGAGGCCGAACGGCGTCGCCGACGACGTCGTGTGGTTGCCCGCGGTGATCGGACACGTCATCTGCTCGTACATCGTGCCCGCCACGATTCCGATCGGCGCCTTCACGCAGCTCGAGAACTCCGCGCTGTCGAGCGAGTTGCCGTCCATCGACACCGTCGATCCGACGGGACGCGAGAACACGGCGTAGTTGACCTGGAAGGTGTCGGGCACCAGGAACACGTACTCCTTGCGGTGCTGCTCGGCGGCCGGGATCAGCACCTGCGACGGATCACCGACGTAGCCGTACTTCACGAAGTGCTGCGAGACGAGGTAGCTCGCGACCTGGACGGGCGCGCTCGCCGACAGTGCAAAGCCAACCGTCGCGGGGAACGAACGATCTTGCCGCGCGTTCAGCGTGAACTGGTTGTCGGGCGCGGGGAGCGTGGTCGTGACGATCGTGCCGTCGGCGGTGCCGACGACGCGAATGATGTCCGGCTCCTTCCATGTCGCGTGCGTGGAGCGAATCGGGCTGCGCGCCACGGCGAACTCCTTGCCGAGCGCGGTGACCGGGAACAGCTGCTCCTCGAGGTGATCGGTGCAGCACGTATCGTCGCCGCCCATCTGCGAGTCGTCCCAGCCCGGCGGCTTCTCGACGCGATCCCAGGTGCCGCCAAAGCCCGCGCCGCGCTCGTTCGACGTGAACACGACGATCGGCTTGTCCGCCTTGATGTACGTGCCCGTGAAGTCGCCGTCGCGTCCGCCCATGACCGCCGCGGGGCACTCGAGGATGCCGACGTTCTCGGGCTGATCGCTCGACAGGTTCGCCGTCATGAGGCGCGACAGGTTCAGCTGTAGCGTCTGTCCCTTCTCGGTCATCGGGATCGCGATTCCGGAGCCGGGCGCGCTCGCCTTCACGGCGTGCGACAGATCGATGGTGACGTTGGTGTTGTCCTCGGTCGGGATGATCGTGATCGAGCCGTGATCGGGGACGCCCTGGAGGGTCACCGGTCCGAGCGCGATCGAGCACGGGTTCGCTGTCTCGTAGCCGACGACGATGTAGTCCTTGCCGAGCGCTTGCCGGGGGATGAGCGTCGACGCGTCGTTCGAGAACTGCTGGACGATCGGGTTGAACTGATAGACCACGACCGGGCCGGTGGTCTTGATGTGGTAGGCGTGCGGCGCGACGAACGTGCCGCCGCCGGCGCAGTTCGGCGTGTAGCCGCCGTTCTGTCCCATGCAGCCGTCGACCTCGCGCTGCGGCAGGTTCAGGCGCTGCGGGGAGCGCGGCGGCACCGACACCTGAAGCACCGGCTGCTCGTTCACCGGCTGCCCGATGTTGGCCATGTTGGTCGAGACGACGACCATCACCGGATAGTCGTTGTTGTTCGCGACGACGACCGCGAACTGCGCGGCGGCCGCATCGTTGCTGAAGGCGAGGACGTTGGAGGTCTCGTTGTCGAGATCCGCCGCCCAGAACTCGCAACCGACGTTGGACGGGTTGTCCTCCGCGGCCTCGCACGGCGTCTTGCACTGACCGCCGGAGCAGACATTGTCGCCGGGGCACGACTCGACGAACGAGCCGCCGGTGCCGTCGCTGTTGCAGCGATACACGTCGTTGGCCGACGCGCCACCGCAGTAGAGCTCGTCCGGAACGCAGGTCACGCAGCCATGTTCCGGATCGCAGATCTCTTCGGGCCGGCACTGCACCGGAGGATCGAACGTGCCGTCTTCGTGGCACTGCGCGAATCCAAGAGCGCTGCAGGCGCTCGTGCAATCAGGTCCGGTGTTTCGACTATCCGGGCCGCACGCGGCGACCGACAGAAGCATCGCGCAAACAAGCACACCGAGCACTCGGTAGGTCCCCATCGCGGGGAACGTCGCGCTACCGAGCCGCGTTGGTCAAGAACCTTCCACACTCTCTCGTGGAGATCGTGGCGAAGGTATGACCACGCCGCAGTGCGTTGCTACGCGCCCTCTCCGTCGGTCGCCGCGTCGCCGTTGGCTTCTTCGCGATCCGCAAACGCACACCACGCGAGAAGCTCTAGAAGGTAACCCTCGGCCGCGCGGACCTCGCCGGCCGCGACCGACATCGACGCCATCCACGACAGCGTACGGGCACGGGGGCGGAGATCCTGGTCCGTCACCATAGGGGAGGTATTCGGTTCGATGTTCGGCTGCATGACTCCTTGTTGTTCATCATCGATGCCAAGGGCAGCCGGCTCGGGATTCTCGACGGTTCGGCGCGTCCGGATCGAGAGGGGCGTGGCGAGCGCGCGCGGATCGACCCGAGCGCCGTCGCGCACGAGCCATCCATGTACACGCCGATCGTCTAGGTAGTTGATCGCAGGAGCAACGCGAGCGATCGACTGCGCCAGATCTCGGCGAGCGGATGTGCCCCACCCGTGTACGACCGCTCCGACAGGACATCGACCCACGTGCCCGCGAGCGAGAGCAACGTGTCTCCATAGCCAGATGCACCGACGCCGAGGCGCGGTACGACGCAGAGAAGATCCTCACCACGCGCGAACGCGAACACGCGATCCGCGTGCGGTCCGTGCGCTGTGATCGCGCGATACGCGGCGTCGAACAACTGCGGACGATCGCGACGAAGTGCGAGCACGCGGCGCGTGACATCGAGCTTCGCGTGCTCGAGATCCGTCGACGGTTCGCGCGGCTCGTAGCGATCGCGGTTGTCGGGATCGACGAGCGTGCCGACGCGCAGCTCGCTGCCTTGGTAGAAGTCCGGCACGCCGGGCGCGACGAGCTTGACGAGCAACATCGCGAGCGAGTTGCGATCACCGTGCGGCGCGATGCGCGCGGCGAGCTGCTCGATCTCGTCGAGGAGAGCGCGATCTTTGTAGACGCGATCCAACCACGCACGGCGCGCGGTCTCGTAGCGCTCGTCGGGTTTTCGCCAACTCGTGCGCGTGCGCGCTTCTCGCGTCGCCTTCTCCGCGTAGCGCTGAGCGCGTTCCACCGAGAGCGGCCACGCACCGACGAGCGTCTGCCACATGGTCAGCTCGAACGCGCGATCACGCGGGACATCGCCCCACCCATCGGCCGCGCGCTCGCCCCACGATGACACCGACGCCTGCCACACCGCCGGAATCTCCGAGAGCACCGCGAGGCGCGCGCGAACATCTTCGCCGCGCTTCGTATCGTGCGTCGAGGTGGCGTTCATGTCGCGCATGCGACGGGTCTCGAGGCGTGCGTGCACCTCGTTTGCGGGCGTCGCGAACTGCGCGATGTCAGCGCCCACTTCGCATCGCGCGAGGAGGCGCACGGCGCGATACGCGAGCGTGTCCTCGTCTCCCTTCGCGACGATCGGTCCCGTCGATTGCTGCGCGACAATGGCGAGCTCTTGCGCTTCGGGGCTCGGCAGCTCGAACGCGAGCGCGGCCTCGAGGAAGCCGAGCAGATCGGGATCGAGATCGGGCCGTGCTCTTCGCGCGCCCGCGACCGCCTCGGCGATCCGCGCGCGATCGATCTCGGTGGGCTCGGTGGGCTCGGGGGGCAGCGCGTCGCTGGTCCGGGCACGCGAGAGCGACACCATCGCATCGCTATGCGAGGGCGGACGGGCGAGCGGCGCGCTGCTCTGCGTGCGTGCGCTCGCGAGCGGTGCGATCAGGCGCGTCGACGTGCGCGCCGTGACCGGCACCTTCTCGACGGTGATGTCCTCGCTCTCGTCGGTCGCTGTCCGCGACAGCGCCGGCGAGCCGTCGGGAGGCGTTCCGTGTGCGCGCGCCGGCTCGACGATGTCTTGCAGGCGGTTTCGATCACGCGTTCGCCGCTTCTCGAGCGCCGGCTCCGCCGCCTGGAGAACGCCGGTCCCCGCGGACGGCGTGTCCTCGCGCCACGGGCGCATCGGAGCCGTCGTCTCCTCTTTCTTCTTCTTCGACACGTCCGCGCGGATGTCGCCGGGGAGCTCCTCGGGCTCGAGCCTCACGACCTTGTCCGTGTTGCGCCGCGACTCGGCAAACGCTTCGAGCTTGCTCTTCGAAGGGGAGCGTCCCGTGGACGGCGCCTGGTCGACGCGCGTCATGCGAGTCGTGGTCTCGATCGCTCGCGGCGCACCGAGATACGTGCGGTACACCGGGTAGTGCGCGAGGACCTCCGCGAGGACGTCCTCGATCTCCGACCGCGTGTAGTCGCGGCAGGCCGGGCTCGTCGCCGCCGCGCGGACCGCGAGCTCGGTGAGGCGCGACAGCTCCGAGTGCAGCGCGTCGGACATCACCTCGCGCCGAGCGCAGCGCCGCGCGGCGCTCGGCTCCCACTCCTGTCCCGTGTATGCGGTGAACGTCCGCGTGAGCGCGCTCTCGCCTGCTGGATCGACGAACAGCCGTCCGAGCAGATCCATGAAGTCGTAGCCGGTGGTGCCGTCCACGGCCCACGCCGGCGGGAGGCCCTCGTGGGGAGCGAGGATCTTCTCGACGAGGATCCAGCGATCCGGACCTGCCACGTCACGCAGACGAGCGAGGTAGCCCTCGGGATCGCGCAGACCATCGACATGATCCACGCGAACGCCGTCGATGGCGCCCGACGAGAGCCACTCGATCACGCGCGCGTGGCTCGCGGCGAACACGTCTGGGTCCTCGACGCGCACGCCAGCGAGCGACGTCACGTCGAAGAAGCGCCGGTACGAGAGCTGGCTGCCCGCCACGCTCCAATGCGCGAGGCGATAGTTCTGCGCTTCGAGGAGCGCGTCGAGCGCGATCGGATCGCGATTGATCGCCTCGAGCTCCGCCTCGATCGCCTCGCGAACGCTCGTCGCGCGCGCGAGCTCGTCGAGGCGCTGGAGGAGGATCCCGCGATGCTTGTGCCGGCGGAGGCGCGCGGCTGGCGCTCGCTCGTGCGACGACGGCAACGACGCCAGTGACTCGCCGACGTACGCGAGCTCGGCGTGATCGATGGTGTCGCCTGCGCGGCGAACGATGGCGCCGACGGAGCGCGGCGACACGGGGACGAGATGATCTCCCGCCCGCACCCAGAACGTCGTCGGATATGCCGCATCCGCGACGACCGGCGCGGGTGTCCACTCGATCGAGAGCTGACCGTTCGCGAGCGCGCGACCGTAACGCTCGCCGAGGATCGGCAACAGCACGCGATCGTCGGACGTCGCGGACCAATCGACATCGAAAAACGCGGCGTAGTAGCTCGCCGGGCCGTTCTCGAGGACATCGAGCCACCAGCCGTTACGCGAGCTGGCGATGCACATGTGGTTCGGCACGATGTCGAGCAGGATCCCGAGCCCCGCGTCGTGCGCCGTCGTCACGAGCTGGGCGAACGCCTCCTCGCCGCCGAGATCCGTGCTCACGCGAGACGGATCCACGACGTCGTAGCCGTGCGTCGAGCCCTCGGCGGCTTGCAGCACCGGCGAGAGATACAGGTGCGAGATGCCGAGCTTCACGAGGTGCGGCACCACCGCAGCAGCTTCGCGAAACCCGAAGCCCGGAGCGAGCTGGAGACGATACGTGGCGCGCGGCTTCATACGCGCTCGAACACCCATAGCGATCGACCGACCACGTCGATCGTCGCCCCGCTCGCATGATCCTCGCGCGATGTCGCGAAGCCGCGCTCGGTGTCCATCACGCGACGCCACTTCTCGCCAAAGCCTGCCGGCAGCGTGAACGCTCGGTCCTCTGGCTCCGCGTGGAACCACACGAGGAACGTCTGATCGAGGATCGGCTCGCCGCGATCGTCAGGGCGATCGAGCCCGTGTCCGTTCAGGAACACCTGGAGAGAGCGCGCGTGCGATTCGTTCCAGTGCTCGTCGGACATCTCGTCGCCTTCGGGCGTGAACCACGCGATGTCGGGCAGCGCCGGCTGACCTTTGACGTGACGGATCGGTTTGCCTTGAAACCACCCTCGACGACGAAACACCGGATGGTTGCGACGAAGCTTTGCCAGAGAGCGCGTGAACGCGAGGAGCTCGCGATCTGCGTGCACCCAGTCGAACCACGAGACTTCGTTGTCCTGACAGTAGGCATTGTTGTTCCCTCCCTGCGTCCGCCCGAGTTCGTCGCCGCCGAGGAGCATCGGCACGCCTTGCGACAGGAACATCGTCGCGAGCATGTTGCGTTGCTGTCGCCGCCTGAGCGCGAGGACCGCAGGATCATCGGTGTCACCTTCCGCGCCGCAGTTCCACGAACGGTTGTGACTCTCGCCATCGCGGTTGTCCTCGCCGTTCGCGTCGTTGTGCTTCTCGTTGTACGAGACGAGGTCGCGCAACGTGAAGCCGTCGTGCGCGGTGATGAAGTTGACGCTCGCGTGCGGGAAGCGTCCGCCCTGCTGATACAGGTCCGAGCTCCCGGTGAGTCGCGCGCCCAGCTCGGGCAGCGAGTTCGGCTCGCCGCGCCAGTAGTCACGGATCCAGTCGCGGTACTTGCCGTTCCACTCCGACCAGCCCGGCGGAAAGTTGCCGACCTGGTAACCGCCCTCGCCCACGTCCCACGGCTCGGCGATCAACTTCACGCGCGAGACCACGGGATCTTGCTGGATCAGATCGAAGAACGCGCCGAGGCGATCCACTTCGTGGAGGCCACGCGCGAGCGCGCTCGCGAGGTCGAAGCGGAAGCCATCGACGTGGATCTCTTCGATCCAGTAGCGCAGCGAATCCATGACGAGCTGGAGCACGTACGGGTTCCGCATGTTCAGCGTGTTCCCCGTGCCGGTGTAGTCCATGTAATAGCGCGGGTCGTCGGCGACGAGTCGGTAGTACGCGGCGTTGTCGAGGCCCTTCATCGAGAGCTGCGGGCCCTCGTGGTTTCCCTCGCCGGTGTGGTTGTAGACGACGTCGAGGATCACCTCGATGCCGTGCTGGTGAAGCGTCCGCACCATGTGCTTCAGCTCGGCGACACCACCGCTCGGATCGCGCACGCTCGCGTACGTCGGCTGCGGCGCGAAGTAGCCGATCGAGTGATAGCCCCAGTAGTTCGAGAGGTTCTTCTCGAGGAGGTGGCCGTCGTGGATGAACGCGTGGATCGGCAGCAGCTCGATCGCGGTGATGCCGAGCGACTTCAAGTGCTGGATCGCGGCGGGGTGCGCGAGGCCGGCGTACGTGCCGCGCAGGTGTTCCGGAATGTCCGGGTGCTTCATCGTGAAGCCGCGCACGTGCGTCTCGTAGATGACCGTCTCGTTCCACGGGATCTCGAGGCGACGATCGTTGCCCCAATCGAAGTACGGCTGCACGACCACGGATCGAAACGTGTGCGGCGCGCTGTCCTCGGGTGATGGACCGTCGTCGTCACGCTGTCCGCGCAGCGAAGGTCCCCACTCGAGGCCTTCGCTGATCGCCCGCGCGTACGGGTCGACGAGCAGCTTGTTCGGATTGCAGCGCAGGCCGCGCGACGGATCCCACGGACCGTGGACACGATAGCCGTAGCGCGTGCCCGGCCCGATCTCCGGCAGGAACGCGTGCCAGATCTGTCCGGTTCCGCAGGGCAGATCCATGCGCGACTCGGCGCCCGTCACCGCATCGAAGAGGCACAGCTCGACGCGCTCGGCGACGCCCGAGAACACCGCGAAGTTCGTGCCGTGGCCGTTGAAGGTCGCGCCCAGGGGATACGGCTTGCCAGGCCACAGTCGACGTTTGGTAGTCATCGCGGTGCAAATGCTCGCGGAGGAACGAGAGAGCGCGAGCGACGCAGAGCGAGGACCGTCTCGATCCGTTCGGGCTTGCCCCAGTCGGACCACTCCACACCCGAGAGCTCGAGTGCAGCGAGGCGCTCGGGCGCGCGCTCGAGGATGTCGCGCGAGAAGCTCACCGGTAGATACGCGCGATAGATGTAATCGATCGCGTCGTCCTCATCCTTGGTGCCGACGAGCGGAACGAACGAATCGAGGATGTCGAGCAGCTGCGGCTCCGTCGCGCGGCCCAGCTCCCACAGCGCATCGATGGAACCGCAGGTGACCATGGTGTTCCACAGCGCTCCTTTCGAGATCATGTCCTGCGCCGACGACACGGACGGCTTCTCCACGAAGCGGGTCAGCCGCCGCACTTCCGGTACGTCGGTGAGGTTCTCGCCGAGCGATAGATAGCCGAGCTCGGGATCGGGCTCGGTGGGCTTCGCTCCGAGGATCACCACGTGATCCGGCAAGCGCCGCGCGACCGAGCGCGCGATGTGAACGTTCTCGATGTACTTCGCGGAAGGCGCCACGTAGTGATCGGTGGGCGTGATCGTGACCACCGCGTTCGGCGTCCATCGCTTGATCCACGCGAGCGCGACGTACAGCGCGAGGCCGGTGTCGCGCGACGACGGTTGTCGCAGCACGTGATCGGAGAGACCCTCCAGCTGCGGATACGCGTGCTCGCCGTGATGCGTTCCGATGACCGTGAAGGTTCGCGAGGACGGCGTCAGCTTGTTCAGCCGCTCGAGCGTGTGCTGGAGCATCGAGCGATTGCCGAGCAGCCGGCAGTACTGTTTGGGGATCCACTGACCGAAGCGGCGGGTCACGTAGTCCGAGAGGCGGACACCTTCTCCACCGGCCAGAGCTAACGTCCAATCGAGGTCGACAGCATCGCTCTCGACGGGATCCGATGCCGAGGTACGAAGCGCTTGCGTGGCGTCAGTCATGGGGTTCCGCTCGCATTGCGATGTTCGTGCCGCAGCGCGCAGCACCACCCTGGGCCGCTCTCCGAGGGATGCGACGGAGTTGCCTCGCGAAGTGTGCGCGGTGGGCGTGCGGGAGCGCGCGGTATCGCGCATCCGAGCGACAACGCACGCGCCATCATGGACTCGTCGCTGGCGAGGTGGTGCCCGATTGGAGTGCGATTCGAACGCCGCTGGCCATCGCGATCGCGGGGTGATCGGCGAACCACGAGAGCGCACGCTCGGCCTCGCGCAACAGAGGCTCGCGCTCGGCGATCATGTCGTCGCAGAAGCGGAACAGGCGGATCTGCTCCTCGCGGCGTGCGACATCGCGGAGCAACCACGCGACATCGATACCGTGACGGACGCCGAGGAGCGTCGCGCGATACGAGCGCTCGGTCGACAGCATGCGGTCGAACAGGTAGTGCCGCAGCCCCGAGAAGACCTCGCCCACCACGCGCGCCGCGCGCAGGCCGACCGGCTGGTGCTTCAACATCAGCGCATCGAGGCGCGGGCGCAGGTGCTCCGCGTGCGCGGCGATCGCACGCAGCTTTTCGGCGGGCGGACTGACGGGACGAGGTCGTGCCTCGCGGGTGGTCTGTATCCCCGCGTCGTGCGCGCTCTGTGCGAGCTCACGACACAACTTCTCCCGCAAACGCTGATGCTCGGTGTTCATATCCGCACAGCGAGTGCACGGCATGTGCCGCGATGTCGTGGCCTTCGCGTTGCACGACCACCGAGCATGAAAACCAACACGATCGACGTGCTCGCGCTCCTGGCCGAGCAGCACTCCGAAGTGGACGAGCTGTTCGAGGCCATCGAGAAGGGCAACGGCAACAAGCACGAGCTCTTCGACGAGCTGGCGGACAAGCTCGCGGCGCACGCGGCTATCGAGGAGAAGATCTTCTATCCCGCGGTCATGTCGAAGGACACCGAGGAGATCCTCCACGAGTCCGTCGAGGAGCATCTCTCGGTGAAGCGCTTGATCGCGGATCTGCTCGCGCTCGATCCCGAGGGCGATGGGGACGAGTTCGACGCGAAGATCTCCGTCCTCAAGGAGCAGGTCTCGCATCACGCGCACGAGGAGGAAGAGAAGGAGCTGTTCGCGAAGCTGCGTAAGAGTCTCTCGGACGACGAGAGGTCCGCGCTCGGAAACGAGTGCCTCGCGCTGTTCGAGACGCTGATCAAGGCCGAGCCGCGGCGTAACGTCCCGGCCGAGACCGCGGAAGCCGCGTCCTTGCCTTCGCTCTGACGGGCGCCTCGCTCGGCGTGGCAGAGGAGATGCACGAGCTCGTCGCATGTCCCTGCACAACCTGTTTCGGCGACTCGCGCGCGCGACATCGAACGGCATCGGCTCGCCGACCGCGTTCGTGCTCGCGGTCCTCGTCGTGCTGGCGTGGGCGATCAGCGGTCCGTTCTTCGGCTACTCCGAGACGTGGCAGCTGGTGATCAACACGGGGACGACGATCGTGACGTTCCTCGTGGTGTTCATGATCCAGAACACGCAGAACCGCGACTCGCGCGCGGTGCACCTGAAGCTCGACGAGCTGATCCGCGTGATGAAGAACGCGCGCAACGAGCTCGTCGATGTCGAAGACGCGGCGGACGAGGTGCTGGACCGCTATCAAGACGAGTTTCGTGATCTCGAAGACATTCGATCCGTGAGGCGTCGGCAGGCCAAAACGAATCCTTCGGACGGGCGTCGGTAAAGCCTATGAATCAACGACTTGCGCGGTCGTGAGGGGCGCGGGCAACGTGCAGTTGCTGTCGCGTTCATGATCCTCAACTACAACCACCTCTACTACTTTCACGTCGCAGCAGTCGAAGGATCGATGGCAGGCGCGGCGCAGCGCCTCGGGGTCACGCAACCCACGATTAGCGAGCAACTCCGGACTCTCGAACAAGCACTCGGCGTCACGCTGTTCGAACGTGTGCAATCAGGACTTCGTCTCACCGAAGCTGGTCGACTCGCGTTCCTGCACACGACGCGCATGTTCCTCGCGGGCGAGAACCTCGCGGTCAAGAAGGCTCCGGACCGAGGCACCGCCACGCTCCGGGTCGGCGTGAGCACCGGCCTCCCGCGATCCGCCACGAACGACTTCCAGCTGCAGCTGATCTCGCGCAGCGAGTGGATCGCGAGCACGCGCACGGCGGACTACGTCGAGCTCATGCGGGCGCTGCGCACCGGACAGCTCGATCTCGTCCTGTGCGAGCTCGAGCCCTCGCTCGACATGCGTCGCGGGCTCGACGTGAAGGTGATCGAGAAGACGCGCCTCGTCGTCGTTGCTCCATCGGAGCTGAACGCCGTCGGCGACTGGAGCGCGCACGGCCTCGCTCGGTTTCGCGCGACGTCGCCGTACTGGTGGTCCACGGCGAGCTACCTCGCGGAGAAGGGTCGAACGCCGCGCATCGTCGCGGAGGCAGACGACGCGTTGTTCCTCGTGGAGGCCGCGATCCAGAAGAAGTGCATCGCGATCGTGCCGGAGTCCGCCGCACGCGTCGCGATCGCGGCGAAGCGCCTCGCCGTGATCGACACGATCGACGAGACCGACCTCGCGATCTATGCGCTGTATCACGACAACACGCTGGCCCGGACAGCGATCGGGCGGCTCGTGAAACCTCCGCCGCCATGCTGAACTACAACCATCTTTATTACTTTCACGTCGTCGCGAGTGAGGGCTCGTTTGCCAATGCCGCCGAGAAACTCGGCGTCACGCAGCCCACGATTAGCGAACAAGTGAAGACGCTCGAACGCACGCTGGGCGCGGCGCTGTTCGAGCGCCAGCCGGCGGGGCTCCGCCTGACCGAGGAAGGTCGCGCTGCGTTCGAGCACACGTCCGTGATGTTCCGCGCGGGCGGTCACCTTCGCACCGCGCTCGGTCGCGACCCGAGCGAGACGCCGGTGTTGCGGGTGGGAATCAGCAGCGCTGTAGGACGATCGACGACGACGAGCTTCTTCGTCCCCCTACTCTCGATCCCCGATTGCCTCCCATCCATCCGCACCCAGGACACCGCAGAGCTCGTGCGTGACCTGCGTGCCGGCGAGCTCGATCTCGTGGTCCTCGAGACCGAGCCACCGGCGGCCGCGCGCGCCACGCTGGAGGTCGTCTCGCTGGGCGGCATCGCGCTCGACGCCGTCGCCGCACCGACGACCACGCCGGCGCGCGATTGGAGCAACCTCGCGATCGTCCAGTACCGTGCGAGCTCGCCGTTTCGCGCGAGCATCGACACGCATCTCGCGGAGCACGCGCTGCGTCCCAAGATCGCGGGTGAAGCAGAAGACGCGCTGCTGCTCGTGGAAGCAGCCGCGCGCGAGGGATTCCTCACCTTCGTGCCTCGACCCGTGGCGCGTCCGGCGATCGACGCCGGTCAGCTCGTCCGGATCGCGAGTGTGGAGAGTGCCGCCGCGCTGTTCGCGGTGCACGCTCGCACCGATCGCGCGCGAAGCGCCGTGGCGCTCCTCGCGTCGTCGATCACGTCGTCGGTCACGAGCGCATGATGATCTTCATGACCTCGTCTTCCTTGTGCATGAACATGTCGTAGCCCTTCGCGGCGTCGCCGAGGTTCATGTGATGGGAGACGACGAAGCTCGGATCGATCTCGCCCTTCTCGATGCGCTCGAGTAGCGGTTTCATGTAGCGATGCACGTGGCACTGCCCCGTGCGGATCGTGAGCCCGCGGTTCATGAGCGCGCCGAGCGGGAACTTGTCCACGAAGCCCGCATACACGCCCATGATCGAGATGACGCCGCCGCTGCGGCACGCCATGATCGCTTCGCGAACGGCGAGCGGGCGATCCATCTGGATCTTCATCTTCTGCTTCACGACATCGTGCGCGTACTGGGGGCCATTGCCATGCGCTTCGAGGCCGACCGCGTCGATGCACGCGTCGGGACCACGGCCGCCGGTCAAGTCGCGCAGCACTTCCTGAACGGGTTGCTCCTCGTAGTTGATCACGTCGGTCGCGCCCGCCTTCTCGACCGCCATCTTCAGGCGATACGGGAAGCGATCGATCGCGATGATGCGCTCGGCACCGAGGAGCTTCGCGCTCGCGATCGCGAACTGACCGACGGGGCCCGCGCCCCACACCGCCACGACCTTGCGCGGTGTGATGTCACACATCTCGGCGCCCATGTATCCGGTCGGGAAGATGTCCGAGAGGAACAGCGCCTGCTCGTCGGAGAGTGACGTCGGAATCTTCAGCGGACCGAAGTCGGCGTACGGCACGCGCACGTACTCCGCTTGTCCGCCGGCGAAGCCACCCGTCAGGTGCGAGTAGCCGAACGCACCGCACGCCGGGTGCCCCATCATCTTCTCGGGGAGCCACGGCGTCGGGTTACCGTTCTCGCAGCACGAGAACAGACCGAGCTCGCACGACTCGCAGTTGCCGCACGCGATCGCGAACGGAACGACGACGCGATCGCCGACCTTGAGGTTCTTGACGCCCTTCCCTACTTCCACGACCTCGCCCATGAACTCGTGCCCGAGGATGTCGCCCTTCTGCATCGTGGGAACGAAGCCGTTGTAGAGGTGCAGGTCGGAGCCGCAGATGGTGGTTGCGGTGACTCGCACGATCGCATCGCGTGCGTTGAGGAGCTGCGGATCGGGGACATTCTCGACGGAGACCTTCTTCTTGCCCATCCAACACGTCGCCCTCATCGCGTCACCCCCTTCGTCGCCGTGGGTTCTGTGGGGACAAACAGCGGCAGGTCGTGCCTCGCGTTGGCTTCGATGACCTCGCGCTCGCTCGGCTGCGCCGGATGCGGGCGCCGCGTGACCGTGGCGTCGGACATGAGCACTTCGCCCGTCTCCATCACCTGCTTGAGGCGGCGCAGATCGCCTTTGATCTGCGACTTCGAGAAGATCTTCGCGAGCGCCGCCGACGCACCGAGACCGGTGACGCCGAGCTGCATCTCCACGCGCACCTCGGTCGCGTTGCGCCCTGGCGCCTTCGTGAACGTCACGCGGCCTCGCGTCTTGATCATCGACGTCGATTGCCACGCGATCACCTCGCCAGGGATGTCCTCGAGGATCTCGGCTTCCCACGAGACCGTCTTGCCGAGGCTCAGGGGCTTGGACACCCAGCGCGAGCGGCGGCTATCGATCACCTCGACCTCCTCGAGATAGTCCATGAACCGCGGGAGGCGCTCGAAGTCGCGATAGAACGCGTAGACCTCGGCCGGCGGCTTGTTGATGGTGACCGAGAAGATCACCGGGCGATTCGCGTGCGCGTGCGCCTTCTGCGCCTTCACGCTCGCGATCACGTCGAGAGCGGTCACCCCACCGACGGCGGCGACCGCGCCTGCGAGCTTGAGCGCGCTCGTGCGTCGCGTCGCGCCGATGCCGAGGAGTGCGAGATCGAGAGCGTCACCGGCGACCCGCGCCCACAGCGGCCAGGGGCGCCGCGGCTGCAACAGCACGTTGATCCCGGCGGCGATCTCTCGTGCGCCCATCAGACGCATCACGACCGATGTCTTCGTGCTCGGCTCGATGCCGATCAGCCGCGACAGGAATCGCGGCGCTCCGATCTCGGCTGCGCCGAGCGCCAGGCTGAACCATCCGAGACCGCGCGCGAGCGCTGTCGACGGTGGCATTTCTTCCGACCGGAGCTCGCTCCGGAATGCGTCGATGGAATTCATGACGTGACGCGCAGCAACGATCGAGCCGCAGATTTGGGCACCTCACGCATGCAGATCCGAGCGCGCTCGCCTCACTCGTGCGCCTGCGACCGTGACAGCAGAGACAATCGCAGAGCGATCGCGCGTGGAGCTTCCGCGGAGCGCGATCCCGGCGGCGCACTGCTTGCGTGGATTCGCGCACACGCTTTTCAGGGGACGACTCATGCAACGCAATTCGATCAATCAAGACAACGATCGTATCGGCTCCAACGGATATCGGCAGATGAACCAAGGCTACGACCGCGACCAGCAGCGCGGCCACGGCATGACCGATGACGACGATCGCTATGGTTCGAATCGCAGCGTCGGCGGATACGACGACAACCAGTGGAACGACGAGCGTCATCCGCACGACGAGCACGAGCGTGGACGTTGGGGCACCGACCACGAGGGATCGCGAGGACACCGCTACCAAGGCGGGATGATCGATGACCGCGATCGCTATCGCCGCGACGAGGCCGAGTTCCAGCGCAGCGGCTACGCCTCGCACGGCGTCTATGACCGCAACCGCACGGGCTCGCGCGAGTGGCGCGGTGATCGCCATCGCCTGCATCACGAGGAGTACCCGACCTACGATCGCCCGCAGTACCAGGACCGCGACGAGCGCGGCCGCTTCAACGACACGGGCGAGGGGCGCCGCTTCACGAGCGGATATCGCGACGACGATCGCTATCGCATGGATCGAGACGATCGGAGCCGCTTTGGCTCCGACGACACGCGCCGCTATGGCCACCCCGGCTACGGCTACGAGAACCAGGGCTATGGCCAGAACCAGGGCTATGGCCAGAACCAGGGCTACGGCCGCGGCGGCTACGGTCGCGACGACCGCCGTTTCGACGAGCAGCGCGGCTATGGCGGCAGCGTGTCGAACGACCATCGCACGCGCGACGATCACGATCGTCGCTGGACCGGTGGCGGCTACGAGGAAGACCGCCGCGGGCGCGGACGCGGTCGCTACTAACCCCGGCTCGAAGACTCGCCACCCCAACATCCCTGCGAGCTCGGTTGGTCGGATCGACACAACCGAGCTCTGGGGTTAATCGCGACCGGGATTTGCGAGGCCGAGCCGGTGTAGCATCTTGTGGATCGACATGCGATCGATCCCGGCGGCGCGCGCGGCGGCGGAGATGTTGCCGTCGTGCTGCGCGAGCAAACGCGAGATGTAGCGCTTCTCGAACTCGCTGATGACGTTCTGCTTCGCGTTCTTGAACGGAACGCTGACGTCGACCGGCACGGTCATGGAGGCGTCCGCCGACGTGGCCGTTTGCGAGGGAGTCACCGTGATCGATGACTCCTGCTTGGGCGCCGAGACCGCGGGCGCGCGGCGCAGTGCGTCCTCGTTCTCCGGGGACTCCGCGAGGAGCACGGCACGCTCGATGACGTTGCGCAGCTCGCGAACGTTGCCCGGCCAGTCGTGCTTCATCATCAGATCGATCGTCTCTTGCGCGATCGAGGCGCTCTCGCCACCCGGTGTGGTCTCGAGGATGTGCTCGATGAGCAACGGCAGATCGTCTTTGCGCTCGCGCAACGGCGGCACGTGCACGCGCGCGACGGCGAGCCGGTAGTAGAGATCCTCGCGGAAGCGGCCGCGGTTCACCTCGACGCCGAGATCGCGATTGGTGGCGGCCACGATGCGAAGGTCGACCTCGATCGTGTTGGTGCCGCCGACCCGGCGCACCTCCTTGCGCTCGAGCACGCGCAACAGCTTGGGCTGCATCGCGAGCGGAAGCTCGCCGATCTCGTCGAGGAACACGGTGCCGCGATGCGCGCGTTCGAACGCGCCGGCGTACGACGAGGTGGCGCCGGTGAAGGCGCCGCGCTCGTGACCGAACAGCTCGCTCTCGATCAGGTTCGGCGGGATCGATCCGCAGTCGAGGACGACGAACGGACCATCCTTGCGCGGCGAGTGATCGTGCAGCGCCTCGGCGACGAGCTCCTTGCCCGCGCCGGTCTCGCCGGTCACGAGCACCGTCGTGTCGCTCTTCGCGAGCTTCTCGAGGCGGGCGAACAGCTCGCGCATCTTCACGGAGCGGCCGATCATCGAGCCGAAGCGATCCGTGTCCGAGAGCTCGACCTCGACGGAATCACCGAGCGGCTCGAACTTCATGCGTGTACCGCCGATCGCGATCTGCGTGCCCGGCTGGATGTACACGTCGTTGATGCGCAGACCGGAGACGAAGGTGCCGTTCGTGGAGTCCAGGTCACGCAGGCGATAGCCACGATCATCCAACCGGATCTCGCAGTGCAGACCGGAGACCTTGGAGTCCGTGAGCTGCACGTCGTTTCCGCGACGCGCGCCAATGCGGATCACCGACGCTTCGATGTCACGTACGAGTCCTGCGTCCGTGCCGCTCACCACTTCCACGCGGCAACGACGCAAGCGGGCGGAGGTCGCGCGACCTCCGATGTACGTGACCCATGTGCCCGAACGCAGGTCGTCGACCGGCATGCTGGCGGCACACTACCACACTCGCGGCAGGACCGACCCGAGGACTAGCTCGCGCAGTGGCGCTCGATGGTGGCGAGGAGCTGGGTGAGCCGCGCCGGCTTGGTCACGTAGTCGACCGCGTCGAGCTTGCTGGCCGCTTGCGACACGTCCGTCGTCGCGGACACCACGACCACAGGAATCGACGACAGCGTCGGGTCCGCGAGCTGTGCCTCGCGCATCTGCCACCCGTCCATGTTCGGCATCATCAGATCGAGCAGGATCAAGCACCACGGTTGGCGGCTCCGCAGTGTGGCCAGCGCCTCGATCCCATCGCCCGCACCCAGTGCTTCGTAGCCTCGATCGCGCAGTGCTTCCACGAGCGTCTCGCGGATCTCGACGTCGTCATCGACGACAAGGATGTGGTGCTTCATACAGCCTCGACAGGTGCTGACCGAGCGACGAGCGGAAGCTCGACAACAAACAATGCTCCCCCACCCTCCGCTGCGTCAACTCGGATCGTTCCACCGTGGGCAGAGACGATCTCGTGCGCCACGTAGAGGCCCAAGCCGAGACCTCCCATGCTGCGCGACGATGCGCGCTCGAACCGCGCGAACACCCGCGCGCGATCCGCGTCGGCGATGCCGGGCCCGTGATCGCGTACGCACAAGATCGCGCGATCGCCCTCGCGACGAGCGGTGACTTCGATGACCGTCCCCGCCGCGTACTTGAACGCGTTCGCGAGCAAGTTGCTCGCGATCTGCCCGATGCGCATCGCATCCCAGACGCCGCTGATCGAAGGTTCGAGTGACGTGACCACGTCGCACCTGGAGGCGGTCGCGGCGTCGCCGAGCCGCTCGACGACATCTCGCACGATAGCGCTCAAGTCCGCGGGGGCGAGGGATAGAGAGAGCTTGCCCCCGGAGATGCGGCCCACGTCGAGGAGCGCCGTGATGAGCTCGGAGAGACGCACCGCATTGCGCGCCGCGCGCTCGAGCCTGCTCGCGGACTTGGGATCGAGCGTGTCTCGCTGATCGAGGACGAGATCCAGCTGGAGCTGCAACGCCATGAGCGGCGTGCGTAGCTCGTGCGATGCGATCGAGAGGAACTCGTCGCGCAAGCGTACGGCCTCCTTGGCGTGCGCGAGCTGCAACCGATCCGCGTCCCACTTGCGGCGCTCCGTCAGGTCGCGCGTGATCTTGGAGAAGCCGACGTGCGTGCCCTCGCGATCGAAGAGCGGGGTGATCACGACGTTGGCCCAGAACTGCGTGCCGTCCTTGCGCACGCGATAGCCCTCGTCCTCGAAGCGACCTTCGCGCAGCGCGGTCTCGAGCTCTCTCTCGCAGTGTCCGACGGCAACCACCTCGGGCGGATAGAAGATCGAGAAGTGCCGGCCGATCACCTCGTCGGCGACGTAGCCCTTCGTGCGCTCGGCGCCGAGGTTCCACGTCGTGACGTAGCCCTTCGCGTCGAGGGCAAAGATCGCGTAGTCGCGCGTGCTCTCGACGATCGAACGGAACCTCGCTGCCTCGACAGCGCGCGCGGCTTCGAGTGCGCGGCGATCGGTGAGATCGCGCGTCACCTTGGCGTAGCCGACGTGTTTGCCCTCGCGGTCGCGAATCGCGCTGATGATGACGTCGGCCCAGAACCGCGTGCCATCCTTGCGAACGCGCCAGCCCTCGTCCTCGATGCGCCCGTACTCGAGCGCGAGGGCGAGCAGCTTCTGGGGACGACCCGCGGCGCGATCCTCGTCGGTGTAGAAGCGCTCGATCGAGTGCCCGATGATGTCGTCGGCTGCGTAGCCTTTGATCAACCGAGCGCCCAGGTTCCAGCTCGCGACTCTGCCCAGCGCGTCCAGCCGAAAGATCGCGTAGTCGCGAATGCTATCGACAACCAGCTCGAGCGTTTGATCGCCGCTAGGTGCATTGGGGTCGGTCGTCATCTCGAGCAGAGGCCGCCGGAGTGACCGACTGGCGCACAACAATACCCTCTCGCGCGGCACGGCACCACGAGCGGTACCGCTCGGCTGCTCGGTGCATCGTGCGCGCATGTCTCGATCTGGCGGTGGTTTCGGTGGTTCTCGTCGGAGAAATACACCATCGGGGCCAACTCGCAGGGACACGATTCCTGCACCGCGAGTCGTCATGGCTACCCAAACGAATCGCAAGTTCGCCGTTGTCACCGGCGCGTCCTCCGGAATCGGCTACGAGCTCGCAAAGCAGTGCATCGAACACGACTTCGATGTCCTCGTGTGCGCGGAGGACTCCTCGATCACCGAAGCAGCGCAGCGGCTGCAAGCGAACGGCAACATGGCGCAGGCAGTGGTCGCCGATCTCGCGACGCGAGATGGCGTCGAGGAGTTGTTCCGCGCGATCTCGGCGATGGCGCGTCCCGTCGATGCGCTGCTGCTCAACGCAGGCGTCGGTGTCGGCGGTGCGTTCCTGGAGACGGATCTCGAGCGCGAGCTCCGGATGATCACGCTCAACTGCAATCACACCGTGCATCTCGCGAAGCGCGTGCTCCCGCTGATGGTGAAGCGCGGCGAGGGACGGATTCTGATCACGGGCTCGGTGGTCAGCACGGCGCCGAATCCGTTCCAAGCCGTGTACGGAGCGACGAAGGCGTTCGTGATGTCGTTTGGCGAAGCGCTGCGCTACGAGCTCAAGGACACCGGCGTGACGGTGACCGTGCTCCAACCGGGCGCGACCGACACCGAGTTCTTCGAGCGCGCCGATCTGCTCGACACGAAGGTCGGCCAGTCCGACAAGGACGATCCGGCGCTCGTCGCCAAGAACGGCTTCGAGGCCATGATGGCCGGCAAGGACTCCGTGCTCGGCGGTGGCTTCAAGTCCAAGGTCGAGGGACTCATGAACGAAGTGCTGCCCGAGACCGTGAAGGCGGCGCAAGTGGGCAAGCAAACCGCGCCGGGCTCTGCCAAGCCGAAGTCGTCGGCCAAGGAGAAACCGTAGCGACGGGAACGCGCCCGGTGACTCGCGAAGACGACCTCGAGCATCTCGCACGAACGATCGGCCGCGGTGACGCGGTCCTGTTCACGGGAGCGGGGTTCTCGAGCGAGGCCCGAGATGCGGCTGGAGATCCGCTCCCCGATCGCGACCAGATGCTCGCCGAGCTGTGGTCGCTGTGCTTCGGTGCGTGCGAACGCGACGACAGCTCGCTGTGCGACCTCTACGATGTGGCGTTGATCCGGGTTCCGGATCGTCTGCAGGCATACGTAGAGCGTCGCCTCACGATCGGAGACTTGGACCTTCCGCCGCATCTCGCGCGCTGGTTCGCCGCGCCGTGGCGGCGCATCTACACGCTCAACGTCGATGACCTCGAGGTGGCCATCGCGAAGCAGTACGCGTTGCCGCGCGACCTCGACATCGTGCACCTGAACGGCGTTGTCTCGCGCGGTGCGAAGGCGCTGACCTTCTCGACGTTGCAGTACGCAGCGCGCCTGTGCGGCTCGGATCCGGACTACGCGAAGCTCGCTGCGGATCTGGCACGCTCGCCGTTCGTGTTCGCGGGCACCACGCTCGACGAGGTCGTCCTGTGGCAGCACGTAGAGCTGCAGCGTCGGGACTGCGACGCCGACCGGCTCCCCGCGCATCCGTCGTATCTCGTGACGCCATCGCTGTCGCGCGCGCGCCGCGAGCTCCTCGAGATGCTCGGCATCCGGTGGGTGCGAGGGCGCATCGAAGACGTGGCGGACATCTTGCCGCCCGCGCCGCCGCGCCGCCGCGCGTAGTACCGTCCGCGCATGCTTCCGCCCGAGCTCGTTCGCATCACGGACCTCGACGACGCGTGGCCGATCCGCAGCGCAGGAGCGCGCCTCGACGCGATCCGCTCCCAGGGCAAGCGCGTCCGCGACAAGATCCTCGCGACAGGGACCGCGCGATGCGTACGCACGATCGACATCGCGACGTTTCCATACCCGACGAGCTTCGGGTTGCAGAACACCGCCGCGTCACCGGCGCCGTTCGTGTTCCTGCGCAATCGCATGCAGCTCGTGCAGGTCATGGCGAACGGCAAGCCGATCACGATCCTCGTGAACCCGACCGACAGCGCGCGATCCGCGGCGGCGCCGTTCTTCGCGAACATGGAGCAAAAGTACGGCGCTCTCGCACGCAAGCTGCTGTCGCAGTTTCACACCACGATCCCCGCCGCGCTCTCGTCGTGGGGCGTCTCGCCGGAGGCCATCGACTACATCACGTTCGATCATCTTCACGTGCAAGATGTTCGCGGGCTCCTCGCGCCCGGCACCAACGGACGAACGTTTCTGCCGAACGCGAAGCTGCTCGTGCAGCAAGGCGAGCTGGTCGCGCTGCAGAACCTGCATCCCTTGCAGTCGTACTGGTACATCCCGGATGCGCTCGCCGGCGTTCCGAGCGAGAAGATCGTCGCACTCGACGGCGACTACTCGATCGGCGCAGGCTTCGCCGTCGTTCGCACGCCCGGGCACACCGCCGGTAACCACACGCCGGTCGTCGTCACCGATCGCGGCGCGTGGACGATCAGCGAGAACGGCGTCTGCGTCGACGCGTACGTACCGGGCCTGTCGAAGATTCGCGGTCTCGCCCGGCATGCGCGAGACACCGGGGTCGAGGTGATCCTGAACGCGAACACGCGCGAAGGTTCACTCGATCAGTACACGTCGATGGTCCTCGAGAAGACGATCGCGGATGCGGTCCCCGACCAACCCGACGTTCCGCAGCATTTTCCGTCGTCGGAGCTCGTACGTCATCCTCTCGCTCCCGGGCTCTCGCCGACGTACACGCACCGAGAGATCACGCACGGAACGCCGGCGTAACAGGCCCGACATCTGCAGCTCTGTCTGGTCAGGAAAGGGAGAACAGAGATGGCGAACCAAAACGATCAGAAGAACCAGAACCAGAACCAGAACCAACGCGGTGGCCAGAACGAGGGCCAAGAGGGCCAGGGCCAGCAACGTCAGCCGCAGCGCAATCCGCAGCAGCAGGAGGACCAAGGTCGTCAAGGCGATCGCGGTGGCCAGCAGCAAGGCGGACAGAAGCAAGGCGGCGACATGGACCGCGACCTGAACCGCCCGTAAGCAGTTCTCGGTCACGGCGAAGCCTCGCGATCACTTCGATCGCGAGGCTTTTTTTTTTGGCGTCACTCGCGAACGAGGATGGCGCAGGCACCTGGTGGGAGCTCGAGATCGTGCGACGCGAGGAGAACGGTGCCTCGCGGACGCGGCGCGGAGGTGTCGTCGAGGTTGCACACGAGGAGGAGCTGCTCGCATCGCTCCACGACGAGAAGCGGCCCGTCCGTGGAGACGCGCGTGGAGAACGGCGATGGATCGCGCAGTGCGCGGTGCTCCGCGCGAAGCCCGATCAGCGCCCGGTACCACGAGAGCATTTCGGTGTGCGGGGAGAGCGTGCGCTCGTCCCACGCGAGCACGCATCGCTCGCGCGTCTTCGGGTCGAACGGATCCACATCGTCCATCGCAGCGCCTTCCATCGCGTGCTCTCGCTTACGACCTTCGCGAACAGCGGTGCGCAACTCGGGCGAGGAGAAATCGCAGAAGAAGCAGAAGCGGCTCGTCGCCGCCCACTCTTCGCCTTGGAACAGCATGGGAACGAACGGAGAGACGAACAGCAGCGCCGCCGCGATCTTCGCGCGATCGATCCCCGCGAGTTCGTGAAGCCGCTCGCCCAGGGCGCGATTGCCGACTTGATCGTGCGACTGCACGTACGCGACGAGTCGGTCCCGCCCGCGCTCGCCATATGGCGCTCCGTGCGGGCCGCCGCGAAACGGCGAGACGCGTCCATCGAGCGCATAGCCACGCTCGAGCACGCGCGCGAGCGTGTCCTCGCCGGCGAAGTCTTGGTAGTAGCTGCTGGTCTCGCCCGTCAAGAGGGCGTGGATCGCGTGGTGGAAGTCATCGTTCCAATGCGCATCGAGCCCCCACCCCGTCGGACGCTCGTCGATCGCGACCGGATCGTGCGAGTCGTACTCCCCGATCACGACGAACGGGCGATCGAGCTCGCTCTCGAGCGCACGCACCTCGTCGACGAGCTGCGCGACGAAGTGGCGCTCGCTGCGATCCACGAGCGCATGCACCGCATCGAGGCGCAGCCCGTCGCACCCGAACTCGCGCAGCCACACGAGCGCGCTATCGATCAAGAAGCGACGAACCTCGGCGTTGTCGTCCGCGTCGAGGTTGATCGCGTCGCCCCACGGCGTCTGGTGCACGGCGGTGCGATACGGCGCGAGCGAAGCCGTGTAGTCGCCTTCGGGACCGAAGTGGTTGTGCACCACGTCGACGATCACCGCGAGTCCGCGCACGTGACACGCCTCGACGAGCGCTCGCAGCTCGCGCGGCGTTCCATACGCGGCATGCGGAGCGAACAGGCCCACGCCGTCATAGCCCCACCCGTGCGCGCCGGGAAACTGCGCGAGCGGCATGAGCTCCACGTGCGTGATGCCGAGCTCGACCAGATGATCGAGCCGATCGACCACGCCCGCGTACGTCCCCGCGCTCGTGAACGTGCCGACGTGAAGCTCGTAGATGATCGCGTCGCGCAGCGGCACGCGGCGGCTGCACGGCAGCGGCGGATCGAGGGGCGCGGTCCACACCGAGGGCCCGTGGACTCCATGGGGCTGCCACCGCGAGCGAGGATCCGGCTGCGGCGGTGCACCGTCGACGCTGAACATGTACTCGTCGCCATCGGCGAGCGCTGGTCCCGCGAACCAGCCGGTGTCCTCGCGGATCATCGGGTCGCGTCGATCATCCTCACGATCGCCACGCACCAAGTCGACGCGCGTCGCGCGCGGAGCCCACACCCGGACGTTGGGCATGGCTAGCGTCGGGGTGCAGTACCCGAGCGGGCCCCGGAGCCGACGCCACTCCCCGTTCCGCTACCGCTTCCGCTACCGGTCCCACTGCCCGCTCCACTGCCGGTCCCCGTGCCCGCATCGCGCGCACCAGCGGATCCCGCATCGCCACCTACGCCCGCATCGGCCATCGGCATCGCTTCCTCGGCGAAGTCCGTCTGGGCCGTTCTGACATCGCGGTCCGTGCGGTCCGTGCGAACCGCGCCGGTCTGCCCGGTACCGTCCCGTCCTTGTTCGCTGCGCGGGTTCTTACTGCACGACACCGCCATCATCAGCACGAAGACACAGAGCGAGAGCTTCTTCATCGTCATCACCTACGCCGGGAGATGCGATGGTCGTGCCGACTCGTCGTGCGAGCATCTCGTTCACGACGGGCGCACCTCGGGGATCGTGATCGTTCCGGTGCTGATCGTCCGGATCGCGGCGTCACAGATCTGACGGATCGTGCGTTCGTCCGCCGGCTTGAGAAAATGCTGATCGAACCCCGCCGCGATCGCGCGAACGTGATCGTGGGTCGTTCCCCAGCCGGTGACAGCCGCGAGATGCAGCCGACGACTTCCAGCGCGACGGCGAAGCTCGCGCGCGACGTCATAGCCGTTCAGATCGGGGAGACCGATGTCGAGGATCACGAGGTGCGGATGCAACTCGGCTGCGATCGCCAACGCATCTGCCGCGCTCGTCGCGCCGCGAACGTGATGACCGAGCGTCTCGAGGAGCACGCAAAGGATATCTGTGGAGTCGCGCAGATCATCCACGACCAACACGCGCAACGCCCTTTTTGCAGATTCCATCATTGGGAAATAGACGGTAGCTCTATCACGAATGTACTACCGCGATTAACACCTGCGCTTCGTGCTTCGACACGGCCACCGTGAAGCTCGACTAATCGGCGGACCACGTTCAGCCCGATGCCAAGTCCCCCGCGGGCTCGCTGTTCCTCGTCGCGGGCCTGGACGAAGATGTCGAAGATTCGCGGCAAGAGTCCCGGGTCGATACCGATTCCGTTGTCCGTGATCGAGAAGACAAGCATGTTTCGCGCGTTGTCGTCGCGAACATCGATCTGGATATGACCATCGGGCGGCGTGTACTTCGCCGCGTTGTTCACGACGTTGGTCAATACCTGCGTGAGCCGCCTTACGTCACCGAGTACGCGTCTGGTCTCGGCCGGGAGTGAGACCGACACCTGATGTCGCTGCTCGCTGACGAGAGGCCGCGTCGCCTCGAGGACGGCCTCGACGAGGAGGGCGGGCTCGACGGGAACGCGAGCGAGCTCGATCTTTCCTTGCGTGACACCTGTGAGGTCGAGCAACCCGTCGACGAGATCCGTGATCGCTCGGACCTGACGCTCCATGATCGCATGCGACTGCGCCACCTTCTCCGGATCGTCCTTCGCGAGACGCGCGACATCGAGTGCGACCTTGAGCGGCGTGAGCGGATTGCGAAGCTCGTGGGAGAGCGTGGCCAGGATCTCGTCCTTGCGGCGCTCGGCGTCGCGCACCACGTAGATCTGGTCGCTCTCGAACACCGTCGACGGGCCGACGGTCACGGGGCGCACGCCACGGATGGACTCGATTCGCGCGGTCGCGTCGTCACGATCCGTGGCGACCAGCAGCGCGACGCCCAGCTCGCGCGGCAGCACGCGGAGGAGCGACAGGACGCTCTCCAGATCGTCTCCTTCGACCGCCACGACACGCACGCGCTCCACGAGCGTCGTCATAGCATGTACGAATCCCTCGGACGCTGAGCGTGTTCGCACGGTGCGAGGCGTGCTTCGTTGCTACAGCGAGCGGCACCGCATCTGCACCTGTTGTCACAGATACATGACGGCGATCGAACTACCGACTACTGTACGAACGATGTCCAAGTTGCTCGCCGGCGCGCGCGTGCTCGTCGTGGATGACGAGCCCGACTTTCTGTACCTCCTCGAGAGCTTCCTCGCGGATGCGGGGGCCTCGATCATGGTCGCCCGCGGCGCCGACGAAGCGCTGGCCGCGCTCGACAAGCAGCCGCCCGACGTCATCGTCAGCGACATCTCGATGCCCGACGGGGACGGCTATCAGCTGATGCGCCGCATTCGCGCGCGGCCACCGGAGCGCGGCGGTCAGACTCCGGCCATCGCGCTCACGGCCCGCATCGGCGATACCGACCACAGCCGCAGTCTGCTCGCCGGCTTCCAGCTGCGCCTCTGCAAGCCAATAAAAGCAATGGAGCTGGTGGCTTCGATCCACCAGCTCCTTCCGCGTCGATCCGCGTCGCACTAACGAAGCACGCTGCGGTCTCGGCCCGCTACCAGTCGGTAGCCCGCGAGCAGGATCACGGCGCCGAGGATCGAGGCGATGATGCCAGCACCCTCGTTCTCGCCGTACCAACCCAGCGAACGACCGAGGAAGCCTGCGATGAGAGCACCGACAACACCGATCACCATGGTGATGACGATGCCGCCCGGGTCCTTACCCGGCATCAGCGCTTTCGCGATCGCGCCGACCACGAGACCGACGATGAGCATCCAGAGAATGTGCATATGAGTAACCTCCTGAGCACACACTTGTGCGACGCGCGTGCCAGCAGTGGCTCGTGGGTTCGCCGTGCGAGGCTGGGTGCTCGCCTCGATCGACGACCGTACGCGCGCAGGATCGCGCGCACGATCGCGCGCCCGAGCGCACTCGTCTATTTCGTTTGGGTCCCCGGCTCGAAGACTCGCCAGCCCAACATCCCTGCGAGCTCGGTTGGTCGGATCGACACAACCGAGCTCTGGGGGTAGATCACGCGTCGGAGCTGCGGCGATCTAGGATCCGATAGATCGAACGCCGATCGATGCCGAGGATGCTGGCCGCGCGGGTCTTGTTGCCGCGGGTCGCCGAGAGCACGTGCTGGACGTGACGAATGACTCTCGTGTCGAGCGTGGTCAACGCGGTCTTGTCGTCGGTGGCGGTGTACTGCGTCGTGGCTTCCAGGATCCGCGCTGGGAGGTCGGCCACCGTGATCTCGTCGAGACGACACAACGCGACCGCGCGTTCGATGCAGTTCTCGAGCTCTCGAACATTGCCTGGCCAGTCGTACGCGAGCAGCTTTCTCGCAGCCCACGTCGAGAGGCGACGAACCGGCTTCTTGGACCGCGCCGTCGCGAGTGCAAGGAACCGCCGCGCGAGTAGCAAGATGTCCTCGCGACGCTGGCGAAGTGGCGGCACGTCGATCCGGACGACATCGAGGCGATACAACAGATCCTCGCGAAAGCGTCCCGCCGCTACATCAGCGCGCAGATCGCGATTGGTGGCAGCGACGATACGCGCACGAATGGGCAGCTCGTGCGTGCCACCGATCGGCCGCACCTTGCGCTCCTGTAGCGCGCGCAGGAGCTTGGCCTGCATGGCGAGCGACATGTCTCCGATCTCGTCGAGGAAGATGGTTCCTTCGCCGGCCACGACGAACAGGCCATCGCGCGCGAACTTCGCGTCGGTGAAGGAACCCTGGATGTATCCGAACAGCTCGCTCTCCAAGAGATCCGGTGGGACCGCCGAGCAATTGAGCGCGACGAACGGGGCTTGGGAGCGCGCCGTCTCGTGAAGGCCGCGCACGACGAGCTCCTTGCCCGTTCCAGATTCACCCGTGACGAGGACGGATGCGTCGCTGGGTCCGATCCGATCGATGAAGTCGCGTAGCCGCTGCACCGCGCCACTCGTACCGGCGATCCCGTAGGCCGGCTCCTCGCCACCGTCGGTCTGCTGCAGCATGCGCGACACCTAGACGTGCTCCTTCGCGCGCGCGACGGTCAGTGCGAGCTCCGCGTCGCGCACTGGCTTGATGATGTAGTCCCACGCCCCCACGCGCATCGCGGCCACCACATCCTTCGCATCCTGACTCGCGGTGGTGATGACGACGAGGATATCCGGATACTGCTCGCGGATGCGCGCGCACAGCTCGAGTCCCGTTATCCCGCGCAAGAGGATGTCCGCGACGACGATCTCGATCGCGTCATCCAATCGCGCGAGACACGCCTCGGCCGAGTAGCAAGCGCTCGCCGCATACCCGGTTCTCGAGAGGGAGTCGGCCACGCGGTCGGCGAAGTCACGATCATCGTCGACGAATAGAATCGTAGGGCTCCGCACCATCACCACCGTCTTTCAAGGGACGATCGCGATGTGCGAGACCCGTGCCCTGGCACCGGCCCTGCCCAGGTCGTTCGAGCTCCAACGAACGTAGCGCGGACGCTCGTCCGCACGCTTCTCACGTGCGGGCGCGCTCGCAGGAGGTCGGGCCTCTCAGTGCGTGGTCTTTGGCTTCCGCAGCGGCGTTGCCTGCTCGCCTGCCTGACCGATGACGGATGCTTGGACCCAGGCTCGAACGCGCTCCGCGTGCACCTCTTCGTTCATGTGCGCCTCGCGAAACTTCGTCGCTAGATCATCGAAGCCGAGCTGCTGCGCGAGATCGACGAGCAGCATCCAGCTCGCCGTGTCGTAGAGCTCCACGCCGAGCATCACGTCGAGACACTGCGTCAGCGTCGTGCGCGGATCGCAAAGCACTTGTACCCAGCCGAGGCCCGCGACGCCGCTGACGTCGGCGCACGGCGTCATCGCCGTCGGATCTGCACCGAGGAACACGAGCGCGTCGCGCAAGATCATCGCGTGGCGATGCTCGTCGTTCCGGATCTCCTCGAGCTGCGTCCGCGTCGGTCCGCCTTCGTGAACATTGGCGGCATCGAACTTCGCGAGCAGCGCCTCGTAGAGGCGGACGCCCGTGCGATCGTAGGCGAGCCGCTGCCCGAGCTTGTCGATGAACACGGTCGGCTTGTGCCCCTGTAGCTTCTCGACGACGGTCTTCGCGAGCCCCTTGAGCGATGCGGGTGGTGGCACGGTGCCCACGGGATCCGCATCGCGCGCGTACAGCACGCGCTCTCCGAGGAAGATCTCTCCATCGGTGCCCGCGCCGTTGTCCTTCACGATCTTCTGCGCCTCTTTGATGAGCGCTGCACTATCGATCGGCGATGTCGCGATGCCCGTACGGTTGGTTCCGGTATCGGTTGGCTTCTGCATGGCTGGCTCCTAGTGGATCGCTTCGCCGTCGACGGCGAGCTCGGTTCCGGGCGTGTAGGTGTATGCGGTGGTGACGACCTCCGACGGAGAACCCGCCGAGTTCATGTACTCGCGGTACTCGAGCGTCTCGGCGCTCTCGGCGCCCTTCGCATCGAACTGTGTTCCCACCGCGCGCATCTGCGTCTCGTTCGCGAGCACCTCGCGCACGAAGTCGCGCTGACTGGCGAACGGGATGGGATCCGGAAGCTCCGTGGGCAAGAGCGCGATCGGATCGCGCTTCTCCATGGTGCGCATCAGATCCATCACGTAGTGCATCTGCCCGAGCTCGTAAGAGACCATGCGCTCCCACAGCGCGCGCAGCCTGCGATTGGGCTCCTGCTGCGAGCAACTCCAGTACGTGTAGACCTCGGTCGCCTCGTGCAGGAGCCACTTCTCGAGCCACGTCTCGTCGGGGTCGATCAGCGACTCGTAGAGCATGCGCGCGATGGGATCCGAGAACACCGGGCCGATGTTCATGTAGTAGTCGTGCACCTGATGCTCCGCTGCGACGAGCACGAGCGCGTTGAGCTTGGTCAGCGGCAGCGCGACGCGGCGGTCGTAGCCGGTGCGCACGTCGTCGATCGGCGCGCGATGCTCGACGATCGTCGGGCGACCGGGACGCACGTCGGTGTACGACTGCAAGATGTTGTTCGAGTCCTGCCCGGTCATGCGATCCATCAGCGCGCTGAACCGATAGAGGTGATCGAAGTCCTCGAGCATGCCGAAGCGGTATGCCTGGGCGAGATACGGATCCGGCTCTTGCTGAGCGAGCGCGGCGGTCACCTCGATCGCGGTCTGCTCGAAGCCGATCGTCGTCTCGAGCGGCGACTGATCCGCGGGGTTGAGCCAGTTGACGAGCGTCTGCTGGTGGTGCTCGACGCGGCGAACGCGCGCGAGCGGGATCTGTAGGTCGCGGTTCATGCGCGCGCAGGCGTGACTGAAGCGAACGGACTCCGCCTCGACGCCGTTCATCAGGATCACGCGTACGCGCGTGAACGCGTCGTCGTCTAGCTTGCTGTACGGAAAGCCTGCGAGCTCGCGCCACGTGAAGCGCTGCTCGTCGACGGGTACGCCCTTCTCGCTAAGAATATCCAGAGCCATCTCGTTCCTCCCTTGGTTCGTGACCAGGGATGCAAACGAGGAACCGTGCCTAGCGCGCTCCCGTGACACCGACGGAGATCGAGAGAGAATCCTCGATGCACTCGGCCATGTGCCACCAGCGCGACGGTATGTACAGGAAGTCTCCGCGATGCAAGCGAGCGGCGCAGATCGGCGTGCTCTCCGTCGGGAACCTCGAGAACACGTCGGGCCGAGCGCGCTCGTCGGCCGCCACCGTGTTCTCGCGGAATAGGTATTCCTTCTTCCCGTTCGTTTGCGCGATGAAGACGTCCTCGTCGTCGAAGTGCCACGTGAAGCCGTGCGTCTCTGCCGGAGTCACGAAGAGCTGGACCTGCGCGGTCGCCCCCGGAAACGCCGCCTCGATCTCACTCGCGACGCGCTTCAGGTACGGGTGATGACGCTCGGAGTGGCGAATGCACAGCCCGATGCCGTGACGGAGGTAGATGCCGAGCTCTCGCGATGTTCGCGGGATCGACACCTGGATGAGCTCGCCGCGCGCGACGACCAGCGCATCGAGGTCCGCCCTCGATGACAGGACCGCTTGGAGCACGTTCCAATCGAACAGCTCGAACGCAGACTCCGTGGTCGACGGAAGCGCGACAGGCGCGCGACCCAGGTAGTCGCGGCGAAACGCGTCCAGACCGATCGGCGCCATCCAGCTCTCGAGAAGCCCCACGTGCGGCCAGTCTGCACCGAGCACACCAGCGCGATCGAGGACAATGTTCCATGCATCCCGATGCGTCACGGTGAGAGCGAGCGAATTCGCACGCAGTATCGGTTTCGCTGAGACCGCGATGCACGAAGCGCGTTCTGCTAACGCAGGCCGCGATGGGAGGAGCTCCCGATCGCGCGCGCTGACTGACCGAGCCATGCAGCGAACACGCCGAGACCGATGCCCATCATGAGGACACCGGCAGGGATCCACATGACGAGCCCTGCGCGCTGCTGATCCTCGACGGGATCGATGCCGAAGGCGAGAGAGCGGCCGCCATGCGCGTACAGCGGATGATCGCCGAGGCCGAGCAATGCCGCGAGGAGCCCGGTGTGCAACATCGTCAGGAACACGAACACCGCCGCGACTCCGTACCCCACCCGGCCATATCGTCCGTGGATCAGCGTCCACCAGAACAGGGTGGCCGTCGCGAAGAACGTGAGGTGCTGGAACGCGTGCACGCGCTCGTCGGCGAGCGCAGCGTCGAACAGAGACGGCACGTGCCACAGCCATCGCGTCGCCGCGTGAAGCACGAGAGCGACGAGAGGCGCGGTCAAGATGCGCCACAGCGAGGCGACGCGAGGGCTGCGAGCAGCGCGGGCGACCTTCACGCGCCACCGCCTGGGAAGACTCCACGCGACTGCGGCCATCGGTCGGCCGAGGACGATCAGGGGAGCAGCCACCAGCATGAGCAGCTCGTGCTGCGCCATGTGCGCGCTGAACAGCACGTCGCTCGCGCGATCGAGCGGCGAGAGCAGCGCGAGTGCGAGCACGCTGAGCCCCGCGCCGTGCGCCACGGCTTGCCAGGCGCGAAGGCCGTGTCCTCGTCCCGCGTGTCGCCAGAGGCGCAGCGCGCCGGTCGTGTACAGGCCGAGCGCGATCGCGAGCACCGAGACGAGCCACGGATCGGGAGCCGGCCAGCTCGCGAGCGATGGCAGCTCGGGACCCGCCAGGCCTCCGGGGTGCAGCGCCATCAGAACGCTCGCCCGAGCCCCAGCATCGCGATCATGCTGGTGCGCGTGTGATCGACGAGGCGAGGTTTGCTCGTCGCCACACCGAGGCTCGCTGTCGCGACGAGCTCGTGAACCGCGATCGCCGCGTACGGTCCCGTGCGCAGTTGCCAGTCGGGCTCGCCCTCCGGCTCGTCGGCGTCGCGCTCGAGGTCGAGCGTTCCCTGCGCGGTCCATCCGAGCTGCGTCGATGCGGACATCGGTGTGTATGCGGCGAGGGCGAGCTCGCCCGCGCGTTCGTCCTCGGCGAGCCCGAGCTGGATCGCCGCGCTCGCGAGCGTGCGAATCGAACCGGCACCGTGCGCCACACCGACGCGCGCGAACATCGCGGGTACCGTGTTGTGTCCCATGCCGTCGTACCCCACCGCGACGTGGAGCCCGCGTGCGAGCGCGACCTGCACGCTCGCGTTCACGTGTTGCTCTCGATCGGTTCCCGCGAAGCCCGCACGGAGAGCGACACGACGCGCGAGCACCATCTCGGCCGCGCTCGAGAACGCAGCCCCGTCGTCGTAGCCGCCCGCGACGAGGACGTGCCCCGCGCGTTCGCCCAGTGGTGCGAGCACGTTCGCGGGCACGAACGCGCCGTCAGCGAGAGCTGCCGTCTGACGTATCGCTGCGACGTCTCGCTCGTCGGCGTGGGCCGCGCCGACCATGGCAGCGAGAGTGATCGCGACGCGGATCACCGGGCACCTCCGAGCGCGAACACGTAGAGCGTGCCGCCAGCTCGCGTGCGCTCCGGCAGATCGCTCATCGCGTTGCCCCACCCGTTCGCTGCGGTGAGGTCGCGCGGATCGAGACCGAGCGACACGATCTGCCCCGACCAGCCACCGACGCCGGAGAACACCGCGACGTACTGCCGGCCGTCGGGTCCGCGATAGGTGATCGGCTGCGCGATGATTCCCGAGGGGAGGTGCTGCTTCCACTTCAGCTCGCCGGTCGTGGCGTCGACAGCTTTGAACCAGCCATCCATCGTTCCGTAGAACACGACGTTGCCCGCGGTGACGAGCGCTCCGCTCCACACGGGAAAGTCCTCGACGATCGACCACCGGGGCTTGCGGGCGATCGGATCCCACGCCGTGAACTTGCCGCGCTTTCCGTCGGGCATCGCGTGATAGCGAACGCTGGCGCCGACGAAGGGCGTCCCCGCGATGTAGCTCGTCTCGGTGTACTCCTCGTCCATGCACATCGTGATGTGCGGGATGTAGAGGAGGCCCGTCAGCGCGGAGAACGCGCTCGGCTCCCAGTCCTTCGCGCCGGGTGCGAATGGACAGATGTCGCGGCTGATGCGGCCCGGCTCCGGCTCCTTGCCGTGGATCACGTCGAGCCGGCCGGTGACGAGATCCACGCCGCGCGACGTGGTGATGTACACGTACGGATCAGCGGACAGCACCTCTCCCGTGACGCGATCGAGGACGTAGATGTATCCGTTGCGCTCGGGATGGAGCAGCACCTGTCGCGTGCGCCCACCGATCTCCAAGTCGACGACGATCGACTCGTTGACGCCGTCGTGGTCCCACAGATCGTGCGGCGACCACTGATAGAACCAGATCGCTTCGCCGGTGTCGGGACGGCGCGCGAAGATGCCGGCGGTCCACTTGTTGTCGCCAGGCCGCATGCGCGCATTCCACGGGCCCGGGTTCGCCGTGCCGTGAAACACGAGATCGAGGGTCGGGTCGTACGAGATCCATCCCCACACCGTCCCGCCGCCTTGCCGCCAGCGCTCCGGTGGCCACGTCGTGACGCCGAGATCCGTGCCGCGATCTTGCTCGTAGAACGGCTTGAACGACGGACCGATCAACACGTCCTCGTCGGGGCCCGTCGAGTACGCGCGCCACGCTTGCTCGCCCGTCTGCGTGTCGAGCGCCGTGAGCCACCCGCGCACGCCGAGCTCGCCACCCGAGTTGCCCACGAGGAGCTTCCCCTTCACGACGACCGGCGCCATCGTGATCGTCTCCCCTTTATTGATATCGCCGATCTTCGCTCGCCACTTCTCGCCGCCGGTCGCGGCGTCCACGGCGAAGACCTGCGTGTCGAGCGTCGCGTAGTAGATCGTGCCGCCGTCGTAGACCGCGCCGCGATGCACGACATCGCAACACGCGACGCCTCGCGCGCTCTGATCTACGTGCGGCGTATGTGTCCACAGCACGCTGCCGGGATTGGTCAGATCGAGCGCGACGAGGCGGTTGGGGAACGGCGTGACGATGTACATCGTCGTTCCGACCACGAGCGGCGCGCCCTCGTGTCCATGGCGCGAGCCCGTGTCGTACGTCCACGCGACCGACAAGTTGGCCACGTTGTCGCTCGTGATCTCGGTGAGGCCCGAGAAGCGAGTGTTCGCGGCGTCCTTCGCGGCGGTACGCCACTCGCCGTCCTCCGAGAGAACGTGCTTGGCAAACGTTGCCGTCGTCGGAATCGCGCCGGACGAGACGCCCTTCGCGGTGTGCGTGCGCTCCTCCTGTGTGGGAGTTCCACTGCTCGGTGACGAAGGCGCGAATCCACCGCCGGTCCACGCGCTCGCACGCCGCGGCATCGTGGACAACGTCGTCGGCTACAACGTCGTCGGCGACTACGCGAAACCGAGCCCACCGGCAGGTGCGATGCGCGCTCTCGAGCGCGGCGAGATCGATGTCGCGATCGTGTGGGGGCCGATCGCGGGTGGCTTCGCACGATCGTCGAAGACGCGGCTCGTGATCACTCCGATCGATGCGGGCGAACCCGGTCTTCCGATGTCCTTCTCGATCGCGCTCGGTGTCCGCAAAGCGGACAAAGCGCTGGCGGCGGAGCTCGACCGCATCATCGCCGCGAGACGTGTCGACATCGCGAAGATCCTCGCTGCGTGGCATGTCCCGCTGGTCGCGGAGCGCGAGTGATGCGCGCGCTGGTCGCCATTGCACTCGTCACGCTCGGCTCCTGCGAGCGCGAGCGGCGTACGCCACCGAGCCCCGCGAACGACGACCGCGTGAGGACCGCGACGCAGAACGGCACGCTGCATCCGGGTGAGGCACCGATCGATGGCGTCACGCTGGATCTCTCGCTGCCGGGATACTCCGAGACGGCGGAGGCGGTCGCGAACGGCAGAAAGCTGTACTCGATGTTCAACTGCATCGGCTGCCACGCCAATGGCGGCGGCGCGATGGGTCCGGCGTTCATCGACGAGCAGTGGCGATACGGCAGCGCACCGCCCGACGTCGCGACGTCGATCATCGCTGGCCGCCCCGAGGGCATGCCGTCGTATCGCGGAAAGCTCGTGCCGCAGCAGATCTACGAGCTGACAGCGTACGTACGGTCGCTCGGTGGACTCGTTCGTACCGACTCGGTGTCCGCGCGCAGCGATCACATCCAGACCACGCCGCAACCGACGCTGCGCGATCACGCGACCCCGCACGGCAGCGAGGTGAGTCCGTGACGCCGCGCATGTCTGCACTCGATCCTGCGGGACCGCAAGCGCGAGAGATCGCGGCGCTGTGGGACAGGTTCCTCTACGTCGCGGTCGGTGTCTGGGTGCTCGTCGTGGGCTTCACGATCGCGGCCGCGCTTCGCACGCGCCGTCGCGCGGACCTCGTGACGGCGCCCGACGATCGCCCTCACGCACGCGCGATCCTGCTCGCAGCGATCGCGACTGCGGCCACGGTCATCGGCCTTCTCGTCACGAGCATCCTCGCGAGCGGCCGCCTCGCGCGCCTCGAGAACGATCCTCACGCGATCGAGATCCAGGTCACCGGGAACCAATGGTGGTGGGAGGTGCAGTACTGGCCGGAAGATCCGCGGAAGAACGCGACGACGGCGAACGAGATCCACGTCCCCGTCGGAAGAACGATTCACCTCGCGCTGACCTCGAACGACGTCATCCACAGCTTCTGGGTGCCGAGCCTTCACGGCAAGCGCGACCTCGTTCCGGGGCGCGTGAACCGCACGTGGTTCGTCGCCGACGAGCCGGGCATCTATCGCGGTCAGTGCGCGGAGTTCTGCGGTCTCCAGCACGCCAACATGGCCCTAACGATCATCGCGGAGCTACCCGCGGACTTCGAGCGCTGGCATGCCGCGCAACGAACGAGCGCAGCGCTTCCACGCACGACGGAGGAGTCGCGCGGGCAGCGGATCTTTGCCGGTGGCCCGTGCGTTCTATGCCACACGGTGAGCGGTCACGGCGCGGGCGGACGCCTCGGCCCCGACCTCACCCACTTCGCGTCGCGGGCGACGATCGGCGCGACCTGGATCCCCAACACCCCGCACAACCTGCGGGCGTGGATGCGCGATCCGCACGGCATGAAGCCGGGAGTGCGCATGCCCGCGATCGAGCTATCGTCCGAGGACACCGCCGCACTCTTGTCGTACGTGGAGTCGCTACGATGAGCGCCGCGGTCGAGCGTGACGAGGCCGACCACCACGACCCGTCGGTGGAGCTCGCAGCGACGTGGACGCGCCCGCGCGGCCTTCTGCATTGGCTCGCCGATGTCGATCACAAGGCGATCGGGCGCCGCTTCATCGTGACCGCGTTCGTGATGTTCGGTGCCGGCGGCGTACTCGCACTCGTGATGCGCCTGCAGCTCGCGGCACCGAACGCGAACCTCGTGGGCGCCGACAAGTACAACCAGATCTTCACGACGCACGGCTCGACGATGATGTTCCTGTTCGCCGTGCCCGTGATGCAGGGCATCGCGATCTATCTCGTGCCGCTCATGGTGGGCACGCGAAACGTGGCGTTCCCACGCCTCGCCGCGTTCGGCTACTGGGTCTACCTCGTCGGTGTCGTGCTGCTTTGGACCGGGCTGTTCACGAACACGGGGCCGGACGCGGGGTGGTTCTCGAACGCGCCCCTGTCCGGCCCGGAGTACGGCGTCGGCAAGCGCGTCGACGTGTGGGCGCAGATGGTCACGTTCTCGGAGCTCTCCTCGCTCGCTGCGGCGATCAACGTGATCGTCACGATCCTCAAGCATCGCGCGCCCGGCATGGCGCTGCACCGCATGCCGCTGTTCGTGTGGGCGTCGCTGATCACCGCAACCATGATCGTCTTCGCGATGCCGGCGGTGATGCTGTCGAGCACGATGCTCGCGTCCGATCGTCTGATCGGCACGCACTTCTTCAACGCAGCCGAGGGCAGTGACTCGATCCTGTGGCAGCACCTGTTCTGGTACTTCGCGCACCCCGAGGTCTACATCATCTTCATCCCCGCCCTCGGGTTCGTCTCGTCGATCGTCGTCGCGTTCACGCGCACTCCGATCTTCGGCTACACGGCGATCGTTCTCTCCCTCGTCGCGACCGCGTTCATCGCATTTGGCGTGTGGGTGCACCACATGTTCGCGACGGGCCTCCCGCAGCTCGGCGCTAGCTTCTTCTCCGCCGCGTCGATGCTGATCGTGATCCCGGCGGGCGTGCAGATGTTCGTGTGGATCGCGACGCTGTGGCGCGGTCGCATTCGCTTCGAGACTCCGATGCTGTTCGTCCTCGCGTTCATCGCGACGTTCGTCATCGGTGGATTGACCGGCGTGATGCTCGCGTCGGTCCCGCTCGACCTCCAGGTCCACGACACGTACTTCGTCGTCGCGCATCTTCACTACGTGCTGATCGGCGGCGCCATCTTTCCGCTGCTCGGCGCTGTCTACTACTGGTTCCCCAAGGCGACCGGGCGCTTGCTCGACGAGCGACTCGGCAAGATCAGCGCGATCCTCGTGTTCGTCGGCTTCAACGTCACGTTCTTTCCGATGCATCAGCTCGGCTTGCAAGGGATGCCGAGGCGCGTCTACACGTACGGCGCCGAGAGTGGCTGGGGCCCGCTCAGCTTCCTCGCCACCGTCGGCGCCTTCACGCTCGGGCTCGGCGTGCTCCTCACGCTCGTCAACGCGGTCATCGCGCTACGCCGCGGCCGACTCGCCGGGGACGATCCGTGGAGGGCCGACGGGCTCGAGTGGACCACGAGCTCGCCGCCGCCCGCATACAACTTCACGTGGCTGCCGACCGTGCGCGATCGCTACGCCGCGTGGACCACTCCTCGCGATCAGCCCGTGATCACCGGTCTGCGCGTCGATCGCCCCGAGATCCTCGTCACGCGTGTGATGGACGCCGACCCCGACCACATCACCGAGCTCCCGCGGTGGACGCTGACACCGATGCTCACCGCGCTCTCGATCGGCGCGATGTTCATCATCGCGATCTTCACGCCGTGGGGCATCCCGATCGGCGCGCTGCTCGCCGGCATCGTCCTCGTCGTGTGGTTCTGGCCCAAGCCACCACACCGGCAAGAGATCCTCATGCCGAAGCGAGGTGACGAGTGAGTCGCCGCATCCTCGACGTGTCGGGGCTCCCGACGACGTGCTTCGGTCCGCGCGATCCGCTGTGGTGGTCGGTGATCCTCTTGATCGCGATCGAAGGGACGATGCTCGCACTCCTCGCGGTGTCGTATGCGTACGTCTCGGATCGCACGCAGCCGTTCCCACCGGTGCACATGAGCCGGACGCTCGCGTGGATCGCCACGCTCGACATGCTGCTCTGGATCGCGAGCAGCTACCCGCAGCGGCGCACGAGTAAAGCCGCGGTCGCACGCGATCTGCGTGGGATGCGACGCAACCTCGTGGTCGCCACGCTGATCGCGATCGCAGCGCTCGTCGTTCGCATCTACCTCATGAAGCACCTCCCGTTTCGGTGGGACTCGCACGCGTACGGCTCGGTGGTGTGGGGCCTCTTGGCCGTCCACTTCACGCATGGCCTCACCGGCATCGGCGAGGACGCGCTGTACTGCGTGCTGCTCTTCGTCGGGCCCGTCGAGGACAAGCACCGGACGGACATCGAAGTATCCGCACCGCTCATCTATTTCGTCGCGGCGGGCGGCGTGCTGATCTGGGCGCTCGTGTTTCTTCCGGTCCTCGTCGCGGGGCCGACATGAGCCGCGACTTCGGCTCGAGGATCTGGTGGCGATGGTTCCTCGTCGTCGCAGGCCCGGGGATCTGGTTCCTCGATTCACGCGATCACGTGGGGCATCGGTCCGCCCGCGAACCGCTCCGTGCGCCTCACGCTCGTACGTGACATTCACGTCGTGGCGCTGACGCTCGTGCTTGTTTGCCTCGCGCTGTCGATTCGCGAGCTCGTGCGTGTCGGCGTGAGCCGTGCGGACAACGACGAGGACATCCGGCATGGCCGCTCGCGGCTGATGGCGATCGCCGCCGTCGGGGTCAGCGCGCTCGGAGGATTGCTCGTGACGGGCAATCTCCTCGCGTCTGTGCTGCTGTCCGGGCAAGAGCCGTGACGGTGGCGAAGACCTTGCTTCTCTTCCGCACCATGCGTCTTCTCAGCAAACTCATCATCGCGGGTGGCCTCTTCTACCTGGGTGCTCGCTACGGTCGTCCTCTCCTGCGTCAGCTCCGCGAGAAGCTCGAGGGCGAGGACTTCGACGATGACGACCTCGTCGCCGAAGAGGTCGTCGTCGTCGGCATCGCCGCGGTGGATCCGGAACCTCTGTCCACGATGGGGGAGGCAGTCGATCCCGATGCGATCGCGGCGGCGCACCAGGAGGTTCCCGATCAACTGGAGCAGCTCCCGGTGCGCGGCAAGAACGTCCCCTGAACGCGCTCGGTCGCACCCGCACGGCGAGGCGCGGATGCGTCAGCGCCGGAGCGCGAGCCCGAGCTCGAACGTGCGCGGCGCGCCCTCGGTATCGACTCCCGCGCGACCGACGAGGTAGCGGCGATCGAACAGGTTCTGCGCCGCGACAAACGCGGATAGGCCACCCGTGATCGCTCGCGCGACGCGAGCGTCGACGAGGACGACCGCGCCGATCGAGAGCTCCGCGAGGTCATCCTCGAACATGCGGCCGAGGTAGCGCACCTGCGCCGAGAGACTCGCGATCTGTGGATCCTCGTACGCCACGAGCGCCGTTGCACGCAGCGTAGGGTTCTGCGGGAGCGGCTTTCCGACGAGCTCGGGCTGCGCGGGCGCCGACGTGATCTCGGCGTCGACGAACGTGTGCGCGACGGCGAGGGTCCACGCGCGGGACGGCTGCCACCGAGCGGACAGCTCGATCCCAGCGATGCGTGCCTGCCCGAGGTTCTGTCGCTGCCGCGTCGCGCTGCCGATCGGCTCGGCGAGCGTGACATTCGCGATGGCATCGGACAGCTCGTTCCAGAACGCGGTCGCGCGTACGTCGATGCCATCCACGGTGATCTGCGGGCCTCCCTCGGCGCCCCACAGCGTTTCCGGACGCAGGTCGGCGTTTGCGGCCGTCAGGATCGTGCCGACTTGAAACGGCCGATAGAGCTCGTTCAGCGTCGGTGCACGAAACGCGCGGTACACGCTCGCCCGCAGCGCGACGATCTCGGTCGCGCGTACCAGTACGCCGACGCGTGGATCGAGCTGGAGGGCCAGGCGATCCTCGAGCGCCATGATCTCGTCGCTGCCATCGGCGAAGGCGAGTCGCGTGTGGCCGTCGCGATTCTGCCAACCGTCGAGGCGAAGCGCGGCGGCAGCCTCGATCCTCGGCGAGAGCTGCACCGCATCCTGCACGAACACCCCCGCGAATCGCTGCTCGCCACCCGCGGATCGCTCGACGAGCGACGTGGGGCTCGGCATCGGTGGAGAGAGGCGATCCGTGGCGATGCCTTCGACGCGCCGAGCATCGGCACCGACGAGGAGCGTGTGCGAACCGAGGCGCATCGTCCACGTCGCGAGCGCGCCTTGATCGCTCGACGGCGTGACCTGCTCGCTCGCGAGCGCGGCGGTTGATCGATCCATCGCGACGCGCGCGCGGCTCTGAGCGAAGCGCTGATCGCCACCGAACACCTCGAGCTGCAGTGCGCTCGAGCCGCGCGTGTAGCGCCACCCCGCGCCATACGTCACGGCCCGCACGTCGGCCGTGGAGAACTGCGTGCCCGCGTCGAGGTGCTCGTCGAACCAGCGTCCGCTCACGTGCAGCGTCGAGCCGCCGCGGACATGCTCGATACGCGCACCAGCCGCCGCATGATCGCTCGCGGCCTCGTGATCCACGGGGCCGCGCTGCGCGGCGCGAATCGGCGTGTACCCGCTCGTGCGAAAGCCCTCTGCGTCGAACGCGATACCGATCTCACCGAAGCGATCGGTCGCACGAATCGCGCCGCGGCCCGTGCCCAGCGATCCGCCAGCGAGGACCGCGTCGAGCGACCGTGACTCGATCGCGCGCGAGCGCACGTCCACGACGCCCCCGAGCGCGAAGTTGCCGAACAGCGCCGACGCACCGCTAGGCGCGATCTCGATGCGATCGATCCCGAGCGGCGAGACCGAGCGCCAGTACATCCATCCGCCGAAAGGATCGTTCGCAGGCACACCGTCCCGGAGCACGAGCGCACGCGAAACTGCCGACGAGCCCACGCCGCGCAGGCTCGGTCCCTGCGACGTGGGATCCGCGACGGCGCTCGAGCTGCGACGAAACGCCGTGACCGACGGTGCCGTGCGCAAGAGGTCGTCGGCGAGCACGAGCGGCGAGCGATCTAGATCCTCGCGACGGATCACGGTCACCGCGGTCGGCACGTGATCGGCGGGCTCGGGAACGCGCGTCCCCGTGACGACGATGACCTCGGCGGGAGCGACGTCGGGCTCCGCGGCAGCAACGGGGACAGCGGAGAGGAACGCGGCGCAAAGACCCGTGCGAAACACTCGCGCGCTAGGTGCAGCAATTACACCAACGCCGACCGTGCGCTGGCGCTCGTGGCACGACGCTTGTAGCACGTGGAGCATGCCGAGGATTCGAGACAGCGTCGTGGTGGTGACCGGTGCGTCGAGCGGGCTCGGGCGCGCGACGGCATTCGAGCTCGCGAATCGTGGCGCGACGGTGATCCTCGCGGCGCGCCGCAAAGCCGCCCTGCTCGAGGTCGCCCAGCGCTGCGGTCCGCGCGCGTTCGTCGTCGAGACCGACGTGACGAACGAGGACGATGTCCAGCTCCTCGCACGAACCGCGCTCGACGAGTACGGGCGCATCGACGTGTGGATCAACAACGCGGGCGTCACCTACTACGCGGCGCTCGAAGACGGCCCGATGGAGCCGCATCGTCGTGTCATCGAAGCGAACTTGTTCGGGGCGATGCACGGTGCGCGCGCGGCGGTGCCGATCTTTCGTCGCCAGCGTCACGGCGTGCTGATCAACGTGGGCTCCGTGCTGAGCGAGGTCGGCCAGGCGTTCGTGCCGTCGTACGCGATCAGCAAGTTCGGCGTGCGCGGCCTGTCGGAGGCGCTGCGCGTGGAGCTCGCGGACGAACGCGACATCCACGTCTGCACCGTGCTGCCATACGCGATCGATACGCCGCACTTCCAGGTCGCGGCGAACCGCATCGGCAAGCGGCCGCGCGCGCTTCCCCCGATGCAGTCGCCGGAGAAGGTCGCCCGCGCGATCGCGGCGCTCGTCGAGAGACCGCGGCGCATGCTTCACGTCCCGCGCTCGATCACGCTCGGCCTCGTGTTCCACGCGCTGTTCCCGCGCACGGCGGAGCGACTGTTGCTCGATGCACTGCGCCGCTGGCACATGAGCAAGGACGCCGAGACCATCGGCACCGGCAATCTGTTCACGCCCGGCGGCGACGCGAAGGTGCATGGCGATCGCGGACCGATGATCGGCACGATGAAGTTCCTCGGCTGGTGCGCGCAACGCCTCGTGCGGAACGCGGTGAGCCGCTAGTGGAGCCCGCGTACGACGCCATCGTCGTCGGCTCGGGGCCCAATGGCCTCGCGGCTGCGCTCGCGCTTGCCGAGGAAGGTCTCTCGACGCTCGTCATCGAAGCGCACGACGAGCCCGGTGGTGGCACGCGTACGCTCGAGATGACAGCGCCTGGCTTTCACCACGACGTGTGCTCCACGGTGCATCCGCTCGGCGTCGCGTCGCCGTGGCTTCGCGCCCTCGAGCTCGAGAAGCACGGGCTCGAGTGGATTCATCCGCGCGCGCCGCTCGCTCACATCGTCGGTGACCGCGTCGTCACGCTGGAGCGCTCGCTCGACGAGACGTGCGCGCAACTCGGGCGCGATGGCCGCGAGTACCGCGATCTGATGGCGCCGTTCGTCGACAGCTTCGGCGAGCTGGTCCGCGACTCGCTCGCGCCACTGCGCCCGCCGGAGTCGCCGCTCCTGTTCGCGCGGTTCGGTCTTCACGCGCTGCGCTCGCTCCAGGGACTCGCGCGACGCTTCGAGGAGCCGTACGCGCCTGCCCTGCTCGCCGGCATCGCCGCGCACGCGATGGTGCCGCTCGATCAGCTCGCCACCGCGTCGTTCGGCCTCATCCTCGCCGCTGCGGGGCACGCCGTGGGCTGGCCCGTCGCGCGCGGCGGATCGAGAGCGATCACGAACGCGATGGTGGCCAAGCTTCGCGCGATGGGCGGCGAGGTCGTGTGCGGACAGCGCGTCACGTCGCTCGACGAGCTTCCGGTCGCGCGCGCGTATCTCCTCGACGTGACGCCGAAGCAGCTCGTCGCGATCGCCGGTGATCGCCTGCCCTCGTCGTACCGCGAGAAGATGGCCGACTATCGCTATGGCCTCGGCGTGTTCAAGATGGACTGGGCGTTGCGCGAGGCGGTGCCGTGGCGCGATCCACGATGCGCTCGCGCGGCGACGGTGCACCTCTCGGGCACCATGGACGACGTGTCCGCGGCAGAGGCAGCCGCGCATGCGGGCGGCGTCGCGGAGCGTCCGTTCATCCTGTTCGTGCAACCGACGCTGTTCGATCCATCGCGCGCGCCCGCGAACCGTCACATCGCGTGGGCGTACTGTCACGTGCCCCCGCGATGGACAGGTGATGCGAGCACGCTCGTCGAGGAGCACGTGGAAGCGTACGCCCCGGGCTTTCGCGAGACGATCCTCGCGCGAACGACGATGGGCCCCGCGCAGATGGAGGCGTACAACGCGAACTACGTGGGCGGCGACATCGGCGGCGGCATCTCCGATCTACGCCAGCTGTTCTTCCGCCCCGCGCCGAAGCTCGATCCGTACGCCACCCCCGCGCGCGACATCTTCCTGTGTTCCTCGTCGACGCCACCCGGTGGTGGAGTGCACGGCATGTGTGGCTACTGGGCGGCGCGCAGCGCTCTCCGTCGCGTGTTCGATCAGGATCCCCCGCCGCTCGCGCGCGCGAAGCTGTAGAGGCGTGCGAGCGGATGCAGGCGGATGATCGGCGCAGGGCCGGATGGCTCACCCTCGCAACTGGCACTCGTGTTGAACGTCAAGAGGCGATGTCGATCCGAGCTTCCGGCGGAGTCACCGTCTCCATCTGGGCGAATACGCGCATCCCGTTGTTCGACGAGCCACCGCCCGGTGACAGTGAGGTCGTGGTGATCGGCGCTGGCATCGCGGGCGTCACCTGCGCGGTCGAGCTGGCGCGGATGGGCAAGCGCGTGACGCTCCTCGACGACGGTCCGATCGGCGGTGGTGAGACGGGACGCACGAGCGCGCATCTCGCATCCGCCGTCGACGATCGCTATTGCTACCTCGAGAACAAGTTCGGTCGTGACGACGCCCGGCTCGTGTATCAGAGCCATGCGAGCGCGATCGACTACATCGAGCGCATGGTGACGTCGCGAACCATCGAGTGCGGCTTCCGCCGCGTCGATGGGTACCTGTTCGATCCGCCCGAGTCGCCATCGGGTGGTGGCATTCAAGAAGAGCTCGCCGCCGCGCAGCGCGCTGGACTGTCGTGCGAGCTCGTTCGCGAGTCACCGATCGTCGGCTTCGGTGGCCCTGCCCTCTGCTTCCACGATCAAGCCGAGTTTCATCCGCTGCAGTACCTCGCCGGTCTCGTCGCGTACGCCGACGATCTCGGGGTCTCGATTCACACGGGTGTTCATGCCGATGCGATCGAACCTGACGAAGCCTCGCGCGAGCGGCCGCTGCGCGTGCTCCTCCGCGGACACGGTCCGATCGCCGCGCGCTACGTCGTCGACGCGACGAACTGCGACATGTCGAGCTCGTTCAAGATGTGCCTGCAGCAAGCGCCCTATCGCAGCTACTGCATCGCGATCGAGATCCCGAAGGGCGCCATCCCGCATGCGCTGTATTGGGAGAGCGGCGACAACTATCACTACATTCGCGTGGCTAACGCGGGAAGCAGCGAGGTGCTGATCGTCGGCGGCGAGGATCATCGCGTCGGCCAGGACGAGACCGGACCGCAGTTCGCGGCGCTGGAAGCATGGATCCGTCGCTACGTGCCGGACGCGGGAGAGGTGGTCGCGCAGTGGTCCGGACAGATCATCGAGCCCGTCGACGGCGTCGCTCACATCGGTCGGTCACCCGCGATCCCGAACACGTTCGTGTGCACCGGCGACTCGGGGAATGGCCTGACGCACGGAACGATCGCCGGCATCACGATCCCGAAGCTCGTCGCTGGTGAGGAGGTTCCGTGGGCGCGGGTCTACGATCCATCGCGCGGTCACACGCACGCGGCCAAGACGTACATCACCGAAGCGATGAACTCGTCCGCGCCCTACCTCGCGTGGATCCGCGGCGGAGATGTCCGCTCCGTCGACGAGATCGAGCCCGGATGCGGTGCGCTCGTGCGTGATGGCCTGAAGATCCTCGCGGCGTATCGGAACGACCAGGGTCAGTGCCACGTGATGTCCGCTGTCTGCCCGCACCTCGGCGGGATCGTGCAGTGGAACGCCGCCGAGAAGTCCTGGGACTGCCCCTGTCACGGCTCTCGCTTCGACGCGCTGGGCACCGTCGTCAATGGCCCCGCGTTGGCAAACCTCGAGCCCCGAGAGACACCGCTGGCCGATGGCGAGCCCGACGACGACTTCGAACCCCGCGCGACGCAAACGAGCCACGCGCGCTAGCGCACGCGAGCCGGAGCGCACATAGGACCCGATGACCCCGTTGACCGATATCGAGTGCGCCCTGTTCGAGGTTGGCCAATGGCTCCGCGACCAGGGCTACACGTTCACGACCATCACGCCGGAGTCGCATCGTCGGGTCAACGCGCGCCCCCAGAACCGCGAGGCACGAACCGTCCGCGATGTGTTCGGATGGAGCCGGCCGTTTGCCGCGAGCCTGCTTCCCGATCGCATTGTCAGCGCGTTGCGACGTGCGGACATGCTCCGCTCCCGCGACGGCCTGCTTCTCTCCGCGGTCCGCTTCTCGACGCTCGGCGATCAGCTCTTCGTGCACTCGGCCTATCCCACCGTCGAGGACGCGGCGATCTTCTTTGGCCCCGACACGTATCGCTTCGCGAGGTTCGTCGCGTCTCGCATCGGGAACGCGCACTACCTCGTGGATGTCGGTGCGGGAAGTGGCGCCGGGGCGCTCGCCGTCGCGGACGCGGTCGAGCGCATCACGCTCGCGGATATCAACCCGCGCGCGGTGTCGTTCGCGCGGGTCAACGCGCACCTGGCGGGCGTCCAGCAGCGCACCGAGATCGTGTGCAGCGATCTGTTCGCGAGCGTCTCGGGCGATCCAGACGTGATCATCGCGAACCCGCCGTACGTGGTCGACGCCGCGCATCGTACGTATCGCGACGGAGGCGAGCTGCTCGGCACCGAGCTCGGGCTGCGGATGGTCACGCGAGGTCTCGCACGACTCGCCCCGGGCGGTCGCTTCTTTCTCTATACCGGCGCGCCGATCGTCGACGGGGTCGATCGCGTTCGCGATGCGCTCGTCGAGATCGCCACGGCCGCCGATGCAGAGCTCACGTACGAGGAGCTCGATCCGGATGTCTTTGGCGAGGAGCTCGACACACCTGCGTATCGCGAGGTGGACCGCATCGCGGTCGTGGGCGCGACGATTGCACTTAGGCGGTGACCCGATGCTAGAAGCTCTTCATCTCCAGCTTGCCGATGCGAACCGAGGGCGTCTCGCTCCCATCCTCGACGAGGAGAGCTGGCGCAGCGAGATCGATCGCGACTACGCTCGCGCGATCCTCGAGGGCAATGTCCTCGAGCTCGAGCGGTCGCGAATCGCCGACCGAGCAGCAGATGCGCCGACCGACGCCGATGCGTTCATCGCCTGGTACGAGGCGCTGAAAGAGAACGGCCCGGGACAGAACGATCCGCTGTTTCCGTGGCTCGCGGAGCACGCGAGCGCCGAAGAGATGCGGTGGTTCCTCCATCAAGAAGTCGCTGGCGAAGCGGGCTTCGACGATCTCGTCGCGCTCACGCAGCTGCGGCTCGACACGAGGCCCAAGCTCGAGCTCGCCCGGAACTACTGGGACGAGATGGGCCGCGGTAGCGAAGGCGGCATGCACGGTCCGATGCTGACGCGCCTCGCCGACACGCTCCAGCTCTCGACGCTCGACGTTCCGATCGTGTGGGAGTCGCTCGCGCTCGGCAACATCATGCTCGGCCTCGCGACCAACCGGCGGTTCGCGTACCAATCGCTCGGTGCGCTCGGCGTGGTCGAGCTGACCGCGCCGTGGCGTGCGCAGCATGTCGATGCGGGGCTCAAGCGGCTCGGCATCGCGCCACACGCTCGTCACTACTTCGCGCTGCACGCCACGCTCGACGTGAAGCACTCGATCGCGTGGAACGCCGAAGTGCTGCACCCGATCGTCGCGAGCGAGCCACGCGCCGCGCGCGCCATCGCAGAAGGTGCGCTGCTCCGTCTCGAGGCGGGACGCCGGTGCTTCGAGCGCTATCGGTCGGAGCTCGGCACCCAGCCGAGCGCGGCCAACGCGGCGTAGTCGCCGTCGCGCAGCTTCGCGCCGATGTCGTTGCGATAGCGCACGTTGGGGATGACGATCTTCTCGGCGAGCCGATACGCGCCTCGACGCGCGAGCTCGATCGTCGGGCCGCGCCCCGTCACGACCATCGTGTACCCGACGATGCCCGCGGCGACGAGCTCGCCGCCCTCGAGACCGACCTCGCCGAAGTGCAGGTGCTCGCGCTCCTCGGCGGTGAGGTCCTCCGGGATCGCGATCGGCGTCCCTTTGGACATCTCCTCGTAGCCCTCGTCGTGTGGAAACGGCGGCAGCGTGAGCACGACGCCCACGGCGAATCCATCGTGCGTCCGGAACGGCGTCGCATCTCCGCGCGCGACGCGCGAGAGAATGTCCCCGCATGGCTCGGCGAACAAGGACGACAGGATCGCGAAGCCCGGATAGCCGAAGCGACACGTGAGCTCGAGCGGCCACACGCCATCGGCATTCACGATCGTGTTGAGGTTGATGTACCCGACGTGCTTCGCATCGCGCAGCATGGGCGCGAGCTTCTGCAGCGTCGCCTCGAACAGGCGCTCGCCGTGGCGATACGTGACCACGGTCCCCATCTCGCCGGTCAGCTCGCCGAGATCGCCGGGGAAGAAGCGCTTGTGCTCCCAATCGAGGTTGACGGGACCGACGAAGCGCTGGCCGTCGAAGAACGCGCCGAAGCCGGTCTCGATGCCCGTGACGTGCTGCATGAGGACGAAGCTCGCCGGGTCATCCCAATCCTCGTCCCACGTGCGCGCGTGGCGATTCAGCATCGCGATGACGTCGGCACCGTCGCGGCGTTGCCCGACGTAGTTCATGCTCGATGGAAACTCCGACCCGTTGAACTTCAGTACGTAGCGGCCGGGCTGGTCGCGGATGAACTGCGTCGCCTCGGCGAAGTTGTCGAACGCGCGCGTCGGTGCCGTTCGCAGCCCCATGTCGCGAAGTGCACGCTGACCGAGCTCGCGATCCTGCTCGAGCCGATCGCCGAGCGCACTTCCGCCCAGCACGTGGAGGCCGTCGCGACGAAGCTCGTCTTGGAGCGTGCCCCACCCCATGTCCTCGAACAGCACGAGGTGATCGTCGACCTCGCGGATCCACGGAAGCGCGGACCGCCAATCGTCAACCTTGTGGACCAACCCACCGAGGACGTCCTGGGCGTTCTCGTCGTCGGTGTAGACGCGAACGTCATGACCTTCGCGCGCGAGGCGCAGATAGATCGAACCGAGGTCGGCGTACGAGCCGATGCCGAGGACACGCATTCCTGCGAACGATTTGCAGGCGGCGCGCCAGGCTGACGACGGGTCTCGGGGGCCCGTGCCTGTCTGACAACTCCCCGGTGTCGCATGCACGAGCTTTCGCCAGGTTGGCGTGGCGCGCTCGTTGCTCGAGACAGAGTGCGTGTCCGCCATCCAGTCGCTCCTGCGCGTGATGACCCTTCGTGATGCCGAGGCGATCATCCTCGAGGCGAACAAGGTGCCGAGCCTGCGCCGCCGTGGACAGGTGGAAGCGCTCGCGATGCCCGCCATCGAGGCCAAGCTCCTCGCTGATTTCGCAGAGCCGCTCACCAAGAACCGCGCCCTCGACGAGTGGCCGGCCAACGTTCCCTTCGTCGACGCCGATGGCACGAGCTACGCCGTCACGATCGAGAAGGTCACCGCCGGACTGCGCATCGTGGTGCGCAAGGGCAAGCCCGCTGCCACCGCGATCCCCGTCACGACCCAACCAGCGCCTACTGCACCCGCGGCCGATGCACCGAAGGCGTGGTGGGCCAAGCCGCCGCCGGTGGCGACACCCGCGGTGGCGCCCGTCATCGACGCGAGCGGCACCCGCGGCGACGCGCTCGGCCGTCTCGCGAATCTCCTGCGCACGCCGATCGCGGCCGCGAGCGTGCGCGAAGCGTCCGACGTGATCGCGTCCACGGGGCAGCCGATACGCATGCGCGTGGGCGGGTACGTCGAGGCGACCGACATCATGCTCGACGATCGAGAGCTCCACGCGTGCGTCGCCGCGCTCGGCAACAACGCGGACGCGAGCCTCGAGGTCGACGGCGTTCGCGTGCGCATCAACACGTTCGAGCATCTCGGCGGCGCCGCGATCGCCGCGCGCCTCATCCGCGAGCGTGTCCCGAGCATGAGCGATCTCGGACTTCCGCCGGAGCTGTCCGCGATCACCGATCTGCGCGACGGGCTCGTCCTCGTCTGCGGCCCGACGGGTTCGGGCAAGTCGACCACGCTCGCCGCGCTGATCGATCTCCTCGATCAGCGGCGGTCCGCACACGTGATCACGCTCGAAGATCCGATCGAGTACCGCTTCCATGCGCGCCGCTGCTTGATCCATCAGCGCGAGCTCGGCACGCATATCCCCACGTTTGCCGCAGGACTCAAGGCGGCGCTTCGCGAAGCGCCCGACGTGATACTCCTCGGCGAGCTTCGCGATCGCGAGACGATCGCCGCAGCGCTCACCGCTGCCGAGACCGGCCACCTCGTCCTCGCGACCATGCACGCATCCAGTGCGGCCGGCGCGATCGATCGCGTGATCGACGTGTTCCCCGACACGCAGCAGCGGCAGATCCGCTGGCAGCTCGCCGCCGTGCTGCGCACCGTGGTCTCGCAGTTCCTCTTGCCGCGTCGCGATGGTGGCCGCGCGGTCGCGATCGAGCACGTGCCCGTCACGTCGGCGGTCGCGAACATCATGCGCAAGGGCGACCTGCACACGCTGCCGACGGCGATCAACACGGGACGCGACGCGGGCATGATCCCGCTCGAGAAGTCGCTCGCGCGGCTGATCGACAGCGGCGCCGTGTCACCGCAGGTCGTGAAGAAGATCGCGCAGGATCACGACCTGCTCGCCGCGCTCTCGGGAAAGCTCCGCTAGAGCTTTTTGTACAGCTCGCCCGCGACCGCGATGTCCGCGAGAAACTCTTCGCGCGCCGCGCGTCGCGCCTCGTCGTCGGGCGCGCGCAGCACCGAAGCGGGATGCACCGTCGCGATCACGTACGTCGCGATCGCGGCGTGCTCCTCGAGGATCTGTCCGCGGGACTTCGTGACGCGAAACGCGCTGCCGAGCAGCGCCTGCGCCGCCGTCGCGCCGAGGAGCACCACGATGTCCGGCTTGGTGACCGCGAGCTCCTCGTCGAGCCACGGCTTGCATGCCTCCACCTCGTAGCGCGTCGGCTTGTCGTGAATGCGTCGCTTCCCGCGCTGCGTGTACTTGAAGTGCTTCACCGCGTTCGTCATGTAGACGGCGTCGCGCGGGATGCCGGCGGCGAGCAGCGCGTGGTCGAGGAGCGCGCCCGCGGGACCGACGAACGGCTTGCCTGCGAGATCCTCGCGATCTCCGGGCACTTCACCGACGAGCATCATCCGCGACTTCGCGCTGCCTTCGCCGAACACCGCCTGCGTCGCGAACTTGTACAGCGGGCATCCGCGACATGTCTGCACGGCGGCTCGCAGCGCCGGCAGCGTGTGCAGCGTGGGCAGAAACGCCTGCGCGCCGCGATGCCGCTGCTTCGCGCGAACCGCCATGGTGCCTCAGCGCTTGCTGCGGCCACCACGACGAGACGAGCTGCGGCGCGTCGTCTTGCTCTTCGTGCGGCGCGCGGCCTTGCCGCCCTTGCGGCCGCCCTTTCGGCTCGACGACGTGTCGTGCTTGCCCGAGCCGCGACCGCTGCCGCTCTTCTTGCCGCCGCCGTCCTGCTTGTTCACCGAAGCCCACGCGATGCGAGCGGCGGTCTTGGACGACTTGCCGCTCTTCTTCGCGCTCTCCTCGATGTGGCGCGCCTGACGCTTCTGCTTGTCCGTATAGGATTTCTTGCTTCCTCTGGCCATGACCGGGAGCGCTTCAAGCGACGTGCCCGAAACGATCGGGCCGCGCGCGGGCGTCACGACTCGCGAGCGCGCACGGACGCACGCGCGCACACGCGTGGTGCGTGGATGTGCTCGGTGGATCCAGTGCGCCCGAGGAGCGCGAGGAGCGTCTTCGCGTTGTGCACCGCCGCTCCCTCCGCGTCGTTGTCGAAGTAGACGTGAACATCGCGTCCCTCGTGTGTCCATCGCTCGATGTCGTCGTGCCAGCGCCGCAGCAACGCGCCGCTGTAACTCGACGCGTACTTTCGCGTATGGCCGTGCAAGCGCACGTAGACGACGTCGGTGGTCACCTCGCGCCACATCGGAAAGTCGGGGGCGTCGCTCATACACGCGGCGACGTTTGCCTCGCGCAATCGCTGGGCGACCTCGGGTACGAACCACGATCGATGCCGCAGCTCCAGCGAGTGCCGCACCGTGGGCCATGCGCGCAATGCGACGAGAAAGTCGTCGAGCCGCTCGTCCGCACGCGCGAAGTTCGACGGCAACTGCCACACGACGGCCGCGAGCTTCTCGCGAAGTCCCGACGCCTGATCGCGCAGCCGGATCACCGAGTCCTTGCAGTCGCGTAGTCGTTTGTAGTGCGTCACGAAGCGATGGCCCTTGAGCGCGAAGCGAAACTCGGGCGGCGTCTCCGTGTACCAGCGCTCGTACGTCTCGCGCTTCACCTGCGTGTAGAACGTCCCGTTGATCTCGACGGCACTGAATGCTCCGGCCGCGATCGACAACCACTTCCTCATCGGAGCATCGCCATAGAGATGCTCGCGCCACGAGCGGTACATCCAGCCGCTCGTACCGATCCACGCCGTGCCCGGCTTCGTCTCGCGACGGGACATGCAGTCAGCGGTTGCGCGTTCGATGCCAGCGCTACCGTGCGCGAGCGCTCGCCCACGCTCGGAGCGATTCCTGCACCAGTCCGGATCGTGCGCGTTCGACAAGTGTTCACCCTCGTCAAAGAGACTGGAGAGGATTGGCTCGAAGACAAGGCGTCGCGGCTCGCTGCTGCGCTCGCCTTCTACACGCTGCTCTCTCTCGCCCCGCTGCTCATCCTGGCCGTGTCCGTCGCGGGCCTCTTCTTCGGCGAGGAAGCAGCGCGGGGAGAGATCGCCGGCCAGCTCTCCGCCATGCTGGGCCCCGAGGCCGCCGACTCGATCCAGACGGTGCTCGCGAACGCCAAGGCCCCGTCGAGCGGCGTGATCGGGACGATCGTCGGCGTCGCGCTGTTGATCTTCGGCGCGTCCGGCGTGTTCGGCGAGCTGCAGGACTCGCTCAACGTCGTGTGGGAAGTGCAGCCCAAGCCCGGCCGCGGGATCAAAGGGTTCCTTCGCGATCGCTTCTTCTCGTTCACCCTCGTCCTCGGCGTCGCGTTCCTCCTGCTCGTCTCGCTGGTCGTGAGCGCGGGCCTGGCCGCCGTCGGCAACGTGTTCTCGTCTCGCCTTCCCGGCGGAGAAGCCCTGTGGCACGTGATCAACTTCGTCGTGTCGATCGGAACGATCACCGTTCTGTTCGCGCTCATCTTCAAGGTCGTCCCCGACGTCACCATCGCGTGGCGCGACGTCTGGATCGGCGCCATCGTCACCGCCGCTCTGTTCACGCTCGGAAAGTTCGCGATCGGTCTCTACCTCGGACGCTCGAGCCTCGCGTCGCCGTTCGGGGCCGCGGGCTCGGTCGTCGTGCTCGTCGTGTGGGTCTACTACTCGGCGCAGATCCTGTTCTTCGGCGCCGAGTTCACGCAGGTCTACGCGCGGCACCACGGCTCGCGCATCGAGCCGACCAAGAACGCTGCCCCCATCACCGCCGACGCCAAAGCGCAGATGGGCATCCAGCCGTCCCCCAAACCCGCGGCATAGCTCGTGCCTCGGCCCACCTCACACTCGGCGGCACGACATCGATCACGCGTGGCGGTCGTGCTCGTCGATGTCATCAACGCGATGGACTTCCCGGAAGGCGAACAGCTCGCACGCCACGCACTCCGCGCCGCCAAACGCATCGCAGCGCTGAAGCGGCGCGCAAAGGCCGCGCGTGTCCCGGTCATCTACGCGAACGACAACTACGGCCAGTGGCGCTCCGACTTCCACGCGACGCTCGAGAACGCGTTGCGCCCCGAGAACCCAGGCCACGACATCGCCCTCCTCCTTCGCCCCGACGAGGACGATTACTTCGTGCTCAAACCGATGCACTCGGCGTTCTTCGGCTCGACGCTCGAGCCCCTGCTCGCATACCTCGCCTGCCAACGCCTCGTACTCGCCGGCTTCGCGGGAGACATGTGCGTCCAGTTCACCGCGCAAGACGCGTTTCTCCGCGGCTTCGAGTTGGTCATCGCGCGCGACTGCATCGCTTCCGAAACTCCGCGCGGCAACCGCATCGCCCTCGACCTCATGCGCAAGCATATGAAGGCACACATCGCCGACAGCGCGCGCATCGACTTCCGTGCGTTGCGGCGCGCGCGTTAGAGGTCCACCGTCGCCGTCCCGGTGCTCGGCGCGATACCCGCCGCGATGATCGATCGATGACACACGTGCGGCTCGCGCTCGAAGCACAGGAGCGCCGCGCGATGCCCGTGCGCCGCGTCTATCACCGCCGCGATCACCTCGGGCGATGCCTCGAGATGCGCTCGATAGAGCGACAAGCAGCGCTCGACATCCGAGCGGAGCGCCCGATACGGGTTGCCCGCGATCCGCAGGTGCACGTAGTCGATCCCCGCGCCCGCCAGCGCCTCGCCGAGCGGCGTCTTCGAGAAGCCGCGCCGGCGAGACAGCGGCAACTCGCGCACGTCGATCACGCGGTCCACGCGATTCGCGCGCAGCAGCGCGAGAACCTCGTCGAGCGTTCGCCCCTCGTAGCCGATGGTGAACAGCGGCGAGCGCTGTGCCTTCGACCGCGACGGCGATGCCTTCGTCTTCTTCGAGCGCGAGGGCGAGTGTTTCTTCGAGGTGGCGATGATCGCGTCATAGCAACCCTCGCGCGCACGGCAATCGGTCACCCAGCGCGTGGCGTGCTATGACGAACACCTCTCGTGCACGGCAGCGACGACGACACGCAGCACGATCAGGTGACGTCGGAGGCGGCCGCGGCGACGCGTGTGCCGTCGATCCTGGCGATCGAGGCGCTCCACACGCTCGATCGCAAAGGGCTCATCGGGACCGCCCTCACCTTCGCGACGGGAGTTCCAACCTTGCTCGTCGTGGCCGCGATGCTCTGTGCCGTGGTCGGCGGTGTGTCCATCGCGACACCGTGGCTGCTCGGTGGAGTCCTCGCAGCGAGCGTGCTCGGCGCGATCGGAACGCGAAACCTTCGCCAGTCATCCGCGAGACGGGCAGCTCTCCTGGCGCTCCAACACTCGAACGCGACGGCATCGCTGTCGGGCGACACGCTCGAGATCCACGCAGTCGATCGAGCGCAGCCATGGCGATTCGCGCTCGGCGGCCGCTCGCGCTCGCTGCGCATGTTGCCCGCGGCCAGAGTCGTTGGCATGAAGGACTGATGGCTCGATCGCGACCGGGCCCAGCTCGCGGTCCCCGGCCGCAGCGTGTCGTTCGCGGATCGCGGCGCGGTTACGACTTCTTGAACTGATCGCGATCGAGGCCATGACGCTCGACGAGCGCCCACAGGTTCTTGCGATCCATGCCCGCGGCGCGCGCGGCGGCCGCGAGGTTACCTTGATGAGTGCGGAGCAGCTCCGTCAAGTACGTGCGCTCGAAGCTGTCGATGACCTCCTGCTTCAACTCGCGGAACGGACGATCGATATCGATGCGCCCCGTCGACGCGCGCGTCATGCGGATCGCGACATCCGCGGCTTCGATCATCGGGCCCGCCGCGACGACCATCGCTTGGTGCACCTTGTTCTCGAGCTCGCGCACGTTGCCCGGATAGTCGTACGCCGAGAACTTCGCGAGCGCGTCGGGGGCGATCGAGTCGATCGGCTTGCCGAGGCGGCCTCGGTACTTCACGAGGAAGTGATGCACGAGGATCGCGATGTCCTCGGGCCGCTCGCGAAGCGGTGGGAGGTGCATCGGGAAGACGTTGATGCGGTAGTACAGGTCCTGGCGAAAGTGCCCGCTCGCGACGAGCTGATCGAGATCGCGGTTCGTCGCGGTGACGATGCGCACGTCGACGCGGCGATCCTGATCGTCACCGATGCGGCGGAACTCCTGCGATTGGAGCACGCGCAAGAGCTTGGCCTGCAGCGCCAGCGGCATCTCGCCGATCTCGTCGAGGAACAGCGTGCCCATATCGGCGGCGGCGAGGAGGCCATCGCGATCGCGCGTCGCGTCCGTGAAGGCGCCGCGCACGTGACCGAACAGCTCGTCCTCGAGCAGCGCCTCGGGAATCGCGGCGCAGTTGACGACCACGAACGGCGCATCGTGACGCGGTGACGAGTTGTGGATCGTGCGCGCGACCAGCTCCTTGCCCGTGCCGCTCTCACCGAAGATGGCGACCGTGACGTCGGTGGCCGCGACCATCGCGATCCGATCGTAGAGCTCCTTGATCCACGGCCCCGTGCCGATCAGGACATCGCTCTTGCGCGGGCGTCGCTTGTCCCCGCGCGCTTCGCCGGCCGCCGCGCGTCCCACACGAAACTGCAGCTCGGACGCGTTGAACGGCTTGGTCACCACGTCGACCGCGCCCGATCGCGTCGCGAGCGCCGCACCGTCCGGTCCTGCGGCGGACAGCAGCACGCGCACGCCACCGCCCGCGGTGACGAGCTCGCGAACGACCGCGGGTGTCGGTGCGGGCTCGGCCTCGAGGATCACCACGTCGAACGGCTGGTTCGTCGCGATCGCCGCACGCAGCGCTGCGCCGGCTGCATCCCGTGCGCACCACACCACGTCGGTCGCGCCATCCCCCAAGAGCTCGGCCACCGCGTCACGCGCGCTGGCGCTCCGATCGGCGACGAGGACGCGCGGTGCCATCCCGAGATCTTACCGCGCCATCGCGGACCGACGCGGCCGACCGACCCGGCCACTACGTCTGCCGGGGTCCGAGCTTCCCCGCGCAACTTGCGCGAATGCCCCGATTTCCGATGGCCCACCATCTGCACGATGGGTCGTCACCACCCCTTAGCGCAGCGAGAACACGATGTACCTCCCCCACACCGACGACGAAGCCACCGTGATCGACAACGGACCGCACTGGTCCGCGCGCCCCATGACCACGCTGCCCCCGCCGGTGCAGAGGTCGTCGGTTCGAGCGGCTCGACCTGCCATCCAACCGATGCTGGTGAACGCTCGTGTCACCCCGCTCGTTCGCGACCCCGTCCCCGGCCCGTACATGTTGCCGCGCGCGTTCTACTCGTTCGCCGAAGAGCAGTCGGCCGCGGCGCTCGACACCGAGTGCGTCGCGCCGCTTCCGCTCACCGAGATCCGGCCCGATTGGCAGATCTGGCTCGCGGCCAAGTGGTCGCGCTTCGCGGTGCCGTTCTGCGGCGCGGTCGCGGGGCTCGCGCTCGTCATCGGTTACCTCGCGCTCGGTGGTGAGACGCGCGCGGTGGCCGCCGCCGCGACCAGCAGCTCGGCGATCGTGATGCGCGTCGATGGTCCCGCGCCGACCAATCGCGACGCCGCCGTTCGCAACGCGATCACGATGGCGCGCTCCGGCGCCGCGGTGCCGGCCGAGACGCCGATGGTCGACATCGAGGAAGCCGCGACGACCGGCACCATCGTCGCCGCCGCGCACGACGAGATCGAGATGGACGCCGTGCCGATGCAGCGCCCCGCGAAGCACGTCGTGAAGGCGACGAAGCGCGCGAAGCCCGCGTCGACGAAGCGCGGTCCGATCAAGCTGAACGCGAACACCGCCCTCGGTGATCTCCGCGTCGGCCGCTCTCGCTGATTGCTAGCCTCACGGCGCGCTCCGATCACCAGTCTTTCGTCGGATCGTCAGCGCGGCCGGTCGCGCGGCGACGCGCTTCGTCGCGCTGGAGACGACGCGAGTAGTCTTCGAGATCGTCGAGCTTGCGGTTCGTCGGTGACTTCGGCGACCCCGTGTTGCCGCTGCCGTGTTGTGGGCGACCGCGCGGGTTGCCTTGTTGCGGCGAGCCTTGGCCGTTGCTCGGGTTGCCTTGCTGGCCTTGGTTGGAGCCCTGTCCATTCGAGCCTTGTCGGTTCGAGCCTTGGTTCGAGCCTTGGTTCGAGCCTTGCCCGTTCGACCCGCTCTGCGGTTGCGCGGAGCCTTGGCTGTTCGATCCTTGGTTCGAGCCCTGGCCTTGTTGGTTCGATCCTTGGTTCGAGCCCTGACCGTTCGAGCCTTGCTGGTTCGATCCTTGATTCGAGCCCTGCCCAGTCGCGCCTTGTTGATTGGACCCCTGGCCTTGCTGGTTGCCCTGCTGCCCTTGTTGGCCCTGCTGCCCTTGCTGGCCCTGCTGCCCTTGCTGCCCTTGTTGCTGCTGCTTCTGTCGCTGTTCCTTCTTCTCGCGACGACGCAGCGCGAGCTCGAGGTTGAGCCGCGCATCCTCGAGCTGCGGATCTTCACGCAGCGCTTGCTTGTACGCCTCGATCGCGTCCTCGAGCTTGTCCTGCTGCATCATCGCGTTGCCGCGGTTGTGCTGCGCGCCGCCCCGGATGCGCGCGTCCTTGGACTCGGCTGCTTTCGCGAGCTCCTCGAGCGCGCGCTCCGTCAGCGCCTTCTTGTCCGCCGCAGACGCTCCCTCGGCCTTCTTGAGGAGCGCGGTGCCTTTGTCGAACGCGAGGCCCGGCTTGTCGATCGAGCCCTTCTTCGCCGCGCGGTCGTACGCCGCGATCGCGTCGTCGTAGCGACCTTCCGCGTACGCCTGGTTGCCTGCCTCGACGTCCGGATCGGGCGCGCGGAACGGCTCCCACGCACCGAGCGTGAGCAGCAAGACCAGCGCGAGCGCGCGACGCGGCATGCGCAGATGATGACACGGCTCGCTCGTGCTGCCGCCCGATGTTTCATGCCCGCTCACGGGCCTCCGGATATTTCATGCGACGGCGCGTACTGATCGCGACCTCGAGGAGCAGCAGCATGAAGCCCGCGAACAGGAACGGCTGATAGACGTCCTTCATCGCCTTGATCTTCTTGGTCGCGAGTCCGCGGTTCACCGCCTTGAGCGCGGTGACGAGCGGCGTGGGATCGAGCTCGCCGCGCTCGGTGGCGATGAAGTAGCGCTTCTCGTCGCCGCCGGCTCGCGCGAGCACGCGCATGCTCGCGTCGTCGCGCTTGGAGATCACCGTCGAGCCGTCGGGGAGCTTCTTGGGCAGCGACGTGCGCTTGCCGTTCCACGGATCCACGTCGTAGACGACGCCGCCTTGCGCGGTGCCGACGCCGACGACAAACACCGCGATGCCGAGCTCGCTCGCCTTGCGAACGTTCAGCAGCGTCTTCTGCTCGACCTCACCTCCGTCGGTGAACAGCACGATCGCCTTGCCGCGCTCCACCTTCGTATCGAGACGCTCCTCGTCCTTGTCGCGCCGCGCAGCTTTCGGATCGGGATCGAGCGACTCGCCGTTCAGCGGATCGCCACCGTGGCCGCGCCGGCCGATGTTCGAGCAGTCGAGCTCGTTGTACAGGTCGGGACGCAGGATGCAGCGCGAGACGCGGATCACCTCGTCGAGGTTCGAGCCTTGCGGCAGGTCGGCCGGACCGAGGTCGTTGAGGAAGCGCACCGCGACCTCGTGGTCCTCGGTCAGCGGAAAGTGCGACGCCGCACCTGCGAACACCACGGGCCCGACGCGATCGCCAGGAAGCAGATCGATCATCCACGTCGCCATCTCCCGGGCGCGCTCGAGGCGATTGGCCGGGCGGCCCTTCTGGCGCATGAGGTCCGTGAGGCCGACATCGTCGACGAGCATCGACTTGGACACGTCTACCGCGACGACGAGGTCGAGCCCGTGCACCTCGACCTTGCGCTTGCCCTCGATCTGCGGACGCGCGATCGCGAGCACCACGAGCGTCGCGCCGATCGCGACGAGCACATCCTTGATCGCGCGACGACCGGGCGACATCGTCGCCATCACGCGCGTGAGCACGGGCAGCTCGCCGAGCCGCACCGAGAGCTGCTGGCGCCGTGCGCGATCGTAGAGGTGCAACAGCAGCACGAACACCGGCACACCGAGCGATGCCCACGCGACCCACGGCGTCGCGAACGTGATCGACGAGAGCCACGTCCACACGGTGTCGAACCAGCTCACGGCAACCTCCGCAGCCACGTGTGGCCGAGCAAGAGATCGAGCGCGAGCAAGATCGCGGCGAGGAGCGCGAACGGCAAGAACAGCTGCTTGCCCGGAATCTTCTCCTCGCTGACGCGCTTGGTCTTGTCGAGCTTGTTACGAACGGCTTGGAAGCCCTTGTCGAACGTCTCGTAGTCCGTCGCGCGGAAGAACTCGCCGCCGGTCGTGCGCGCGATGTTCTGCAGCGTGCGCGGATTCACCGAGCCGCCAAAGCCGAGGAAGTCGCCGCCTTCGTGACCGACGAGGACCGTGTAGACCTTCACGCCCATCTCCGCCGCCGTGCGCGCTGCCTCCTCGGGATCGAAGCGCGTGGTCCAGTTGGAGTCACCGTCGGACAGCAGGATCACCACTTTGTTCTGCTTGTTCTTGGGGCGCGTGCAGTAGCCCTCCTTGGAGCACGTGGTCTCCTTCGGACACGTGGGCAGCGCGCCCGGCGACGAATCGCACGTCCCGTCGCTGCGGCGCAGCTGCGCGAGTGCGAGAGCGAGACCATCGCCGATCGCGGTGCCGAGCGCCGGCACGTCGCCGATGACCAGATCGCGCACGATTCCCTCGACGAGCTTCTCGTCCTGCGTGAGTGGACACTGCAGCATCGCTTGCTGGCCGAACACCACGAGGCCCACGCGATCGCTCTTCGTGCGGCGCAAGAACCGGCGAACCACGCGCTGCGCGGCGTCCATGCGATCGCGCGGCATGTCGGTCTCTTCCATCGACTTCGACATGTCGAACACGATCATGATGTCGATCGAGTCTTCTTCTTTGGTGTGGACCTTGTACGTCTCGGGCCGCATCAGCGCGACCGCGAGCGCCGCGATCGCGAGCACGCGCAACACGCCCGGCAGATCGGACAGCCACGCCGCGAACCCGCGCCGTCGCACGAGGCCGACCTGCGAGAACCCGATGGCCGCCACGCGCCGGCGCTGCAGGTGAAACGCGATCAGCCCGACGAGCACCGCGCCGCACACGAGCCACGCCGCCTTCGGCGCCCCCCACTCGAGCATCTCTCCTTGCACCTGTCGCTTCACGTACGCGTGAAGCCACGCGCCGAGCACCGCCCCCATGCCGCCGACGAGCGCCCACGGCACGAGCCGCGACGCGAGCAGCGCCAGGCGTCGCTCGCGCGGCGCGGATCGCACCTCGATCGCGACGAGCGCCCCGATCACCACCGCGATCGCGACCGCGCCGACCGTGTGCGCCACCGACCAATGAAACTGCCGCGCCGGATCGGTCTGCACCGCCTCCGCGACGCGCGCGACCTTTGGCGCTATCGCCTGCGCGAACGCGAGGATCACGCGGCCTCCTTCGCCACGCGCGGCTGGGAGGTGGTCACCACCAGCGCGCGTGCATCGTCGAGGACGGTCTTCGCCTCGTCGGCCGTCGTGCGCAACCCACCGTACTTCACGAGGTCACACCTCTCGAGCCACGCCTCCACGATCGCGCGCTCCTCCTCGGGCGCGATCCCACCGAGCTCGCGCAGGAGCTCGCTCGATGTGAGGTCCAGCGTCGCGACCCGATAGCGCGCGCCCAGATACTCGCGGATCACCTCGACCATCTGCGCGTACCCGTCCCGTCGCGTCTCGCGATCGGAGAGCACACCCGACGTCTCGATCGCGAGCAGCGCCGCCAGCGCCTTCTCGCTCGTCATGTCCATCTTCCGCGGCCGCGCCACCACGCCCCCCGTCAGCACCACGATGCGCGCCGTGCGGCGCTTTCGCAGCCACACGTACAGCGCGACGACCATCGCGGTCCACGCCACGCCGCCCGCGACGTAGAGCCAGAAGTAGTCGGTGCCGACGAGCTCCGTCGGTGGCTGCAAGTCGCGCAGCGCTTTCGGATCGTCGACCTGATCGCCGAGCACACCGTCGACGCGAAGCCGCACGGCGTTTGTATCGATCTGCCCCACCGCGCCGTTGACCGTGTACGTGACGGTGATGCCGGACAAGCGCAGGTCGCCGAGCTCCCACGCCAGCACATCGATCTGCCACTCGCGCGTCGTCTTTCCATCGCCGCGCGGCCGATCCTCGCTGACACGCCGGCGCACCTCGAACGCGGGACCGAGATCGAACGGCTCCTTGAGGTTCACCTCGACACCCGCACCGAACGTCGCCGTCACGATCAGCGTGAACCGCCCGCCGAGGCGCACGGCGGTCGGAAACGCAGACGCGTTGACCTCGGGCGCCGCGACGTCCGTCGGCAGTTGGATGATCGTCGGCGCCGCCGAGCCCGAGCCCGAGCCCGTCCCGGAGCCCGAGCCAAGGCCGGACCCGGACCCCGTCCCGGAGCCCGCACCCGTCGCGGAATCACCGGCGGATCCGCTCGTCGATCCATCGCCGGCCGATCCGCTCGCCGATCCATCGCCGGCCGATCCGCTCGTCGATCCGCTCGTCGATCCGCTCGTCGATCCGCTCGTCGATCCATCGCCGGCCGATCCGCTCGTCGATCCATCGCCGGCCGATCCGCTCGCCGATCCGCTCGTCGATCCATCGCCGGCCGATCCGCTCGTCGATCCATCGCCGTCGAGCGAGGCGTCGATCGGACTGCTTCGATCGGTCGCCGATCCGCTGCCCGGCGGTCCGGGCTGCGCGGCCGCGATACTCGTCGATGCGATCAGCGTGAACAGCGCGACGATCCACGCGCGCCGAGCGGTCGGCGTCGCGAACTGGGGACGGGCCCCCGTGCCGCACGACGTGCGCACCACAGGGCGACGAGCCCGCGTTGCTGGCGCGCCAGGTTCGAACGGCGCGTGGGTCATCCGTGCGCGATCCTCTTCGCGCGCGCTTTGAAGAAGGCGACCAGCGCGTCGACATACGGGCGGTCGGTTCGCACCTCGACAAGATCCAGGTTCAAGCGGCGCAGCGACTGATCGCGTATGTGCGCTGCTTCGCGTGCGCGCTGCGTGAAGTCGCGCGCCGCGCGGCTGCTCGTGTCGACCTCGACGAGCTCGCCCGTCTCGAGGTCCTCGAGCACGACGAGCCCGACGGGCGGCAGCACGGACTCCATCGGATCCGCGACGATGACCGGCACCAGCTCGTGACGCTGCTTGACGATCTGCATCGCGTGCTCCCAGCCGCCGGGCGCGAGGAAGTCCGAGACGAGGAAGACGATCGATCGGCGGCGCGCGACCTTGCCGAGGAACTCGAGGCCCTTCTCGAGGTTGGTCAGCCGCGACTCGGGCTTGAACGTCAGGATCTCGCCGACGATCCGCAGCACGTGACGTCGGCCCTTCTTGGGCGGCACGAACTTCTCGACGCGATCGGTGACGATGTAGAGGCCGACGCGATCGTTGTTCTTGATCGCGCTGAACGCGACGACGGCCGCGAGCTCGGCGGCGAGCTCGCGCTTGGCCGCGCCGCGCGTGCCGAACAGCGACGACGCGCTCATGTCGATCATGAGGTTGACCGTGCGATCGCGCTCCTCGACGAACTGCTTCACGTGCGGCGCGTTCATGCGCGCGGTGATGTTCCAGTCGATCGCGCGGACGTCGTCGCCCGGCATGTACGGGCGGACGTCAGAGAAGATCAAGCCGCGACCCTTGAAGACCGAGTGGTACTGGCCCGCGACGAGCTCGTCGACGAGGCGGCGCGATGCGATCTCGATCTTGCGAGCCTTCTTGAACAGCTCTGCGGTCGTGAGTGCCATCCCTACGGCACCGGCAGGTACTCGAAGATCCGCCGGACGACGTCCTCCGAGCTCACCTCCTCTGCTTCGGCCTCGTAGGTGACGGTCACGCGGTGGCGCATGACGTCCATCGAGATGGCCTTCACGTCGTCGGGCGTGACGTACGCGCGGTGGCGGATGAAGGCGTGTGCGCGCGCGGCGGTCGCGAGGCACAGCGTGGCGCGCGGCGAGCCGCCGTACTCGATGAGCGGCGCGAGCTCGGCGAGCCCGTAGTCGCGCGGGCGACGCGTGGCTTGCACGACATGCACGATGTAGTCGCGAACGCGGTCGTCGATGTAGATCGTGTTGACCACGCGGCGCGCGTTGCGGATCGCCTCGATGTTCGTGACGGTCTCGGCCTTCGGCGGATCGAGCGTGGTCATGCGATCGAGCATCGCGCGCTCGTCGGCGGCGCCCGGATAGCTGACCTTGATGAGCAGCATGAACCGATCGAGCTGCGCTTCGGGCAGCGGGAACGTGCCCTCTTGCTCGATCGGGTTCTGCGTCGCGAGCACCAGGAACGGGTCCGGAAGCTTGTGCGTGGTGTCGCCGATGGTGACCTGCCGCTCCTGCATCGCCTCGAGCAGCGCCGACTGCACCTTGGCGGGCGCACGGTTCACCTCGTCGGCGAGCACGAGGTTCGCGAACAGCGGTCCACGCTTCTGCGTGAAGTCGCCGGTGTGCATGTTGTAGATGATGGTGCCCGTGATGTCGGCGGGCAGCAGATCGGGCGTGAACTGGATGCGCTGGAAGCTCGCGTCGAGCGTCTGCGAGAGCGTCTTCACGAGCAGCGTCTTGGCGAGGCCGGGCACGCCTTCGATCAAGCAGTGGCCGCCGGTCAACAGGCCGATCATCACGCGCTCGACCATCTCCCGCTGCCCCACCACCACGCGCGCGACCTGCGCGAACACGTTGTCCACGAACGCACTCGACTGCTTCACCTCCTCGGTGAGGAGCGTCACGTCGAGCGGCCGGTCGGTTGGTGCGTCGGCCGGTGCGTCGGCCGGTGCGGCGCCGAGCGTTTCAGGCGAGCTGAGATCCGCTGGAGCTTCCCCCGCGGAAACAGAGGGTTGGTCGCGCAGGGTGTCCATGCCCAACCCTGACGATGGCACGAATCCCGCCGTCGTGCCGGCACCATTGCGGACGCCAAACGGATCGGTTGTCCCCACGGATCGCGAACCGCGGGGCGACCCGACGTATTCCGACCGCTACGTGAGTGCTGGATCCCGCACCGGTATATGTTCGCGACATGGCGGACCAACCCGTCGCGCTCGGCCCCGTCGATTTTTCAACCCACGTGCTGTCGCTCGCATCGACCGCGCTCATCGCGATCGGAAAGATGCCTGCACCAGATGGGCAGCCTCACCCGATCGATCTCGAGACGGGCAAGCACCTCATCGATGTGCTAGCGATGCTCGAGCAGAAGACCAAAGGCAACCTCGACGAGACCGAGTCGAAGTTGCTCGCGAGTCTCATCTACGACCTGCGCGTCGCATACGTGGACGCGCAAAAGAAGACGTGATGCGCACGGCGGTCGCGCTGTCGGTGCTGTCGCTCGTCGGCGCGTGCCGCGAGCGCGAGACATCGCACGCGACGCACGTCGTGGATCCCGCCGCGATGATGGCGCCCACAGCGCCGCCGCTCGAGGACGTCACGCATCTCTACGGCAGCGCGCCGAAGGGCTTCGTGGATCTCGTCGCCAGCGCACGGCACGGCGTGGTCGCGATTCGCTCATCGCAACCCGTGAAGTCCGGCCCCGCCGCGATGTTCCCGGGCGCACCCGAAACCACCGCCGACGTCTCGCTCGGCACGGGCTTCTTGATCGAGGCAGGCGGCGTCTTCGTCGTCACCACCGACAAGATCGCCTCTGCCGCCGCGGGTGACTCCAACCTGCGTGTGGTTCTCGACGACACGACCGAGGTCCCCGCGAAGGTGCTCGGCCGCGACGTGGATCTCGATCTCGCGCTCCTACAAGTGGATCGCCCGCGCCTGCATCCGCTCGCGATGGGAACGTCGAGCGACCTCAAGATCGGCGAGTGGCTCGTCGTCCTCGGCAACCCGTTCGGCGAAGAGGTCACGGCGTCCGCTGGCGTCGTCTCGTCGACGGGCAAAGAAGCCGCCGGCTCGCTGATGCAGGATCGCGGCATGGGCTACCGCACGTTCCGCATGTTCCTCCAGACCGACGCGCGCATTCACCGCGGCAACTCGGGCGGTCCCGTCCTCGACACCGCGGGTCAGGTCGTCGGCATGGCCATCGCGACCGGCGATCGCGTCGGCGAGCTGTCCTTCGTGCTGCCGATCGATCGCATCAAGGAGATCGTCGCGGACCTGCGCGATCGCGGACAGGTCTCGCGCTCGTGGCTCGGCGTGAAGGTGAAGCCCGTCACCGGCGACATCAGCGCAACGCTCGGCGTGGGCATCGGCAACGGCGCCTACGTGACCGAGGTAGTCCCCAACTCGCCCGCGATTCGCTCCGCGCTGCGTGTGGGCGACGTGATCCTCGAGTGGAACGGTCGCGCGGTGAACCAGCGCGACCTGCCATGGCTCGTCGCCGCGACGCCACCGGGGCAAGCCGCGAAGGTGATCGTCTGGCGCAACAAGGCGCGCATGGAGATCCCGGTTCTCACCGAGCGCATGCCGAAGTAGGCGCCCCCGGATCAGTTCAGGTCGTAGTCACTCGGCTGCAGGTAGCGAGCGAACACGGTCTTCTGCCCGATGGCGCCAAAATCGACGACCACCTTCTGGTCCTTGCCCTGCCCCGAGATGGCCACGACGCGCCCCATGCCGAGAGTGCCGTGGACGACGCCGCCACCGACGATGAACCCGTTCGGCCGCAGATCGTCGTCGACGCGATAGACCGGGCCGTCGTCGTACGAGGTGGACTGATCGTACTCGTTGCGCGCTCGCTGCTGCGCGAAGCCAGAGCGCTTGGGCGCGAAGTTTCCGTCGACGATGCGCGGCCCCGTGGGCATGGTGGTGGAGCGCGAGCGGACGGGGGCGGCGAGTGACGAGGGCGGCAGATCCTCGAGGAAGCGCGACGGCCCTTGGATGCGGATCTCGCCCCACGTGCGGCGCGTGCGCGCGTGCGTGAGCACGAGCTTCTCGCGTGCACGCGTGATGGCGACGTACGCGAGGCGGCGCTCCTCCTCGAGCGCGGCATCCTCGGAGACGTTGTCGCGCTCGCGCAGCGAGGGGAACAGACCGTCTTCCATGCCCGAGATGAACACGAGGGGCCACTCGAGGCCTTTGGCGATGTGGATGGTCATCAGCACGACCTGCTCGGTGGCCGTCTGATCCGCCGACGACGACAGTGCGATGCGCTCGAGGAAATCATGCACCGCGCGGAACGCACCAGCGGCCTGCGGATCCGGATCGTCTGACGGCGCTTGCATCCACCGACCCGAGACAGCGGCGGTGGTGGGCTCGCCTTCGGCGGCGTACTCCTCGTCGAAGTCCGACGCGGTGGAGACGAGCTCGGCGAGGTTGTCGAGACGATCGCGCGACTCGGTGGAACCGTCCGCCTCGAGCTTGGCGCGCAGGCCGGAGCGATCGACGACCTGGATGATGGTCTCCGCGACGGAGGCGCCCTGCTCCGCGACATCCACGAGCCCGTCGAGCAGCTCGACGAACGAGTGCAGCTTCTTGCGCGCGCCCGCGTTGAGGCCGGGGACTTCGCCGCGCGCGGCCAGGCGAGCCGCGTCCAGCAGGTTGACGCCGTTCACGCGCGCCGCGGAGCGAAGGCGCTCGACGGTGGTCTCGCCGATGCCGCGCGCGGGCACGTTGACCACGCGCTCGAAGGCCGAGTCCGCGGCGGCGTTGCCGAGGAGGCGCAGGTACGCGACGACGTCTTTGATCTCTTTGCGCTCGAAGAACGAGACCGCGCCGACGACCTTGGCCGGAATGCGCATCGCGCGGAGGTGCTCCTCGAGCACGCGGGACTGCGCGTTGGTCCGATAGAGGATGGCGATGTCGTTGGGCGACAGCGGCCCGTCGTCGAGCGCGCGACGAATGGAGTTGGCGATGAAGTACGCCTCGCCGCGCTCGTCCCCCGCTTGATAGACCTCGAGCAGCTCGCCGCCGCCCTTGTCCGTCCACAGAGACTTCTCGTGGCGATCACGGTTCTTGCGGATGACGCCGTTGGCCGCGTCGAGGATGGTCTGCGTGGACCGATAGTTCTGCTCGAGCTTGATGACGCGCGCGTCCGGGAAATCGCGATCGAAATCGAGCAGGTTGCGCGGCTCGGCACCACGCCACGCATAGATCGATTGATCGTCATCGCCGACCACCGTCAGGTTGCGCGTGGCCTCCGCGAACTTGGTGACGAGATCGTACTGGACCTTGTTGGTGTCCTGGAACTCGTCGACGAGCACTTGCCGGAAGCGCAGGCCGAGGACGTTCTTGACCTCGTCGATCGAGAACAGCTTGAGCACGAACAGCAGCAGATCGTTGAAGTCGACCGCGTTCTCCTTGTTCAGCTGCGCCTCGTACAGCGGATAGATCTGATCGACGATGTCGTCGAATACGCCGGTCTTGTGCGCGGTGGGCGAGATGCCGCGGTTCTTGGCGCGATCGAAGCGCGACAAGATCGTCCGCGTGCTCACTTGCTCGTCGAGGCCGCTGTCCTTGAGCAGCTTGTCGACGAGCTTCATCTGATCGTCATCGTCGAAGATCACGAAGCCCTTGCGCAGCCCGACGTAGCTGCCCCAGCGACGCAGGATGCGCGCGCAGGTGGCGTGGAACGTTCCGATCCACATCGCGTCCGCGGCTTCGCCGAGCAGCTCGCGCAAGCGGTGGCGCATCTCACCCGCCGCTTTGTTGGTGAACGTGACTGCGAGGATCTCCCAGGGTGGCGTCCCCGTTTCGACGAGCCGCGCGATGCGGTGCACCAGCACGCGCGTCTTGCCGGTCCCCGCGCCCGCGAGGACCATCAGCGGGCCGTCCCCGTGCTCGACGGCGGCGCGCTGCTGTTCGTTCAGAGGCGAGCGTTCCACTCCCTTGGGGTAGCACGCATCCCTGACAACGACGCCGGCCGTACCTCGTCGCCGAAATAACAAAACGCCCGCTGCTCGGCGGGCGCTTCGTCTCGAGAGCGAGACGGAGATTAGAACGGAGACTAGAACGAGACTAGAACGAGACTAGAACGAGACTAGAACGACAGGCGCAGACCGACGCGCGCGTTGAGCGGCGCGTAGCGACCCGTGGTGTTGCCGTAGTTCGGGTTCTTGCCGATCGGCACGCCCGTCTCGTTGCCGCGCGAGTCGATCGTCTTCACCCACACGAGGTCTTCATACGTACCGCCCGAGACCGGGTTCGCGTTCTGCTCGCTGCCCGACGTCGAGTTCGGCGCAGACAGCTTGTACTGCGGCGCGTAGTTGTCGTCGATGCCGGCTTCGCCCTGGCGGTTGTAGACGTTGTAGATGTCGAAGAAGAGCTCGAGGTTGTAGTTCTTGCGCAGGTTCTTCTGGTAGCCGACGTGCACGTCGAGGCCGTGCTCGAAGTCCGTGCGGCCCATCTGACCGCGCGGGAGGAGGAACGCCTCGTTGGCGCCGTACAGGTAGTGACCCGCGAGAGCGTTCTGCGGGATGCCCGACAGCGCGCGGAGGCGGATACCGACGGTGGCCTGGCCCGCCTTCTTGAAGTCGAACGTGTAGTAGCCGTCGAGCTTGATGTAGTGCGGGCGATCCTGCGGAAGCGGACCGACGCGGTTCGAGAGCAGCTCGATGAGGTCGTACTGCGACGAGATGTTCGGGTCGACCTGACCGTTGTCGTACGAGACGAGGCCCGGGTAGTTACCCGTGGTGCGCGAGAACGTGTAGGAGCCCTGCACGTAGAGGCGCTTCGAGAACCGGCGCGTCATCGTGAACTGCAGCGCGTTGTAATCGCGGCGCGGCTTGTCGAACACGCGGATGCCCTTGTACAGGTTCAGCTGGTGCGTCAGGCGACCCTTCTCCATGGGGTCGTCGGTGCGGTCGATGCGATCCTGCATCGCGCGCTCTTCGCCGGACGACCACTCGCCCGGGTTCGCGATGATGTACGTGTTCGCGTTGTCGGTCGACACGTCCTCGATCACGCGGCCCATGCGGCGGTTCTGGTACGCGACGCCGATCTTCAGATCGTCGAGGATCTCGTACTCGAAGCCACCGATGACCTCGTCCATGTACTGCGGCTTGATGCCGGGGGCGACGAGAACACCGGAGGCGCCGATGAGCTGCTCGGCGCCGCCCGCGGTGGCGTTCGGATCCTGGAGGCAGCCATTGCCGTTGGGTCCGCCGATCGCGGGATCGGAGACACCGCACTGCATCGCGGTGAACTGCTGCTGGTAGTTCACCTCGCCGCCGAAGGAGCGGTCGTTGATGTTCATCGGGATCGACTCGTAGAAGCGGCCCCAGTGACCGTACAGCTTCGAGCGACCTTCCTTCGTCCAGTCGTAGAGGACGCCGACGCGCGGAGCGAACATGCCCGTGAGCGTCATGGCGTTCGTGCCGAGGCGCTCGGACGTGAGCGGATCGATCTTGTCCTGGAGGAAGTCCGCGTAGCGCATGCGCTGCTCTTCGTAGCGAATGCCCGCGTTCAGGGTCAGGTTCGGCTGGATCTGCCACGAGTCGCGCAGGTACGCGCCCCAGTTGAACGTGTTGCCGGTGATGCGCGTGCCCGGGGCGCCGACGCGGCCCTCGATGAAGTCACACACGAACGTGTCCGTGGAGCCCATCACGCCACCGACGCTGGCAGACGGCGTACGGCAGGTGTTGTCGAAGCGCTGGTCCGTGTTGGCCTCGACCGCGGGCGAACCCGGGCGACCGAGGAGCTGCGCCCAGCGGTTGATGACGACCGCGCCGCCGCCGACGTAGTTCTGGATGAACGCGCCGCCCGAGTAGAGGCGGGTCTTGTCGGAGACGTTGTCCTCGACGTCCATACCGGCCTTGATCTCGTGGCTACCACCCGCCTTCACGCGCTGCGTGACGGAGAGCTTGGCCGAGCGACGCTGCTCGGTGTCCTGCGTGATCGAGCCCGGACCGCCGATGACGTACGCCGACGTGTCCATCGGGCAGTTGTTCGCGAGGTACGGATAGTTGTCCGACGAGCCAGGAACGCCGTCCAAGCAGCCCGCGTTGGTCGCGGCCGACTCGGCGCCGAAGCCGGGGCCCCACACGCCGAGGCTGCCGTTGTATAGAACCTGGAGCGGCTGGTCCGCGAGGCTCGGCTCGTACGCGTCCGACTTCAAGTGATCGCGGTGCCAGCCAACGACGGCCTCGACCTCGGTCTTGTTGTCGTTGAACTTCGACGTCCACTTACCAGAGAGGTCGGTGGTCAGCTGGCTGAGCTTGAAGCCGCTGCTCGGCGGGCCGAACAGACCCGGCGACTCGGCAGAGCCCGGGAGGCCCTGGAACGCGATCTGACCTTGGTGCTCCGGCGAGGCCGCGTAGTTGATCTTCGCGAGGATGTTGTAGCCCTGGCTCGTACGGCTACGGATCTCGCTGTCGAGGAGGTCCGTGATGTAGAAGCCCGTCGCGGGATCCGTGTCGGGCGCGCCATCGGCGAAGCCGCCGTTGGACGGAAGCGCCGGGTTACAGACGGAGAGAGCGCCGCTCGGCTCGAGGCGACGGCAGTCGGTCTGGCGCTTGGTCTCGCGCGTGTAGTCGATCTTCGAGAACTGCGGCGCGAAGCCGACGTAGAACCACAGCTTGTCCTTGATGATCGGACCGCCGAGCTCGAAGCCAAAGTCTGCCTGGTAGGCGACGTTACCCGTGATGTCGATCGACGAAGCGTTGCGCGGAGTGCGCTCGACGCCCGCCGTGAACTGGCCCGGCTGGTAGTAACCGAAGACCGAGCCCTTGAAGTCGTTCGATCCGGACTTGGTGACGACGTTCACGACGCCACCGGTCGCGCGACCGTACTCCGCGTTGTAGCCGCCGGTGATGACCTCGATCTCCTCGATGAAGTCGTTGATGACCGGCGAGCCGACGGTGCCGAACGTGAGGCCCGTCGTGTTGACGCCGTCGACGTAGTACTGGTTCTCGAGCGACGAAGAGCCCGAGAACGAAACGCCGAGGCCGTCACCCTGCGAACCGGCAGCGGCGCCGAGCGTGGACTCGAACGTACGGCCCGGAACCGGGATGTTCTTGATGTAGTTCTTGTCGATCGTGATGCCCTGCGTCGTCGACGTGGGATCGATCGTCGGCGCCGTATCGGTGATCTTCACGATCTCACCGCCGGCCTGCGCCTGGTTCAGCTTCTGGAACACGGGCGTCACCTTGTTCACGCCGACGGTGATGCCGGCGCGCTCGAGGGTGATGTCCGCGAAGTAGAACGTGACGAGGTAGTTACCGGGCGGAAGATCGGAGATCTTGTACTGGCCGTTCTCGTCGGTGATGGCGGTCTGCGCCTGCGGCAGCGACGCCGAGGTGGCGATGATCGTCACACCTGGCAGCTTCTCGCCGGTCTTCGAGTCGGTGACCGTGCCTTGAATAGCGCCGGACGTCATGCTCTGCGCGTACGCCGGAGCGACGTCGACCAGCGATGGAGCGAGGATCGACGCTCCGAGCGTTGCAGCGATGATCAGATTCTTGGTCTTCATGGACATGTCTCCGATCACGAGCCAGTGGTGAAGGTGAAGGTGACGGGGTCCGGCAGCGGCTGGCCGAACGTGTCGGTCACGCCCTCGGTGAACGTGATCGTGTATTCCGTGTTCGCGGTGAGCGGTGCCGGCGTGGCGCCACCGTACGAGATGCGGATGCGCGTCGGCATCGCGTCGATCGCGAACGTGGTGCCCGCGGGCGGCGCCGGGGTCATGGTGATGGTGGTCGCGTTGATCGACGCCGGGTCGAACTGCGTGTTGCCGATGAACAGCGCGGGGCCGTCGACGCTGACGCCCGTAGAGCCGTCCATGAACGACGCGCCGGTGATGGTGAGCGGCTCGACCTTCATCTCGAACGCGCTGACGTCGCCCGCGGTGCAGCCCGCGTTGATGTCGCCGTTGGGCGGTGCGCAGATGCCCTCGCCTTGCTTGTCGACGATCTCCGCGGAGAACTTCAACTGGCACGCAAGGTTGGTCGGCAGGCCGCGCGGACCGGGAACGAGGACGATCGCCGGGCCGAGCGCTTCGAAGCCGCCCATGGCGGGGACCTGCTGGTTGCCCGACGGGTTCCAGTAGCTCATGTCGAGATCGATCGGCACGTCGATGTTGCCGCACTGCAGCCCGACCGCGCCCTCGATGAAGCGCGTGTCATCCGCTGCGCCGTCCTGGTTGATGTCCAGAACACCGACGGGCGCGCCCTCTGCGATGAGGTTGTTGTTGACGGTGCAGCCGCCCGCGAGCTCGCACAGACACACCGCGTGCTCGCCGCGGCAGGTGCTGGGGAGGATGTCCTGCGCTGCCGCGCACTTCGCGATGTCGTCCGGCGTGGTGCGGAGCGGAACGCGCGCGTACGCGCCGTTCGCGTTGACCGGCGCGCGGCACGCGATCTCTTCGAGGTTGTTACCAACGAGGAGCTCGTCGACGATGATGCGGAGCGAGTTTCCGACGGCCGTTGCCGTGTTCACCGGATGCGCGTCCACGTCGGTCGCGTTCGGGTGCGTTCCGAAGCCGAACACGCGACGCGTGGAGACAAACATCGAACCCGACGTCGTGTACGTCTCCTTGAGCCGGACCTGCGTGATCATCGCGGGTCCCTCAGGATTCAGATTGGTCGAGCTCTCGTAGTCGGTGCATGCGGCGACAGCCAACGTCGCTGCGACGACACAGACAACCTTCGTAACCCTTTGCATAGTCAAACTTGCTCCCTCGTCGAGAACGAAACACCGCGAACGAAAATCGCCCGCTTGTACTAACCGAGCGTCAAACTTGTCAAGACGTTCCACGGTACGTATCACCGCCTTCTCCGACGCAGATACGGCGACCTGATCACCCGACGTGACAGACGAGATCGCGACGGCGAGTTGGAGTCAGCAGTGCTGTCGCAGGCCGTCTTGCACGAGGCCACTGCGACACCGATCGATGCGTTGGGATCGCACACAATCGTCATCGATCGGGATCGGTCGGCGTCGACCTGCGTGGGCGCCGAAAACGAAGACGGCGCCCGCAGGCGCCACGTGAAAGCAACGCCCCCTCGCGTCGCTTACTGCGTGGCTTCCTCTTTGACCTTCAGCGCGACCTTCACCTCGTCCTTGTTCACGTCGGCCGCCAGGCTGCGGATCGTGTCCATCGTGTTCACGACCTCGCCCCACGGGACCTTGCGATCGAAGTCGACGAACACGACCTTCACCTGGCCCGCGTTCGCCATCGCCTCGAGCTTGGGCTTGATGGTGCGAATCATGTCCGACGCCGCGATCGGCGTGGGGTTCTCGGAGAGGCCGTCGGAGAAGTCGATCGACAAGTCGGCCTTCACGAAGATCGTGAGCATGCCGAGGTTGTTGTCGACGGTCTCGTTGATCTCGTCGAGCTTTCGCGGGATCTGCAGCGTCTCCATCTTCATCATGATCGGCATGACCACGAGGAAGATGATGAGGAGGACGAGCAGAACGTCGATGAGCGGCGTGACGTTGATCTCCGATTGGAGACCACCCTTATTGCCGCCGGTTGACATTCCCATGGCTACTTCGCCTCCTGCTTGGAGATAGCGAGGTCCACCGACTCGAGGCCCATCTCCTTGTGCATGAACAGCAGCACCGGATAGACGACGTCGTACTCGAGCATGTGGTGCGCCTTCAGGTACACGCGCTCACCGGCGAGGTTCTTGGGCGATGCCCACAGCGCGCGAACCTGGAGCTCCATCTCCTTGAGTGTCGCGGGACCGATCTCGCCGATCTTGTCCTTCTCCACGTAGAGGACGTTGGCAGCGTCGATCGTGACGACCGGCTGCATCATGTCCTTCTCCGACGAGAAGTTCTGTGCCTTCGGAAGCTGAACATCCTGACCGCGGCCCATGAGCAGCGTCATCAACATGAAGATGATGAGCAGCACGAGCATGACGTCGACGAGCGGCGTGACGTTGATGTCGTTACGCACGGCGTCCACGTGCGGACCCTTCGAATGCGACAAGCGGTGACGCCGCTTGTGCTTCGAGTTCTGGGGCCTTCGCCCCATCCGCAGCGATTCGCTGGGAGTGGACACTGTTTAGCCCCGGCCCTCGCGGAGGACGTAGTCGATGAACTCGCTCGACACATCGTTCATGTCGATCACGAAGCTCTCGACGCGGCTCGTGAAGAAGTTGAACGCGATGGCCGCGATGATCGCGACGCCGAGGCCGAGCGCCGTGGACACGAGCGCTTCGGAGATCTTCGGGCCGATCGCGCCGATCTGCACGTCGCCACCCTTGAGCAGCTGGAACGTTCCGAGAATACCGATCACGGTACCGAGGAGGCCGATGAACGGCGTCGCCGAGGCCGTGGTGCCGAGGTACGCGAGGCCCTTGCGGAGGTTCGCCGTCTCGCGCTCCTTCACGCGCTCGAGCGCGCGGTTCACGCTATCGACGAGATCGAAGTCACCGACGTCGTCGGGGCCCTCGGTCTTGAGCGCCTCGCGACCCTGGAGCAGCGACGCGAGGCCGGACTCCATCACCTTGGCCACCGGGCTCTTCGGCATCGAGCGCGCCGCGTTGAGCGCGTCGTTCACCTTGTGCTGGCGAAGGAACTCGCCGAGCGCCTGCACGTACCGGATGCTCTGCTGGCTCGCAGCGCTGAACGTGAGGAGGCGTTCGGTGATGATGTAGAACATGAACACCGACATGCCGATCATGCCGATCGTGATGATCTTCACGATGATCGACATGTGGTTCCAGAGTTCCATTAGGTCGAGGCCCATGACACGTTCCTTCGAAGGGGTTGATCGCTACTTCTGCGAGTAAATGAAGGTGACGGCCGTGCACACGGGCACTGCTCGTCCGTTGACGGCGTAGGGCTTGTACTTCCACTCCCCACGCATCTTTCCGAGGATCTTGTTGTCGTACGCCGGGAAGCCGGTCGACTTCAGCTGCGTCACCGAGGTGACCTTGCCGGTCACGTCGAGGCACAGCTTGTAGCTGCCGATGATCTTGTCCTTGCCCGAGCGTTGGATCTCGGTCTTGGTCACGTCGTCGGGAACGATCTGCTTCTCGCCCGCGATGCGCGAGCCCTCGAGCAGCGTCGGCGGAACGTTCTGCGGCGGCGCGGGCGGCGGAGGAGGCGGTGGTGGCGGAGGCGGTGCGCCCATCACACCGTTGATGTCACCACCGACGACACCGCCGGCGACGCCA
>JAEYYV010000411.1 GCA_023428295.1 Pseudomonadota bacterium
GTGTGGACGCGGGCCGCGCCGCCGGTGAGACCGCCCAGGGCGGGAGCCGCTGCGCTGCCGAGCTGCCCGGCCAGGCCCGAGCCGCCGACGACCGCGCCGACGACCGCGCCGACGACCGCGAAGACAACGCCGCCGACAACGACGACGACGACGACGGTGAAGCCCACCACGACGCCGACGGTGAAGACCACCGCGCCGACGGAGCCGACCACAGCGAAGCAGACGCCGACGGTGAAGCAAACGCCGGTGACGGAGCCCAAGGCCAAGGACAAGGCGAAGGATTCGAAGGATCCGAAGGACAAGACCAAGAAGCCGGCTGTCGCCTGCACCGATCCGCTGGAGTGCATGAACTGATGTTTGTTCGTCGCTGTCTCGCGCTCGCCGTCATCGTCGCCATGTCCTCGCCCGCGAGCGCCGAGGATCTCGAACGCGCGCAAGAGCTGTTCGAGAAGGGCCGCGCGCTCGTCGGTCAGAACAAGCATGCAGAGGCGTGCCCGCTGTTCGAGCAAGCGCTCGGCCTCGGCGCGGGTCTCGGCACCGAGCTGAACCTCGCGACGTGCTGGTCCAAGATCGGTCGCCTGATCGACGCGCGGAAGCTGTTCGGCGCGATCCTGCTCAAGACCAAGACGCCGGAGCTCGCGAAGGCGCGCGCGGTGGCGGAGCAGAGCATCGCGGAGATCGACGAGCGCATGCCGAAGCTCCAGATCGAGCGCGGCTCGCTCTCAGCGACGGCCACGATCTACCTCGATGGCACCGAGATCGTGGACCCGAGCGAGCCGATTCCCGTCGATCCGGGCACGCACGAGATCGAGGCAGAGGGCGCCACGAAGCAAAGGGTGACAGCCAAAGAAGGGCAGGTCAGCGAGGTGATCCTCGTCGCGGCCGCGGACACGGGCGGCATCGGGCCCGAAGAGCCGGCGACGCAGGGGTGGTTTTCGGGCGATCGCAAGCCGCTCTACCTCGGTGGTGCCGGCGTCGCGCTCCTCGTCACGGGAACGGTCACCGGCATCCTCACGCTGTCCAAGCGCAACGATGGCATCGCGCTGTGTGACGGTCCCAAGACCGCGCTCGTGTGCGGGCCCGAGGGACGCGACACGCTCGACTCGGCGCGCACGCTCTCGCACGTGACCACGGCGTTCTTCGTGATCGGTACGGGCCTGGTGGTGACCAGCGTGATCTGGAAGCTGCAACAGCGCGACAAGAAGCCGGATCGTCCTCAGCTCACGGGCTGGGTCTCTGGCGAGGGCGGAGGCTTCGCGCTGGAGCGTGCGTGGTGAAAGTAGCGCCGTGATTCGCGTGGTCGTGCTCGTGATGCTCGCCGGATGCGAGCTGATCGCGGATATCCCGTCGGTGACAGCGCTCGATCCCGATGCGAGGGGCGATGGCGGCAGCGACGTCATGGCGCTCGAGTGCTCCGACAGCACCGAGTGCACGATGATCGGAAAGCCGATCTGCGATCTCGCGACGCACTCGTGCGGCGGCTGCGTCCTCGATAGCGAGTGCCCCTCGAACGTGTGCCTCGACGACGGGACGTGCGCGGATCCCGCGCGCTTCGTCTACGCGGCCGCGGGAGGCAGCGACAGCGTCTGCACGATGGCGCAGCCGTGCAGCGTCGAGACGGCGGTCACGATGCTCACCACAGAGAAGGACATCGTGAAGCTCGCGCCCGGCACGTACACGCGCGCGGCGCCGCTCACCATGTCGATCGCGGGCACGCTCGCTGGCGGTGGATCCACGTTCAACGTCGCCGGCACCGCCGGCACCGTCGGCATCACGGCCGAGGGCGTGCCCGTTCGCATCCTCGGGCTGGTGATGAACGTCGCTGCCAACAACTCCGCGATCCGATGCCAGACGACGGGCGGCGAGCTTCATCTCTCGCGCATGCGCATCAGCGGCTCGAACGCGGGCATCTACACGACGTGTCCGCTCGACGTGGATCGCACGATGGTGACCGGCGCGGGCCTCTACGCGCTGTACGCGAGCGCGACGCCGGTCACGATCCGCAACTCGTACTTCGTCCGGACGGCGAGCCCTGCGGACTACACGATCGCGGCGGTGCACCTGCAGGACGTGCCGAGTGGCTTGGTCGAGCACACGACCATCGCGAACACCACCGCGGCCGGGCCGAGCGGCCTGCGCTGTCCGGGCAGTACCGTCACGATCCGCAACATCATCGCGTGGGACAACATCGCGCCGGGTATCGACGCGAGCTGCACCGTGATGAACAGCATTGTCGATCCGGGATACACGGGTGGTTCGGCCAACATGGCGGTGAATCCGATGTTTGTCGACGCGGCGGCCTCGGACTACCACCTCATGCCCGGGTCCCCCGCCAACGGGCTGGGCACGCCGAGCGCGAGCGTTGGCATCGATGCCGACGGCGAGGATCGCCCACAGCCGGCCGGGTCGAACCCCGATCCGGGCGCCGACGAGATTCCGTAACGCGTAGGGTCGGGTAAAGTCGGCCCCGTATGACCCGCGATGTTCTCGAGCTAGCGTCTTCCCTCGCGTACCTCGACGAGATTTCTGCCGCACAGCTCGGTGATGTCGACGCGAGCTGGCACGCGCTGATCACCGATGAGCCCACGGGTGCGCCCGGTCAACGCGGAGATGATTCGCCGGGCGATCAAGAGACGGGCGGACGCGCGAGCTGGAACGGCAACGGCGCCGCGAAGGAGACCAACGGTCACGCGGTCAACGGCGGTCATCCGATGCCGGCGATGGCAACGCGTCCGGGCTCCGTGACGATGTCGCCGCTCACCGCGCTCGCGACGCCGACGATCTGGCCGCTCGTGAACGCGTATCGCGCGCGCGGTCACTTCATGGCCAACCTCGATCCGCTCGGTCTGCTCGAGACCGCGCCGATCGGCGAGCTCGATCCAGCCGTGTGGGGATTCGGTCCGCACATGCGCGGTCGCGTGATCGAGCCGACGGGCGTGCACGGTCTGCCGAGCGCGACGATCGACGAGCTCCTCGCGCGCCTGAAGCAGGTGTACGCGAGCTCGGTCGGCCTCGAGTTCATGCACATCTCGTCGCCGGCGCGCCGCTCGTGGCTCGCCGAGCGCATGGAGACGCTCCTCGCCCAGGCGCCCGACCCCGAGGTGCGCGTGCGCATGCTGCAGCACCTCATCAACGCCGAGCAGTTCGAGCGCTTCTGCCACACGAAGTATCCGGGCACGAAGCGCTTCTCCCTCGAGGGAAGCGAGACGCTCATCCCGCTCCTCGATCTCGTCCTCACGCACGGCTGTCGCCTCGGCGCGATCGAAGCGGTGCTCGGCATGGCGCACCGTGGACGCCTGACGACCATCGAGCAGATCCTCAAGCGCCCCGCGCGCGATCTGTTCGGTCACTTCGAGGATGTCGAGCCCGAGAAGGCGATGGGCGGCGGCGACGTGAAGTACCACCTCGGCTTCTCGACGGACCGCATCGATTCGCTCGGCCACTCGATGCACGTGTCGCTCGCGTTCAACCCGTCGCACCTCGAAGCGGTGAATCCCGTCGTGATGGGGCGCGTGCGCGCGAAGCAGACGCGCCACGGCGACGTCGAGCATCGCCGCGTAATGGGCGTGCTCGTCCACGGCGACGCTGCGTTCGCAGGGCAGGGCCTCGTGCCCGAGACGTTGCAGCTCTCGGGGCTGCCGGGCTATCGCACGGGCGGCACCGTTCACATCATCGTCAACAACCAGGTCGGCTTCACCGCGTCGCCCGCAGAGCAGCGCTCCACGCCGTACTGCACCGACGTCGCGAAGATGCTCGAGTGCCCGATCTGGCACGTCAACGGAGAGGACCTCGATGCGGTCGCGCGTGTCGTCGAGATCGCGACCGAGTATCGCGCGCAGTTCCAGTCGGACGTCGTGATCGACGTGTACTGCTATCGCAAGTACGGTCACAACGAGAACGACGAGCCGAGCTTCACGCAGCCGCTCATGTACGAGCGCATCCGGCAGAAGGCGTCGCCGGTGGAGGTGTACAGCAAGCACCTCATCGACGCGGGCGTTGTCACCGCCGACGACGTGCAGCGTATGACGCAGCAGCGCGTCGCGGAGCTCGAGAAGGAGCTCGAGACGGCAAAGGCAGCGAAGCAGCGTCCCGAAAGCGCATCGATGACGGCGATGTGGCGCGGCTATCGCGGCGGCCTCACGACGGAGCCGGTCCGGGCAGACACGCGTGTTCCGCGCGAGCTACTCGCGCATATCGCGGCTCAGATGACGGAGCTCCCCGAGGGCTTCACGGCGCATCCCAAGATCGAACGCCTGCTCGCGCAGCGCGCGGAGATGGGACGCGGCGAGCGCATGCTCGACTGGGGCATGGGCGAGCTCCTCGCGTATGGCTCGCTGCTCTACCAGGGCGTGAACGTCCGCCTCACCGGACAGGACTGCTCGCGCGGCACGTTTAGCCATCGCCACGCGATCATCACGGACATCAAGACGGGCCGCGAGCACCTCGTCCTCGGCGGATTGCAACCCGAGCAGGGACAGTGCCGGATCTACGACTCGTGCCTCTCGGAGGCCGGTGTCCTCGGCTTCGAGTTCGGCTACTCGCTTGACTACCCCGACGCGCTCGTGATGTGGGAGGCGCAGTTCGGTGACTTCGTGAACGGCGCGCAGGTGATCATCGATCAGTTCATCACCTCGTCGGAGGACAAGTGGAAGCGCCTCTCGAACCTCGTGCTGCTCCTGCCGCACGGATACGAAGGGCAGGGGCCGGAGCACTCGAGCGCGCGTCTCGAGCGGTTCCTCGAGTCGTGCGCCGAGCACAACATCCAGGTCGCGCAGCCTACGACGCCCGCGCAGATGTTCCACCTCTTGCGCGAGCAGCAGCTGCGTCCGATGCGCAAGCCGCTGATCGTGATGACGCCGAAGAGCCTGCTGCGACTGCCGGCGGCAACGTCGTCGATCGACGATCTCGCGAACGGCAAGTTCCATCGCGTGCTCGGCGACACGACGGCGGATCCGGGCAAGGTGACGCGCGTGCTCGTGTGCAGCGGCAAGATCTATTACGAGCTCGTCGAGGAGCGTACGAAGCGCAAGGCGGACCACGTAGCGATCGTGCGCATCGAGAAGCTGTACCCGTGGTGGCCACAGCTCGTCGCAGCGGAGACGACCGAGAAGTTCCCCGGCATGAAGGAGCTGTTCTGGGTGCAGGACGAGCCGGCGAACATGGGCGCGGCGACGTTCGTGACGCCGCGGCTGCAGTCGCTGATCGCGGGAAAGCCGCTCGGCTTCGAGATGATCTCGCGCGTCGAGAGTGCGAGCCCCGCGACGGGCTCGCACAAGGCGCATGTCCTCGAGCAGCAGCAGCTGCTGAAGGCGGCATTCGACGCGCGATGAGACGATCGGCCGCCCTCGTCGTCGCGCTCGTCGTCGTGACCGCAGGGTGCGATCAGGTGTTCAACCTGACGCGACCGCCGGACGCGTTCGTCGAACCGGATGCGAGCGCGGACGACGCGATGATCGACGCGCTCCCCGTCGTATGTGGCCTCGGTGCTCCTACCCCGCCACGTGCCGTACCGTCGAAGGCAACGGCGATCGTGGCCGGGCGGTTCGATGAGAACAGCGGTGTCGATGTCGCCGTCGGCAGCTCCGGCATCGCGGGACTCCGATTCATCTTCGACGTGAATGGGAGCACGACGGTTGTCGAGGACATCCTGGGGGGAGCGCCGGTCGTCGCGCTGGCCAGCGGGGACCTCAACCACGACATGCTCGACGACGTCGTGGCAGTGGCGGGGTCGATGACGTACGTGCTCCTGCAAACGGCGTCGAACTGGGACATCCGCACTGTGGGCCTGGTGGGCGGCACCGCCGACTCGGTGGCCATCGGGAACTTCGACGGTGCCGAGCCCGACGATCTGCTCGTCGCACACGCGACAAGTCGGGCGCTCCAGCTCGTGCTGGGCAGTGCGCAGGGCTACACGCGCGGAGGCTCGCTCCCGACGATGGAGTCGCCGGTCGACGCGATCGCTACGGACATCGACGGGGATCTCGACGCCGACGTCGTGGCTGTGATGGAGGGCGACAATGGCGTCGCGGTCTGGCGCAACAATGGCGGGGCCTTCATGGGCGGGACAACGATCCCGACGGGGCTCAAGCCGACAGCGGTGGTCGCCGGCAAGCTCGGGAACCGCCAGGTCGTCGACGTGGTGGTCGCGAATCACGATAGCAACGACATCACGATCCTCCGTAATGACGGGAACGGGAACTTTGCGGCCGAGATGAACATCACCGTCGGGCAAGGGCCGGTCGCGCTCGCGCTCGCCGACCTCGACAACGACGGCAACGCCGACATCCTCGTCGTGAACAACAAGAGCAACTCCGTGACGCTCCTTCGTGGAACTCCCACCGCATTCGAGGCCGGACGGCCCTACACGACAGCGGCCAAGCCGGTCGCGCTCGCGGTCGCGGACATCACGGAGGACGGCCACCTCGACGTCGCGGTCCTCGGAGAAGATGGCTTCGTGATCCACCCAGCCGCGTGTGCACCACCGCCATGAAAGGAGTAGATTCCGCCCATGGCTGACCTCGTTGTTCCACAACTCGGCGAATCGATCACCGAAGCGGTCATCGCTCGTTGGACGAAGGCAGTCGGTGACTCGGTCTCCGACGGAGAAACGATCGCGGAGCTCGAGACCGACAAGATCACCGTCCAGCTCCCGTCGCCGGTTGCCGGTGCGCTCACCGAGCAACGCGCCAAAGAAGGCGCCACCGTGAAGGTCGGCGATGTCATCGGCACCGTCGAGGCGGGCAAGGCTGGCAAGGCTGCTCCCGGCGAGAAGCCTGCCGAGAAGAAGCCAGCTCCCGCGGCACAGGCGACCGCGCAAGCGTCCGCGTCGGCGAGCGCCGCACCCGCGAAGCAATCCGCGCCGCCGCTTCCGCCGCCCGCGCAGGTGTCGGCCGAGGCCAAGCGCTCGAGTGGTAACGGCGCCGCGCTCGACAAGGACGCGCTGATGAAGCTCACGCCCTCGCAGCGCGCGCAGGCTCGCGAGGTGGGGGCGCTGCCCTCGGTGGCGCGCACGGTCTCGACGGGGGCCGCGCCCAACGCCGCCGATGTCGAGGCGCGCCTCCAGCAGGTGGATCCGCGCGACGAGATCGTCCCGATGTCGCCGCTGCGCAAGCGCGTCGCCGAGCGGCTCGTGCAGGCGCAGACGGAGTCCGCGTCGCTGACCACGTTCAACGAGGTCGACATGACGGCGATCATGGACCTCCGCGCGAAGTACAAGGACAGCTTCGAGAAGGCGCACGGCACCAAGCTCGGCTTCATGTCGTTCTTCGCGAAGGCGTGCGTCGCCGCCGCCAAGCTGTACCCGGGCCTCAACGCCGAGGTCATCGGCGGCAACATCGTTTACAAGAAGCACTACGACTTCGGCATCGCGGTCTCGACGGCGAAGGGCCTCGTCGTACCGGTGCTACGCGACGTGGACACGCTCTCGTTCGCGGGGATCGAGAAGGGCATCCTCGAGCTCGCGGATCGCGCCAAGACCGGCAAGCTGACGCTAAACGATCTGTCGGGCGGCACGTTCTCGATCACCAACGGCGGCATCTACGGATCCATGATGTCGACGCCGCTGCTCAACTATCCGCAGACCGGCATCCTCGGCATGCACAACATCGTGAAGCGTCCGCTCGTCATCAACGACGAGATCAAAGTGCGCCCGGTGATGTACATCGCGCTCTCGTACGACCACCGCGTCGTCGACGGCAAGGAAGCCGTGTCGTTCCTCGTCGCGGTGAAGGACCGCCTCGAGGCGCCCGATCGCCTGCTGTTGGAAGCCTGAGCGATTACAAGTATCGCGTGTGACCGCGCCACTCGGGGTGCCAGAAGAACATGAGGACGCCGCCGCTCGTGGCGTCCGCGATCATCGGCGCGATGCGATCGTCGATCGCGGGGCAGCCCCAGGTCGGCTGCGTCTCGCCTTTGATCGCGATGAGCTCGGGGCGCGAGCCTTCCCACGGGTGCATCACGATGTCGCGCACGCGGACGTTGTCGTTGATGTCGGGCTCGAGACCGTCGATGCGGTACGACGATCCGTACATGCCGACGTAGGGCTCGGCGGACCTCATCACGCCGTAGCTCGAGAGGTGCGTGTCCGGCGTGTTCGAGAACGCGGGAGCGAAGCCGGTGTTCACGAACGCTTCGTTGTAGCCGCGGCCGTGCGCGACATGGACGTTCCAGAGCAGCGCTTCCGTCGTGAGGTTCACGATCCACTCGCGCGGAACGCTCGAGTGCAACGAGAAGTCCGCGATGACGTACTCGAAGCGCGTCGTGTCGCGCCGCCAGCCCGCGCCGATCACGTCGAGTGCGTCGCTCGCCACTCGTTCGGAGATTCCGTGCGCGACCAGGTCGTCGCGATCGGTGAAGCCGATCGTCAGGTGGAACGGTCCTTCGCGGCCGCTCTCGGTGTCGACGACGACGAAGTACGTACCAGGCCCCACGAGCGCACCCGCGCGACGGCCCGCACCGTCGATGCACGCGTTCGCGGAGCGCTCGCGTAAGAGGCGCACCTCGGCGCCGCTCGCTTCATCGACTTCGGCGGCGACAAAACCGCGCGTGGAGACGGTGATGCGCTGGACGAGCTCGCGTCCTTCCAGCGCGCCGCCGCACGAGTAGTTCGAGAGCTCGGCGGCACCTTCTCTCGTCGAGCCGCTGCCGCTCCACGCAGCATCATCCAGGCAGCCGTCTTGGCATTCACGCTCCGGGGTGCACCCGACGAGCGCCACGAACACGATCGCGATCCTCATCCCGCGCGCACCATAACGAGAATCGACGGCGAGTTATTCTCGACGACGATCGCTCGCGACGATTGCGCAACTTGCGCAGACTATGTCGCGCTCGAGGAGTGCTGCGGTGCTCGTCGAGACAGCGCTTGCGGAGAGGACCGCGGTTTTCTCCACGGCCTCACCATGAATCGACGCAACTCCGTCGAGCGGCAACATCATCCCCGCATCACGCCCGAGGGCACGGTCACGCTGACGTCGTCATCGGGAGTGGGGCAAATGGCCCCTCGCTGTCCTCGGACCCGGCGGCCGACCGGTCCGAATCCGCCTGATTCTCGGACGATCACGAAGTTGATTGTGAATCCTCCTGGCAGCGTGCTAGACAGCATCACGTTCTCTTCGAGGGCGAGCGCGACACGTCAGGTGGTCGCGTGCTTCCCCTCCCGTACGGCCGGCAGGAGTTGACTCCGTCGAGCCGGGATAGAGAGCACAGAATGTCGAATCGTTTGTACGTAGGTAACCTGTCGTTCCACACCACCGAAGATCTCCTCCGGGAGCACTTCGCCACCGCTGGTGAAGTCGCCAACGTGTCGGTGATGCTGGATCGCGAGACGGGCCGCTCGCGCGGCTTCGCGTTCGTCGAGATGGCGAGCTCCGAAGCGGCGCAAAAGGCCATCAGCGAGCTCAACGGCCGCGACTTCGAGGGCCGTGCCCTCCGCGTCGATGTCGCCGAGGAGAAGCGCGGTGGCGGCGGCGGCGGTGGTCGCGGCGGC
>JAEYYV010000250.1 GCA_023428295.1 Pseudomonadota bacterium
ACCGAGAAGAAGATCCGCGACACGATCGAGAAGGGTCGGCTTCCGTCGTCCCGGGAGGCCCCGATCCTGGCCTCCTTCCTCGCGATCCTCGTCTTCGGGATCTTCATCGCCGAACACGCCACGACCGACCTCGGGATGTTCCTCGCCATCTTCTTCGAGCGGCCGGAAGCCTGGCCACTGGACACGGCGAAGGACGTCTCGACGCTCTACACGGTGGTCATCACCGAGGTCGGAAAGGCGCTGCTGATCTTCGTGGCGCTGCTGATGGCGGCGGGCGTGCTCGCCTCGGTGGTCCAGAACCTGCCCCAGTTCGTGGCGGAACGGATCCGCCCGCAGGCGTCCCGGATTTCGCCGGCCGCCGGCTGGAAGCGGCTTTTCGGTGCCCAGGGCTTCGTCGAGTTCGCCAAGTCGGGCGCGAAGCTGGTCGTGGGGTGCGTGGGCCTTGCGCGCGGCCTGCGCGGCGCGCTGGAGACGCTTCTCTCGGGCATGATCACCGCGCCGGCGGTGTTCGGCGTTGTCATGAACGGCATGGCGGTGCAGATCCTCACCGTCATCGTCGCGGTGATGGCGGTGATCGCGGCCGCCGACGTGGTGTGGTCGCGGTTCCACTGGCTGCAGGAACTGCGCATGACCCGCCAGGAGGTCAAGGACGAGCTCAAGCAGTCGGAAGGCGACCCGATCGTGAAGTCGCGCCTGCGCTCGCTGGCACGCGACCGGGCGCGGCGGCGCATGATGACGGCCGTGCCCAGGGCCACGCTGGTGATCGCGAACCCGACGCACTATGCGATCGCGCTGAGATATGTCCGTGAGGAGAACTCCGCCCCCGTCGTGCTGGCCAAGGGCACGGACCTCGTGGCGTTGAAGATCCGCGAGGTCGCCGAGGCCAACGGAATTCCCGTGTTCGAGGACGTGGCGCTCGCCCGCTCCATGTACAAGCAAGTTTCGGTGGATAGTGTGATACCACCCCAGTTCTACCAGGCCGTGGCCGAACTGGTGCGCGCAGTCCAGGCCAGCAAGGCACCAAAGAGACGGATTCCATGATCCGGCAGTCACATGCATCAGCCAGGGAAGTGATCGTCGCCGATGCCATCGGCGAGGTGGTGAGCGAACTGCGCCTGGTGGATGTGGCGGACTACATCGCCTTCATCCGGCTGGAGCACTTCGCCTGCATTTCCGACATCGTGGATTCGGCGGCCGAGCTCTATTTCATGCCGCGGACCGTCAGGCTGGGAAATGGCGGCCAGGTGCACGCGACCTGGTCGGAGCTGCCGCGGATCGAACTCGATCTCGAACTCAGGCCGAGAGGCGCGACCGTGTACTTCACCCTGTCGCTCTGGGCCGATGAGGCCGCAATCGAGATCAACTACGTCGCCTTCGATCAGCCGGACGCAGATCCGGAACGCAACACCGCCTTCCTTGCGGCCGCCCTCGAAGGCGCCCGGATCCGGCGTTGCGAGCCTGCGTCCGCCCGCTGACGGACATCAGTCGATCAGGCCGGCCCTTATCGCCTTGGCGACGGCATGCGCGCGGTTCACGGCGTTGAGCTTCTGCGTGCAGTTGGTCAGGTACTGGTTCGCGGTGTGGGGCGAGAGGTTCAGCACACCGGCAATCTGGTCGCTGGTATAGCCTTCGGCAGTGAGCTTCAGGCATTCCGTCTCGCGGGGGGTCATGCTCGTCTGCCGCTCGGGCGTCGCGCTCAGCGCGGCAACGGCATGAAACAGCCAGAAGCAGCGCGCATGCGCATCGACCATCTGCTCCGGGGTCAGCGACATGGTCTGGCCGTAGAAGATCACGAGTCCGCATCTGCCGCGGTCGGCGAAGACCGGGAAGGCTATTCCCGGCACCCCCGGCAGGAGTTCCGAGGTCCGCTCGGCAAGCGGATGCCGCAGGAATTCGCTTTCGCTGCGTGACAGGGTCCCGTCGGCCCACCAGCACGGCGCAGTGGAGACGCGCGTATGTTTAACCAGCGCGTCCGCGCAACCTTCGGAGATGAAGGTGGATCTGGGCGATGCCAGCGGATAGCTGGAATCGAAGCAGAGATGCAGACCCTCGAACGACGCGCTCACGAAGAACAGGCCGAAGTCCTCGGCCCCGATGTCCGTCGCGATCGACCGGCAGCGGGCGACAGCCTTGGGGATGTTGTCGGCCAGCCCCTCGTCTGCGGGATCGCGCGGGGTCCCGAACACGCCCCCATGGCCGATGGCCAGGCTTCTTGTCCTTGCCGATCGTCTCGCGCTCATAGGATGCCGTTCCTGATCGCCGCCGCGACAGCCGAGGTGCGGTTGCGGGCCGAGAATTTCTGCACGGCGTTGGTCACGTAGCTGTTCACGGTATTGCCCGAGACGCCGAGGATCACCGCCACTTCCTCGGTGGTCTTGCCTTCCGACACCCAGAAGAGGCATTCGCGCTCGCGGTCCGACAGCGGATCCTGCTGGGCCGTGGCGGAGAGGAGGCCGGGAACCTGGGACAGCGCGTAGCAGCACTGCATCTGCGCGCGCGACAGTTCGGTGGGGTCGAGCTGGCCGGGTTCACCGGTGGAGAACAGGACGAAGAGACGCTGACGGCCGACGTTGAGACTGAGCGGGTAGATTTCGCCATGCCCCAGTACGTCGAGCAGGCGGGCTTCCTCGCCGCTGATGACACCCGGAAGCGCTGGAGCCCGGCGCGTGACGATTGGCTTGGGCTGCAGGCCAGGCGCCGCACAGGCGAGGCACTGCACCAGTGCCGTCAGTGCGCGTCGGCTGATGAGCTGGATTGCGTCGTATACCCAGTTGGACGCGACGATGCGCAGTTCCGAGCCCTTGGGATCGCGCATGATCGCCATGAGCATGTAACTGTCGGCGCCGATGCGTCGGCACAGGTCCATCATGAAGGCGGTCAGGTCTCCGCGAGAAGACAGCCTTGCCGACACGGTCGGATCAGGTTCGGCTGCTGAGATCGCCAGGTTCATTTTCGAATTCTGCCTGCCCCGAATCGCTTCGCGTGCCTGGCGCCGCGACAAGGCCAACAGGCCCCCCAACGCAACAAAATGTACTAAACCCAGTCGCGCCCGGATTGTCCGGACGGGCGAACCGTGACGCCACTAACCCCCGAGCCACGCCATCGACGCTGCCCGGTACAACCGGCTGGAGGGGTCCGCCACCCCGGCGCCGACTGATTCGTTATCAATCTACTCGCAGTCGAATCTCACGGCAAACGGAGAAAGTCGTATTTGAATCAACTGTGAATTTTCAGGTCCGGCGGTTGCCTGAACGCCGCTCCGCGCTGTTCGCCTCAGCCCGGCACGTCCTGCGATGCGCGTGACCAGGAGACTGTCTCGCCTGCAAAGAGCGGCACCAGCGTGTCGCCATCGCCGACGACCACGGCGGCCTCGGCCTCCCGGGGCTTGCGGACATAGGTGACCCTGTCCTGCGAGGGGGCGAAGCGGTAGAAGGCGGCGCCGTTGAGAGAGGCGAAGGCCTCGAACCGGTCGAGCGCATTCTCCTCGTCGAAGACCGTGAGATAGGCCTCGACCGCCACGGGTGCACTGAACACGCCGGCGCAGCCGCAGTCCGCCTCCTTCAGGTGGCGCAGATGCGGGGCCGTGTCGGTGCCGAGGAAATAGTTCGGCAGACCGCTCACCGCCGCCTTGCGAAGCGCCAGCCGGTGTTCCTCGCGCTTGAGGATGGGGAGGCAATACATGTGCGGACGCAGCCCGCCCTGGAAAAGCGCGTTGCGGTTGAACAGCAGGTGCTGCGGCGTGATGGTAGCGGCCAGGCGGTCGCCGTGGGCGGCGGCGGTCCGGGCGCCGTCCTTCGTGGTGATGTGCTCCATCACGACGCGCAGTCGCGGATGGCGTTCGAGCGCGGGCTCCAGCACCTCTTCGATGAACCCCTTCTCGCGATCGAAAATGTCGATCTCGGGCCGCGTCAGTTCTCCGTGGACGAGCAGGGGCATCCCGGCATCCGCCATGGCGGCGAGAACGTGGTCGATCTTCTCCACCGCCGTGACGCCGTGGCTGGAGTTGGTTGTGGCATGGGCGGGATAGAGCTTCGCCGCGGCGAAGATGCCGTCACGGTGACCGGCTAGAAGGTCCGACGCATCGGTGCCGTCGGTGAGATAGCAGGTCATCATCGGCGTGAAGTCGATGCCATCCGGGGCAGCCGCGAGGATTCGCTGGCGGTAGGCGTTGGCCATGCCCGCGGTGGTGATGGGCGGCATCAGGTTCGGCATGACGATGGCCCGCGCGAAGTTGCGCGCCGTATGGTGCACCACCGCGCGCAGCACCGCGCCGTCACGGAAGTGGACGTGCAGGTCGTTCGGCCGTCGAAAGGAAAGCGTGTCCAGGGCAGGCTCCGTCCGCCGGCTCGGGCCGGCATCGCCGGCTTGTAATGGCCGGCTCTCGCATTCACAAGCCACGCGGGAGCCGGCAGGTGCTTCCGCCCGTTACCGGCGTGCGTCCGACCAGATCTCCGTATCGATCTGGCCTTGCAGTTCCGGATAGGCCTG
>JAEYYV010000095.1 GCA_023428295.1 Pseudomonadota bacterium
CGAGTCGACCTCGTCCACGACCGCGTAGAACAGACCGCGCTGGACCATGCGATCCGGCGAGCTCTTCATGTTGTCGCGCAGGTAATCGAAGCCGAACTCGTTGTTCTGGCCGTACGTGATGTCGCAGTTGTAGTTGCGCTGGCGCTCGAAGTCGTCGAGGCCGTGAACGATCACGCCCGTCGTGAGACCGAGGAAGCCGTGAATGCGTCCCATCCACTCGGCGTCGCGCTTCGCGAGATAGTCGTTCACGGTGACGACGTGCACGCCTTTTCCGACGAGCGCGTTCAGATACGTGGGCAACGTGGCGACGAGCGTCTTGCCTTCGCCGGTGCGCATCTCGGCGATACGTCCCTCGTTGAGCACGATGCCGCCGAGCATCTGCACGTCGTAGTGGCGCATGCCCGTCACGCGAACGCTCGCTTCGCGAACGGCCGCGTACGCTTCGGGCAACAGCTCCGTCAGGGACGCACCGTTATCGATGCGCTGCTTGAAGTCTGCGGTCAGGGCCTTCAGCTCCGCGTCGCTCCGCTTCTTCATCTTGTCTTCCAGATTTGCGATCCGGTTGACGATGGGCTGCATGCGCTTGATCTCGCGCTGGTTCTTGCTGCCGAAGAGCTTTTGGAGGAATCCCATAACCGCGACGGGTATTACCACGTCTGGTGCGCGAAACAGGGCTTCCAGAAGCTGTCGATCGTCGGGCTTTCCAACGCGGAGTCGAGTGATTAGGCGGGCTTCCAGCTACGCAAGAAGCTCCACAGATCATTCTTCACGTCGAACGAGGTCTCGCACACCGCGACGCGGCGGTGCTGCTCGTCGAGGATCTCGGCCGGTAGGTAGGTCAGCGTCCGCCGGAGCGAGAGGAATCGGATGTCCTTCTGACCGACCAGCTCGTACGGCGTCCCGTCGTCGTCTTGGAACGAGAGCTCGTAGCGGATGATCTTCTGGCCGATCGGCCGGATGATCATGATGCCCTCGCAGTCGACGCCATGCGCGCGGGGCGGTGCGTCGAGGACGCCGCGCACGGAGACCTTGCCGTCGAGAAGGTGCGCGCGCGTCGACTCCGCATGCGCGCTGATCTCGAACTTGAACGGATGCTTTCGGCCGGGCTCGGAGTCCCACGCCACGGTCCCGCTCATCGTCTCGGCGAACTCGAAGCCCATGCGCCGACTGTACATCCCGAAACGCCGATGGGCCGCCCTTTCGAGCGACCCACCTAGCATCCAGAAGAGAGAGACGAGATCAGTTGCGCGAGAACATATCGATCAGCGTGCCGTTGGGACCTTCGTACTGCATCGTCGCCGCGGTGGTCGACGTGCGGCAGTCCGCGAACTGGAACGACTCGCACACGCAGCCCGAGTCACCCGCCTGGCAGGACGCGCCGCCGTTGCTCGGGTTGGTGCAGTTCACGCCGTAGTAGACCGAGGTGCACTCGCCCGCGCGCCCGAGGCAGTCCGACTCGTGCTGGAGCTTGGTGCACTCCGGCGAGAGGTCACACGTGCCGATCAGGTTGCAAACACCGGTGTAGCAACCGTCGAGGACCACCGCGACTTCGCCCGGAGCGCAGGCCGGCTCGGCGGTGTTGCAGGTCACCGCGCCCGCGCAGCTTCCGGTCGCGAGCGTCGGCTCGCAGGTGCCGCGCGACTCGTTGCAGTAGCCATAACCAGCGTCGATCGCTTCCTGGTCGTTGGTGCACGTGCAGGTCGTCTCGCACCGACCATCGCTGCAGACCTCGCCCTGGTCGCAGTCTTCATTGAAGACGCAGGTTTCGGGGACGCACGACGCGCGCGCCTCGTCGCACGTGTACCCGTCGGGGCACTGGTTGTCGTTGTTGCAGAAGCCGGCTTCTTCGCACACGCCGTCGTCGCTGCAGTAGCAACCTTGCGCGCAGTCGCTGTCGCTGTCGCACGTGTAGCCGGTCTCCTGGGGACAGCGTGAGCCGGCCCATTCGCACTCACTACCGTTGCAGACGTAGTAGCCGTCGTTGGCGCAGTAGGTCCAACGGTCCCCGCCACCATTCGAGTCACCGAGGTACAGCTCGCAACCACCGAGGGCAGCGAGCGCGGCGATACAGAGAGAGGCGCGCAGGGGGGAGAAGAGCTTGGTCATGGTCTCGTTCCTTTGGGGGGAAGGCGTGCGGTAGTCCGGGACGGAAGCATCGGTCGTGCCATTACGGCAACGGGATCGAACTAGTGAACAATCCATCAACGTTTCGACACATGAGGACGATCTGTTGGGAACCGGCGACCAATCCCTGACAAAAATGCCCGAAAAATCGCCGTCCCACACACCCTGGTGTTCGGACCGGCTGAATTTCATCGGCGTCGCACTCCGACAATCGTGTCATGCCCGGTTTCGGGAGCGATCGCGGGTGTGAACGTTGGGCCACAGTCGGTGTATCGCCGCGCCACGGAAACCGCCGGCAAATCCCACCGTTCCAACGGAAAACCGTCCGCTCGATCGTGCGATCGATCGCACTTCCAAGCGCTCGAGGCACAGCTCAGCTAGGCGGGTTCGTCGACGGCGCGAATGGTCTCGCGGAGCGAGTAGCGAGGGCGAAAGCCGAGCTCGGCAGCGGCGCGGCGACCGTCGACCATACAAACGTAGCGGATGAAATCGAGCTCGTTGACCGGGAAGCTCGACAGGCCGAAGCGGAACGCGAGTCCGAGGAGCGGTAGCGCGACCGGGTGCGGGATCGCACGCGGCTCGCGACCGAGCTCCTTCAGCACGGCAGAGACGGGCACCTCCCCCGGACCGACGATGTTGTAGATGCCGCGCCGTCCCGGGGTGAGCGCGTGCACGATCGACTCGGCCACATCTAGATAATGGACGAGCTGCACCATCGGATCGAAGCCGAGCAGCACTGGTGGCCGCTCGAGGCGCAAGTAGTTCGACGGCGCATTGCGCACGGGACCGACGATGTGCACCGGCCGCAAGATGACGGTCTCGATCTGTGCCGCACGCCAGAGGAACGTCGACACGAGGTGATCGATCTCGACGAGATCGCGCATCTGCGGGAATCGCTGCGCGGCGAGCAGCGGTGCGTCCTCGGTGAGGAACTGCGCGTTGTCGGGGCGCGGGCCATAGACGTTCGCGCTCGAGAGCAGCACGACCTTGGGAACCTTGTACGCCTGGCAATACTCGAGGAGCTTGGTCGTCCCCGTGATGTTCCACGAGTACAGCTCGGCGGGGCGCGCCCGCGGATCGTGCATCACACCGAGATGGATCAGCGCGTCGACATCGCCGACGCGGAAGATGTCACGCGCCTTCTTGCTGCGCAGATCGACCTGATGATGCTCGATGTCCTTGGGGCGCCCCTGCATCGGGCGGCGATCGAGGCCGACGATCTGCCAGTCGAGATCGTGATGGAGCCGGCGCGCGACGAGGCGACCGAGGCGCCCGGCGATGCCCGTGATGACCACCTTGCGAAGACGCGGCAGCGTGGGCTCGGTGGGCCCGGAGAGCCCGCTACCAGAAGACATGTGCTCGCTCGCGAAGCCCGACGTGGAGCATCGATTGGATCGTGGTGCGGACCTTCGCCACCTTTTCGTCGAGGACCTCGTCGTCGTCGTCGGGATCGCCGGTGAACACCATCGGCTCGCCGAAGTAGAGGCGATACTTCACGGGTAAGGGCACGATGGGAACGAACGGCGGATACGGCACGACCGGAAACGCGGGGATGCGCAGCAGGCGCGCGAGCGGCTTGATGTTCAGCGCGGGTGCTTGCTCTTCGGCGCCGATGACCGCGACGGGAACGATCGGCGCCTGCATCTCGAGCGCGAGCCGCATGAAGCCTTTGCCGAACTCGGCTAGCTGATAGCGCTTGCCGAAATCCTTGGAGATGCCGCGCGCACCCTCGGGAAACACGAGCACCGCTTCCTCCGCCGCGAGGAGGCGTCGGCAGTTCTCGGGCGTGCCCGTGATCTGTCCCCAGCGCGCGAACAAGTAGCTCGCGAACGGCACGGTGGGCACGAAGTACTCGACCATCGATCGCACGAGGCGCGGCTGCGCCGGCTCGAGGAACGTCGCCGCGCCGATGACCACGCCATCGAACGGCAGCTGCCCGGAGTGGTTCGACACGAACAGCACGCGGCCCTTCGCCGGGATGTTCGCGATGCCGTACGACGTGGCCCGGAAGTAGTTGCGATAGAGGAAGCGAGCGAACGTCGCCGCGATCTTCAGCGAGTCGCGCGACATGCCGAACGGGTCGTAGCCGAACTCGTTGCCGTGGACGACGAGCGCCTGGGTACGGCCATCGATATCGTCGTCGGGGACGTCGCCGCGCAGCTGCCGCAACCGATCGAAGAGACCCACGCGCGCAGTCTACACGCCGCGTGATACCGTCGCTCGTGATGGAGAGCTTCGTCGATCTCGCGTATCGCGGATTGTCACTCGGGCGGCGCGTGAAGCTGACACAGGTTCGGCCGACCACGGGCTACCTCGAGACACCTGCGCCGATGCCGGTGGGCACGACGATCGCCATCGCCACCGACGAGGGCCACACGCTCGACGCGATCGTCACCTCGATCCACGAGCAGGTCGGTGGCTCGGACAGGCACCCCGGTATGACGGTGAAACCCACGCTCGAAGGCGCCGTCGCCGCGTGGTGGGAAGAGCGGGTCGCGCTTCCCGCCGAGGAAGCGCCCGCGCCGCCGCGCACCAAGCCGGTCACCGTGCGCCCGCGTACGAACACCGTGGTCGACACCACCCCCGCCGGCGCGACCGCCGTATCGACCGCCGCGCCGGCGCCGATCAAGCCGACCACCACGGCGCCGCTGCCGGCCGTGACTCCCGCTGTCGAGCCCGCCATGGCAGCAGCGCTCGCTGCGGCGTCTGAGACCGTGGCGCAGGCGCAATCATCGCAATCGCAATCGTCGCAGTCAGCGATCGACGACGCCGGTGGTCGCACGGTCGTGATGCCGGCGGTGGATCCGGCAGCGCTCGACAGGCTCGTGCGTTCGACGAGCGACGAGATTCCCGTGGCGCGGATCAGCGACGTGATGGCGGCCGCGCAGGTGGACGGCATCCCCGATCTGCGCAGCACGGGAGAGAACGAGGTGATCGATGACGGCAAGAAGACGACGATGATGGATGCCGTCGATCTCTCCGCGCTCGGTCTCGACATGCCCGGCAACACCGGCCAGATGGCCGCGGTGAACGTGGATGACGAGGGCAACGGCGACGACGAACCGCCGCCGCGCCCGTCGCAGCCATCGATGCCGTCTTCCGTGAAGAAGCGGAAGAAGCGGCGATGACGAACAGGGCAGGGCGGGCGCCGCGCGACGAGGACGGCGACGCGATGCGCGGCACATCGACGACGAGCGTGATGCGCGGCACGGTCGCGACGACGAGCACGAGGGAGGCGTCGTGACGGCGGCGATCATTCCTCCGCGCGTGTCGCGGGGCGATCGCGTCGGCATCATCGCGCCTGCGGGCCCCGTTCGCTTCATGCGACTCGTGCGAGGCCTCGAGCGGTTGGGCGACGCGTTTCGCATCGAGCTCGCGCCGAGCCTCGTCTCCGAGACGCCGGCCAGCGCGCCCGTGATCGCGGGGCCTGCGCGTGACGAAGGACTCCCGAGCTATCTGTCGGCGAGCGACGACGTTCGCGCGGCCGAGCTGATGGCGATGATCGAGAACCCCGACATCCGCGCGATCATCTTGGCGCGCGGCGGTTACGGGATCATGCGGATCCTCGCGAAGCTCGATCCGTCCGCGTTGACCAAGGATCCGAAGCCGATCGTGGGCTTCTCCGATGCGACCGCGCTGTTGTCATGGGCACACGCGGCCGGCGTGCGCGGCATTCACGGGCCCGTGATCGCGCAGCTCGGCGATCTCGGCGCGAGCCACGTCGAGCATCTCGTGCGCGTGCTGACGGATCCGTCGCCTCTCGGCATCCGGCCGTGGTCGATCACGAGCGTGGGCAGAGGCGAGCATCGCGGGCCGCTCGTCGCGGCGAACTTGACGCTCGCGTCGATGCTCGTCGGTACTCCGTGGCCGCTGCCGCTCGAAGGCGCGATCGCGATCCTCGAGGAGGTGGGCGAGCGACCCTACGAGATCGATCGCTATCTGACGCAGCTCACGCTGACGGGAACGCTCGCGAAGCTCCGGGCGGTGCTGCTCGGCGACTTCACGCGCTGTGACGATCTCAATCCGGCTCTCGGCACACCCGATCCGGCGGACGCGGCGCTGACCACGATCCTCGAGCGACTGCGCGTCGCGGGGACGCCGACCGCCGCGGGAGCGCCGATCGGACACGGCGCGCGCAACGAGGCGGTGCCGTTCGGTGCGCAGTGCGTGCTGGACCTCGAGCACGCGACGTTCGAGATCCTCGAAGGGGCCGTCGCCTGAGCGATATCGCCGAGCGACTCGCACCCCATGATCAAGAGTGATCAGGAGTGATCAGTGGAAGACGGGTTCGTCGTCCGTGCCTGTCTCGATCGTCCCGAAGCGCTCTTCATAGCGCTCGAGGTTCTTCTGTAACGCTTGCAGTAGGCGCTTCGTGTGGCGCGGTGACGAGATGACACGCGTGCGGACTTTTGCCCGACCGTTGCTCGGCTGGATGAACGCGAAGTCGAGGATGAACTCGTTCTCGGTGTGATTGAGCAGGACGAGGTTCGAGTAGACCCCCTGCGCAACATCGTCATCGATCTGCACTTGAAGCTTGGGGGACTGGGGAGGCGGCTCGTCCGACATGGTTGGCAACGTAACGCGTTCATCCAGTAGGCCGGGCCATTCGGGGAGGGATTTGCCCGAACGGAAGTCACCAAACTGGCCAGTGGAGTGGCCACACCGAGAACAAGGGGGTGACAGGACTAGTCGCCAATCGCGACATCCTGTCGAACTTGCGAGCAGGATTTGCCTCGTAACTCGTGGATCCGTCGTCGATGTGATCCCGATGAGCCCTCGGGTTGACGTGGCACCAATACTGCTCATGTTTCAGAGCAACCGGACGCGACATTCACGGTTCCTAAGGAATGGAACCGAGACCTGACGGGTTCCGATGACAACTGAACGTTTCACACGCGCGACACGAGGTCCAACGTTTCGACTCGGTGGATGACTAGTGGTTCCCTCCCCCTCATCCCGCTGGTCTCCCCCACCACCTGAGGCAGCAAGTAAACTTCGTGATTCAGCGCCCCGGCCCTCCTTGGCCCCCCCTTGGAGGGCCTTTATTTTTTCGGCGCATATAATCCATTCTCTCGTGCGCGCACTCGGACTCGACGTCGGCTCAAAAACTATCGGGGTTGCACTCACCGATGAAGCGAACATCGCGGCACATCCGCACAGCGTGCTCGAGCGCATGGGAAACGCTCGCGACAGCGAGACCATCCTCGCGCTGTGTCGGGAGCACGCGGTGACCGACGTGGTTGTCGGAATGCCATTCGAGCTGTCGGGGCGGGTCGGCCTGCGCGCACGACGCGTACAGGAGCTGATCGCGAAAATAGCTCCCGCGCTCGCGGCGTTGTCGATCACCGTGCACGAGCAAGACGAGCGCTTCACCACCGCCGAAGCGCAGCGCGTGCTGCTGGACGCAGATGTGTCGCGGCAGAAGCGCAAAGGCGTGATCGACCAACAAGCGGCAGCGCTGATCCTCCAGGGGTGGATGGACAGCCGCCGTCCGAAGTAACGTCGCTCCGATGTCCAAGCGATCGTTCCGCACCGCGCTCGCCGTCGTGATCGGCTCGTTGGTGCTCGTCGCGGCGATCGTGATCTACCTCGTCATGCAAGCGCTCTCGTATCCAGAGGAGGCGCATGCGGGCACGGGCAAGGAGGTCGAGGTCGAGATCAAGACGGGCATGAACTTTCCGTCCGTCGCATCGACGCTCGCGGATCGCGGCGTGATCGAGAAGCCGACGTGGTTCCGCCTCTACGCGATGTGGGAAGGCAAGACCACCGAGGTGAAGCCCGGCAAGTACCTGCTCAAGGACAACCTGCCGCCCAAGGCCGTGCTCGAGGTGATCACGAAGGGCATCAAAGAAGTCACGGTGAGGGTCACGCTTCCCGAGGGCAAGTCGATGCTCGAGTTCTTCGCGCTGATCGAGCAAGCGCAGATCGCGAAGGCCACCGAGCTCGAAGCGCTCGCGCGCGACAAGACGTTCCTCGCGAAGTTCGCGATCGCGGGCGACACCGTCGAGGGCTACTTGTTCCCCGACACCTATCAGTTCCGCATCAACGAGAGGCCGCAGGTGGTGCTGACGCGGCTCATCTCGCGTCATCAAGAAGTGTGGAATCAGCTGACGACGAAGCATCCCAAGGACACGGCCAAGCTCAAGGACAAGATGGGCTGGAGCGATCGCGACATCCTCACGATGGCGTCGATCGTCGAGAAGGAAGCGATCGACGCGGCCGAGCGCCCACGCATCGCGCAGGTGTTCATCAATCGCCTGAGCTCGTCGAGCTTCAAGCCCAAGAAGCTCCAGACCGATCCCACCATCCGCTACGGCTGCCTCGTGCCGCTGCAGAAGTCGGCGGCGTGCATCGCGTGGAACGAGCCGTGCGTGAAGGCCGGCAAAGAGCCGGGCTGTGATCGTCTGCGCCGCGCGCAGCTCGACGACAAGGACAACCCGTACAACACGTACGCGCACGAGGGGTTGCCGCCCGGACCGATCGCGAACCCGGGCAAGGCATCGATCGAAGCCACGCTCTCGCCCGACGGAAGCGACTACTTCTTCTTCGTGGCCACGTCCAAGGGCTCGCGCACGCACGCGTTCGCCAAGACCGTCGAGGAGCACGAGCGCAACGTCAAGAAGTACGTCGGCACGCTCGACGACTAGCGCGAGCGCGCGAGCAGCACCTGTATAGTGGTGCGATGAGGACTCGCCGCGTGTTTGCTCTCCCGTTCGTCGCGATCATCGGGTGCGGTGGCAGTGCGAAGACACCCACGAGTCCGGAGACGACGCCGACCGAGACGCTCGCTCCAGCGCCGGAGGGAACACCGACGAGAGGTACGGGACCCGCGGGACAAGTGATGCTCACGTATCCCGACGGAACCAAGGTCTACGTCGCCGCCGACGGCACGTGCCACGCGGAGTACAGCGTGAACTGCGGCACGCATGATCCGAGCACCGGACCCACGCATTGCAATCCGCCTCCGCCGCAGCAGGTGCACTGTCCCGCCGAAGCGAAGTAGATCTAGAAGCGCGGCCGGAGCGACGACGCGACCTTGTCGGCGCCGGCGAACACGGCACGAGCCGCGTCGATCGCTGCGCGTGCGCGCACGAGATAGATCACCGCGCTGTCGAGGTGCACGTAGTAGTAGCGCTGCGCGGTGGAGTCGCCCTCGAACGTGTAGTGCTTGATCGGCTTCACCACGCCCGCCAATGTCGACGCGTCGATGCGCGATTGACCGGCGGCGTTCAGCGCTTCGGGCGGCGGAATCTTGTCGCCGTGCAGCGGGCCGTAGAGATGGATCACGTTGGTCGCGGATCCGTCGAGGCGCAGCTCGTACGCGCCGTGCTCGTCGGCGAGGTTTCCCGATGCGCGAAGCGTGAACGTCGCGGGCCACTCGATCTCGTGGTTGTCCGTGATGATGCGCCACGGCGCGGTGTCGTCGGCGGTGCCGAACGAGGACATGACGTCGTCGTACGACTGCAGGCCCGCACCGAGCACGAGCTTTGTCGTCCCGCGCTCCTCGGTGGAGTACGTGACGATCGACGTGTCTGACATCGCATGCTTGATGAACGCGCGCGTCGGTGGCGTTCCCGCTTGGATGCAGACCGTCCTCACGGTGCCGCTCGCGCGAGCTGCGGGAAGATCGTACGGCCCGAGGACGAGCGTTCCATCAGCGAGGTGCGCGATGCTGGCGGGGAGGATCGGTCGCGCGCTCACGCCGTGACCGGCGATCGAGAGGGCGAACTGTCGCGGGCCGAGAATGACGGTAGATCGGCCACGCTTGAACAGATCGGTAAAGCCCATGTGGTGGACCGATCGTGCACACGAAACCTCGACGGGAACAACGATCCAGACTTTGGTCAGCCACGGCACGGACAGAACGTTTGACCGTGGTACGGTCGGACCCATGAGTCTCGTGGGGCAGATCGCCGAGCTACAGAACTACGCCACGTACAAAGAGCTGTCTTGGGAGGGCTCGTTCGAGGAATACCTCGGACTCGTCCGCAAGAACCCGCAGGTCACGCGCAACGCGTACCAGCGCTTGTACGACATGGTGCTCTCGCACGGCGTCGAGGAGTACATCGACAACAAGAAGAAGCTGACGCGGTACAAGTTCTTCCGCGACGAGCAACACGGCGGACGCGACGCCATCTTCGGTCTCGATGTCGCGCTCATGCGGCTCATGAACGTGCTCAAGAGCGCCGCGCACGGATACGGCACCGAGCGCCGCATCATCCTGCTCCACGGTCCGGTCGGCTCGTCGAAGTCGACGATCGCGCGCCAGCTCAAGAAGGGCATGGAGGAGTACAGCAAGACCAGCGATGGCGCGCTGTACACCTACTACTGGACGCTGCCCGGCGCGCTGAGCGAGCTCGCGGGCGGAAGCGAAGTGTTCCACTCGCCGATGCATGACGAGCCGCTGCGCTTGATCCCGGCGGAGTGGCGCCAGCAGACCATCGACAAGCTCAAGCTCGGCAACGATGACTTCAAGGTGAAGATCGTCGGTGATGTGAACCCGGCCTGCCGCCTCATCTTCAAGGAGCTGATGCGCCACTACGCGGGCAACTTCGAGAAGGTGATGACGCACGTCAGAGTGCGCCGCCTCGTTCTCTCGGAGCAGGACCGCATCGGCATCGGCACGTTCCAGCCCAAGGACGAGAAGAACCAGGACTCGACGGAGCTCACGGGCGACATCAACTACCGCAAGATCGCCACGTTCGGTTCGGACTCCGATCCGCGCGCGTTCAACTTCGACGGCGAGTTCAACATCGCCAACCGCGGCATCCTCGAGTTCGTCGAGATCCTGAAGCTCGACGTCGCGTTCCTCTACGACCTGCTCGGCGCGACGCAGGAGCGCAAGATCAAGCCGAAGAAGTTCGCGCAGACGGACATCGACGAAGTCATCCTCGGCCACACCAACGAGGCCGAGTACAAGAAGCTCCTGAACAACGAGTTCATGGAGGCGCTCCGCGATCGCACGATCAAGGTCGACATCCCGTACATCACCAAGGTGTCCGAGGAGGTGAAGATCTACACGAAGGACTTCACCACCGAGCGCGTCGGCAAGCACGTCGCGCCGCACACGCTGTACGTCGCGGCGCTGTGGGCGGTGCTCACGCGCCTCGAGGATCCCAAGAAGCACTCGCTGTCGCTGTTGCAGAAGGCGAAGCTGTACGACGGCAAGACGCTGCCTGGCTTCACGCAGGACAACATCAAGGAGCTTCGCAAGGAGGCGCAGCGCGAGGGTCTCGACGGCATCTCGCCGCGCTACATCCAGGACAAGATCGCCAACGCGCTCGTCAGCGACAAAGCGGACGGCGCGATCAACCCGTTCATGGTGCTGAACGAGCTCGAGAGCGGCCTGCGCAGCCACTCGCTGATCTCGAGCGAGGAGCAGCGCAAGCGGTACGGCGAGATGCTCTCGGTCGTGAAGCAGGAGTACGAGGACATCGTCAAGAACGAGGTCCAGCGCGCGATCAGCGCCGACGAGGACATGATCGCCAAGCTGTGCGCCAACTACATCGACAACATCAAGGCGTACACCCAGAAGGAGAAGGTCAAGAACCCGTACACCGGCCAGGATGAAGAGCCGGACGAGCGCTTGATGCGATCGATCGAAGAGAAGATCGATATCCCGGACTCGCGCAAGGACGACTTCCGTCGCGAGATCATGAACTACATCGGTGCGCTCGCCATTGAAGGCCGCACGTTCGACTACAAGACCAACGAGCGTCTGCACAAGGCGCTCGAGGCGAAGCTGTTCGAGGATCAGAAGGACTCGATCAAGCTCACGTCGCTGGTGTCGTCGGTCGTCGATCGCGACACGCAGGCCAAGATCGATGTCGTCAAGCAGCGCCTCATCAAGAACTTCGGCTACGACGAGGTCAGCGCGACCGACGTGCTGAACTTCGTCGCGTCGATCTTCGCGCGCGGTGACGTGAAGAGCTGATCGACCGATGTCGGATCCGCTGGGCAAAGGTCCTGTCACCGTGGAGCTCAACCACACGTTGGCCGAGCTCCTGGCCAAGCTCTGCGTGGAGCTGCGCACGGATGACCCCGGCGACGTGATGTCGCGAGCGCTGGGACTTCTCGAGATGGTTCAACGCACCAAGCGAGCTGGCGGGCGTCTCTGCTTCGTCAACGAGCGAGGGGAAATGGCGGACGTGTCGCTATGAGTGACCCGAGCTCGCGAGGGGACCAATGAGCCAGAAGATCGATCTGGACCACGGACGCTTCAAGCAGATCATCCGCGGCAAGATCAAACAGAACCTGCGCAAGTACATCTCGCAGGGAGAGATGATCGCGCAGAAGGGCAAGGACCGCGTCGCGATCCCGCTGCCCAGCGTCGACATCCCGCACTTCAAGCACGGCGACAAGCAGCAAGGCGGCGTGGGGCAGGGCGAGGGACAGCCGGGCGATTCGCTCGGCGGTGATGGCGAGCAGCAGCCGGGCGCGGGGCAAGCCGGCGATCGTCCTGGCGATCACCTGATGGACGTCGAGATCTCGATTCAAGAGCTCGCCGAGATCATGGGTGAGGAGCTCGAGCTGCCGCGCATCCAGCCCAAGGGGACCGAGAAGATCATCGCGTGGAAGGACAAGTACTCGGGCATCCGCACGACGGGCCCCGAGTCGCTGCGTCACTTCCGGCGCACGTATCGCCAAGCGATGCGCCGCCAGATCGCGATGGGCACGTACGACGCGAAGAACCCCGTCGTGATCCCGATCAAGGACGACAAGCGCTACCGCAGCTGGCGCAAGGAGCCGCTGCCGCAGAGCAACGCCGTCATCATCTACATGATGGACGTGTCGGGCTCGATGGGCGACGAGCAGAAGGAGATCGTCCGCATCGAGAGCTTCTGGATCGATACGTGGCTCAAGAGCCAATACCACGGCATCGAGAGCCGCTACATCATCCACGACGCGATGGCCAAGGAGGTCGATCGCGACACGTTCTTCAAGACGCGCGAGTCCGGCGGCACGATGATCAGCTCCGCGTACAAGCTGTGCGCGAAGATGATCGCCGACGAGTATCCGAGCGATCTGTGGAACATCTATCCGTTCCACTTCTCCGACGGCGATAACTGGAGCGTCGACGACACGCACACGTGCGTCGAGCTCTTGAAGAACGAGGTCCTGCCGTTCGTGAATCTGTTCTCGTACGGCCAGGTCGAGTCGCCGTATGGCTCCGGTCAGTTCATCAAGGATCTGACCGAGCACTTCGACGAGGACGAGCGAGTCGTCACGTCGGAGATCAAAGGCAAAGAAGCGATCATGGACTCCATCAAAGAGTTCCTCGGGAAGGGCCGGTAGTGTCGATCAAGCGGTTCCCGGCGTACCTGCGCGACGCGCAGGAGGAAGTCGAAGGCTACGCGAAGGGCTTCGGTCTGGACTTCTTCCCGATCCTCTACGAGGTCCTCGACTACAAGACGATGAACGAGGTCGCCGCGTACGGCGGCTTCCCGACGCGCTATCCGCACTGGCGCTTCGGCATGGACTACGAGCAGCTGTCCAAGAGCTACGAGTGGGGCATGTCGAAGATCTACGAGATGGTGATCAACACCAACCCCGCGTACGCGTACTTGCTCGAGGGGAACTCGCTGACAGATCAGAAGATGGTGATGGCCCACGTGTGCGGCCACGTCGACTTCTTCAAGAACAACTACTTCTTCTCGAAGACCAACCGCAAGATGATCGACGGCATGGCGAACCACGCCGCGCGCGTGCGTCGTCACATGGCGCGGTGGGGCCAGGAGACCGTCGAGGACTTCATCGATACGTGTCTCTCGCTCGAGAACCTGATCGATCCGATGAGTCCGTACATCGCGCGCACGCCCAAGCCCAAGGCGGCGTTGCCCGACGAGCTGGGTGACGAGGACAGCGGTCGCGTGGGGCGCCTCCGCTCCAAGGGCTACATGGACTCGTTCATCAACCCGCCCGAGTACATCGAGGCGCAGAAGCGGAAGAAGGAGGAGGAGGCCAAGAAGCTGAAGCGCCGCTTCCCCGAGCATCCGCAGCGCGACGTGCTCGCGTTCTTGATCGAGCACGCGCCGCTCGACAACTGGCAGCGCGACGTCCTCGAGATCGTGCGCGACGAGGCGTACTACTTCGCGCCGCAAGCGATGACCAAGATCATGAACGAGGGCTGGGCCTCGTACTGGCACTCGAAGATCCTCACGGAGAAGGCGCTCACCGCCGCCGAGATCATCGACTACGCCGAGGCCAACGCGGGCGTGCTCGGCACGTCGCCGGGCCGGCTCAACCCGTACAAGCTCGGCGTCGAGCTGTTCCGCAACATCGAGGATCGCTGGAACAAGGGCCAGTTCGGCAAGGAGTGGAACGAGTGCGACTCGATGGACCAGAAGCGCAACTGGGACCGGCGCACGGGCCTCGGGCGCCAGCGCATCATGGAAGTGCGCAAGCTCTACAACGACATCACGTTCATCGACGAGTTCTTCACGCTCGAGTTCTGCGTGGAGCAGAAGTTCTATTCGTTCGGCTTCTCGGAGCGCAGCGGCAACTGGGAGATCATGAGCCGCGAGTTCAAGAAGGTGAAGGATCAGCTGCTGCGAATGCTGACCAACCGCGGGCAGCCGGTGATCGTCGTCGAGGACGGCAACTTCGACAACAAGAGCGAGCTGCTCCTGCGCCACATCCACGAGGGCACCGATCTAGATGGTTCGCAGGCGCGCGATACGCTGCGCAACGCGAGCAAGCTGTGGACCCGCCCGGTGAGCCTGCTGACCAAGGTGGAGGGCAAGGGGAAGATGCTTCGCTGCGAGGATCAGAACATCAGCGAGCGGAGCGCGGAGTACTAGCGATGGGGTGCAGCGCGATGGGGTGCAGCGCGATGGGGTGCAGCGCGATGAAGGATGAAGCGCGATGAAGTTGTGGGCGTGGGGGCAGTCGGATCCGGGGCGCAAGCGAGAGAGAAACGAGGATAGCTATCTCGTCGATCCCGAGACGGGCGTCTTGGCGGTCGCGGACGGCATGGGCGGACATCAAGGTGGTGCCACGGCGTCGCGCATGGCCGTCGAGTACTTGGGACGCGAGCTCGCAGAGGCGCGCGGCAACTTCGAGAGAGCGCTGAACGCGCAGGTCAAGTCGCACGCACGCGTCACCGAGGAGATGGAAGCGTTCTCCGAGGATGGCGAGCCCATCGGCGGACCGCGCGACGTGCATCGGCGTGCGCTCGCCCCGACGCTGTCGCCACCGCCGGGGGGAACATCGGTCGACAAGGCCGGCGATGTGGCCACGCGACCGACGCCGCCGTCGGGGCTCGAGATCACGCTGCCGGCAGGTTCGCTGCCCGTGTTCACACCTGCGCTCGAGCTAATGCGCGGTGTGGTGCGTCGAGCATCGAGCGCGATCTTCGAGGCGGCGTGGGCCAAGCCCGAGCTGCGCGGCATGGGAACCACGCTGACCGCGGTGCTCGTCCATGAGGGGCGCGCGCACCTCGTGCACGCGGGCGATTCGCGCTGCTACATGTTCCGCGACGGCCAACTACGTCAGCTGACGGATGACCACTCGTGGATCGCCGAGCAGCTGCGCTCGGGCGCGATCAGCGAGGCGGAAGCCAAGAGCAGCAAGTTCCGCCACGTGATCACCAAGTCGATCGGCTTCGAGCGCGAGATCGAAGCGGACATGAAGAGCGTGCCGATCAGCGCGGGCGATTGCTTCGTGCTGTGCAGCGACGGCATGTCCAACTACGTCGAGCACGGCGAGCTGGAGCGCATCGTCGCGATGACGTGGTACCGCAAGCTGCCGCAGACGCTGATCGAGCTCGCCAACTCGCGCGGCGGCGACGACAACATCACCGTCGTCGTCGGGCTCGTCTCGAACACGCCCGGCTCGCCTCCGTAAGCGACCAGCGCAGCGGCGGCTACCAGCGCAGCGGCGGGTACGTGCGGAAGAAGCACGTGCGCGCATCGTCGGAGAGCGGGATGCTCGCGATGAGGTTTCTCGCGGGCGTCTTGGCCAGCGAGAAGCGCGACACGACACCCGCGTCGGTGGCGACGGTGAACGACTGCTGATCCGGCGACACGTCGATCGCGAGGATCGATCCGCCGACGAACACGTAGCCGAGGAGCTGGAGGTTCTCCTCGGTGCCCATCCAGCGGACGTAGCCGTTGTCGAAGCCGAGCAAGAAGCCATCGCCGAACGACGCGATCACTTGGACGCGGCCAGGCTCTTGCGCGATGCCGCCATCGAACGCCTCGATGGTCCCGGGTGGGAGGCTGTCGAGGTCGAGGCGGAACGTCGTATTCGTGAGGCGATTCGAGAGCGACGCGTAGAGGCACGCGGCGTACGCGAGGCACGGCTTGGTCGCGTGGAACACGGCCTGCGCGGGGAAGAACGCGTTGTCCTGGCTCGTGTTCTCGAGGGACCAGCGGCTGTCCTCGCGGCGATAGATCGCGAGGCCGGCCATGATGCCGCGGCGAAATAGGCCTCCGCACGTGATGCGATCACCACCGGGCGAGATATCCGCGTTCCCGAAGTGCATCGCGATCTCGAGCGCGCCGTCGTCGGGATCGTGCGCTGCGACGTACTCGTCGAGCGTGGCGTCGAGCGGGTAGAGGCGCTGCTGGCGACCTTGCGAGAGCACGAAGATGCCAGCTGCGGAGACGAGCACCACCTCGCGGCCGCTCTCCGCGATCCGCAGCGCGCGCACGCCCAGCTGCGAGCCGGCTCCGAGCTTCGCGACCCCATCGATGCCCGCGTGCTGATAGCTCGTCGGATACGCGATGGCCACGGACTCGGTACCGCGGTGAAGCTCGATGCGATCCTCGTACGCGTACGCCGTCGTTCGCTTGTCGTGCGACGCGCCGAACGCGAGGAGGCCGGGGACGGGCACCACGGCGTGCGGGGTGATGCGCATGACGATCGCGGGGCGGCTCGGATGCTTCACGCGCGCGAGCGTGGAGCCGTTGCCCGCGTCGAGGACCGCGTCGACGACGAGGCCGAAGCGATCCCAGAACGCGGCGCCGATGCCGTCGTGATAGAGCGGGAAGAGCTCGCGACCGAGCGAGCCGGCGGCGTTCAGCTGTGCGACCGCCTCGATCACCGGGCGCTCGAGGTCATCTCGCTCGAACGTGGGCTCGTCGAAGCTGACCTCGCCGTCCTCCGATGCGTAGAGCTCGGCGAGCCAACGATTGAGCTCGCTCGTGTAGTGATCGCCGGCTTTCGTCCAGGCGGCGGCGGCTGCTTCGATCGACGGGAACGTCGCTTGCTCCGTGTCGTTGCGCGCGTTCCGATACAGAGCCTGCTCCTCGAGTACCTCACCGTTCTCGCCGAGGATGCGGAAGCTCGACATCATGCCGTGCTCGTCGAACGCGTAGTGGACCTCGCGTGCGTCGCCTTGCACGTTCGGAAAGCTGTGCAGCTCCTCGTCCGGCGTGCGCCGGAAGTACTTGCTGCGCGGCACACCGTCGTCGCACAGCACGGAGTCCTGCGCGATCGAGCCGTCGGTCAGAAACTCGCGAATGCGCACGAGCTCGCCGTTCTCGCGGGTCTCGACGTGGCGCAAGACGCCGCCCTGATCCCAACGCTTCGTCTCCCAGCGCTTGGTCTCGGCATCGGTCTGCACCGCGAGCACCCACACTTCGTCGTCGGTATCGATCTCTGCATCGGCGGGCACGTTCGCCGGGCGATCGTACTGGCGAACGCCATCGTTGTCGTATCGCTCTTCGCGCAGGAGCTCCCCGTCGGGCGTCCACCAGCGCCATCGGCCCACCTTGACCCAATCGCCGTCGACCTCCGCCGTCGATCCCTCGATCCAACGGTACTCGTCGTCATCCTTCTTGAAGTGCGCACTCGCCGATACGCCGGCGGGACGCACCGTCGGAAACGGCGTGCCGTCCTCCATCACGCGGCGACCTTCGCGATCGAACAAGCGACCCTCAGCAGTGCGTCCGTCGACGAAGTCCATCTCGCAGCGCCAGATGTGAGGGCCCAGCCCCGCGGGGAAGTTCTCGGTGGTCTTGCCCGTCGAGCGGATGAACACGTTCGTGCCATGCAAGACGCCATCGATGAAGCGCCCGGTGCGCGATGGCTCTTGGTTCTCGTGGTACCGCGTGAACGAGCCGTGCGGCGTGCCGTCGCGGTGCTCGGTAGCGCAACAGCGCGTGCCGTCGGGGCGGTAGTAGGTGACGAGCCCGTGAAACTCGCCGGCAGCGTTGCGCTCGGCGACGATCCATTCGTTGTCTTTCGGCTCCCAGTACGCGGATGGCGGAAGGGAGGACGGCTTGTGCGGATCGGTCTGCATCGCGCGGGTGGTCAGCAAGCGCTGGACCACGCGTAACTACGCATCCGCACGACACCGCCGAGGACGGGACTACGCAAGAACTTGCGTGACCACGCAATGCCTTCACGTGAATGCCTGGCAACGCGCAGCACTGCCGCGCTGTGGGGATGGGAACGAGATACGGTGGCCTTACAGGATCTGGGTGCAAGGCGTTCTCGATGCATTGGATGGATTCGGCGGTGTGTATCTCGCCGTGTTCGTCTTCGGGATCCTGTCGGGCGTCATCCCGATCACCAACAGCGAAGTGTTGATGACGGCGCTCGGAGCCGGATCGGCGTACGGCGTTCCGAAGCTGCTCGTGCTCGCGTTCCTCGTCGCGGTGGGACAATCGATCACGCACGCGGCGCTGTTCTTCACCGCGCGTGGCCTCGCCAAGGCGGGCACGAGCACGAGTCCGACGTGGGAAGCGCGCATCGCGAAGGCGCACGAGGTGGCCGAGCGCTACAAGAAGAGCGAGCTGCTCATGCTGATCGGCGGCGCGACGATCGGCGTTCCACCGCAAGTGCTCGTCGCCACCGTGGCCGGAACGATCGGGATTCGCTTTCGCGTGTTCGGGACGATCGACGTGCTCGGCCGCTTCGTGCGCTTCGCGCTGATCGGGCTCGTGGCCCACGCTGCGCGCTAGACCGGCGCCACCACTTCACGTGCGGCATCGTCAGGGTCTGCGTCCTCGACGGGCAGCACCGGATCGTCTAGCGCGTGCCCTGGAGAACCTTCAGCTCCGGGTACACCTGCAGCACCTCGATGGGGCCGCCGTAGAGCTTTCCGAGGCCCACGTCGATGCGCCACACGGCGCCGTCGCACTGGCTGTTGATGTTCGCCTGCACGGTGTGCCCGACGACGATCCGCCGCACGCCCATCGCCGTCATCGCTGCCTTCGCCGCGTCGCAGTCCGCAGTCTCGAGCCCGTACGCGCGCGTCCACACGGGACCCTCGTCGGACGCCACGGCGATCGGTGGCTCCTCACTCGCTTGTCCGTCGAGCCAGCACCGCGTCGACAGATTGACCTCGTCGAGCTGCGTCGCGAACGGACCGACGGGGCCGGCGTGCGCGAACACCGTGTCGCCGACGATCGCGACGACGTCGTGCTGCGCGAGCTTCTTGGCGTAGGTGCCGCCGGGCCGCAGCGACGCGGCGCGATCGCCGAACGCGTTGCGCGATCCGGGCGTGACATAGCGGAAGTCGCCGGCCGCGTTCATCATCTCGTGGTTGCCGTTCAAGAAGATGAACTCGCCGCCGGCGGCCTTTGCCTTGCCGACGAGACCGAAGAACAGGTCGAGGATCGCTTGCTCGTCATCGCCGCGATCGAGCACGTCGCCCGTCTGCACGACCACGAGCGTTCCGCCGATCCAGTTGTCGGCGTCGTCGATCGCGCCGGCGATCTGGAGCGCCTTGCGCGTCGCCGAGATGTCGCCGTGAACATCGCCGATCGCGACGAGCCTCTCCGGCTGCGGCCTGCGCAGCGGAAGCGGTGCGAGGTTGCACCCGGTCGGCGCAGGTGCGGCGGCGGTGTTAGTCGGAGCACTGGAACCGGCAACTTCGTTCCGCGCCTTCGTGCCTTTGCTCTTGTCGCAGCCAGCGCTCGCCGCGAACGCGAGCAAGATCAACGCGCAACGCATGCGTCGAGAGTACTGCATGGCGCTCCTGTAAGCCGCGCGATCGAGGCTCGTTCGAGTCGCATATGCGAAGACTCCTTCTGCTCGTTCCATCTCATGGTCACGGTCTTCGCCGCGCTCGGCGTCGCGCTCCTGGCGGGCTGTCCACCGGTGCTCACCGCGCAGTCCACGGCGCCGCCGTCGCGTGCGGCGCGCCTCGACGCGCCTCGACGCGATCGATAGCTTCTGGGGCATCGAGAACTATCGTCTCGAGCTGTCCAAAGGCGTCGCGATCGCCATCAGCTGCACGAACGGAAAGCCGTGCGAGAAGATGCGAGTGACCTCCGACGATCCATCCATCGTCGAGGTTCGCGAGGCGTCGCTCGCCCAGCTCGAGCAGCAAGGCAACGCGTACGCGACGCGTGTGTACGAGCGGCAACCGATGTCGGCGCTCGTGGCGATCGGCAAGGCGCCCGGCAAGACGACGATCCGCGTGCGCTCTGCCGACGGCAACCGCGACATCTACGTGACGGTCGTCGCGCCTCCCATGGCCGCAGCGTCGCGATAGTTCGCGCTGGTCGCGTCACCTTCTGCGAGCGTCGCGGTAGGGTCGGCGCGTGGAGCTGATGTTTCCCTGGCTTCTGGCACCGAGCGATCGGGACGCCGTGCGTGTCGCCGATCGTTCGTTGTCGCAACGCGAGCTCGCGCGTGGCATCGCAGGCGTCGTCGCCGCCTTGCGCGATCGTGGTATCGCGCCCGGATCGCCCGTCGGCGTGTGGACGCAGCCGGCGATCGAGACGCTCGTCGCGTTCGCGGCGCTCGCGGCCGCGGGCTATCCGATCGTCCCGCTCGATCCCAAGCTCGGCGACGCGGAGCTCGCGCACGTGCTCGCGACCGCATCGCCGACGGTGTGTCTCGCCGCCGATGCCTCGGTGGCGACGCGCGCTCCGACGTTCGCGGTTCCGCCAGGCGGAGGTGAGTGGAGACCGACGCCGATCTCGGGCACACCGGCACTCCTCTTGTTCACGTCGGGTACGACGGGGGCGCCGAAGGGCGCCGTCATCACGGACCGCAACATCGCCGCGAACCTCGACATGCTCGCCGACGCGTGGGCGTGGACCGCCGACGACACGATCGTGCACGCGCTGCCGCTGTTTCACATCCACGGCTTGGTGCTCGGCCTGTTCGGCGCGCTTCGTCGAGGTGGCGCGCTGCGCTGGGTGCCTCGCTTCACACCCACGGATCTCGCTGCCGCCGTCGCCGAGCAGTGCGCGCTCGGATCCACCGTCGTGTTCGCGGTGCCGACGATCTATCACCGCCTGTGCGAAGCGACCTCGACGACTCCTGCGATCGCCGAGGCGATGCGCGGCGCGCGCTTGCTCGTCAGCGGATCGGCGCCGCTCCGCGCGAGCGAGCACAAGACGATCGAAGCGCTGTTCGGTCAGCGTCCCGTGGAGCGCTACGGCCTGACCGAGACGCAGATCAATTGCTCGACCCGCGTCGACGGCGACCGTCGCGCAGGCTCCGTCGGGCCGCCGCTGCGTGGTGTCGAGCTACGCATCGTCGACGAAGCTCGCGTCCTGCTCTCGCCGGTCGCCGCACGCGACACGGGCGGCGAGATCGCGGTGCGCGGCCCGCACGTGTTCGCGGGGTACCAGAACCGACCCGATGCGACGGCCGCGGTCCTCGATGCCGATGGCTGGTTCTACACGGGCGACATCGCGACGCTCTCCGACGATGGCTTCGTGACGATCATCGGGCGACGATCCACGGACATCATCAAGTGCGGCGGCTTCAAGGTCGGCGCTGGCGAGATCGAAGCCGCGCTCTGCGATCACGGATCCGTCGCCGAGGCCGCCGTCATCGGTGCGCCCGATCCAGATCTCGGCGAGCGCATCGTCGCGTTCGTCGTGCTGCGATCGCCGGTCGATCCGGCAGCGCTCGCGGATCACGTCGCGAAGCAACTCTCGCCGCACAAGCGACCGCGCGAGGTGCACGCGATCGACGCGCTGCCGCGTAACGCGATGGGCAAGGTCGTGAAGGCGCAGCTCCGCGACCGTCGCTAACTACTCGATATCGATGTCCGGCTCGGCGTCCGCAGGCTTCGCGGGCGCGGCTGGCTTCGTCGGAGCAGGAGCGGGCGTCGCCGCGTTTGGCTCGGGCTTCGACGCCTCGGGGCGCGGCTTGACCTCTCGGCCCGCGGGGCACAGCGGCGGCGCGTCGGCGTCTGCGCGCTCTTGCACGATGCCACCGATGCGCGCGGGGCCTGCGGCGCCGAGGATCTGCAGCGTCGACCCGATGACACCGCGCTGCACGAGGCGCTGCTTCACCGCGTCCGCGAGCTTCTGCGCGTCCGGCGCCTTGGGCAGCGCGATCGCGACGAGCCACTTCGTGACCTCGGGGTTCGAGAGCATCACGAGCGCCATCTGATCGACGATGATCGTGCCTGCTGCCGAGAGGCTCGCGCCTTGGAGCGTCGGCATCGCGTCGACGACGAGGCGGTCACCGTCGAGGCGCGCGACGTTCTTGCCGCCCGTGTCGGGGCAACCGTCGTCGTCCTTGAAGCCGTTGATCGTCTCGGGCTCGGCCGGGCAGTTATCCGCCGCGTCGGGGACGCCGTCCTTGTCGTTGTCGAGCTCGGGGCAGCCATCGCCGTCCTCGAAGTTGTCGCGGTCCTCGGGGCACAGCGGGCACTTGTCGGCCGTGTCCGGCACGCCGTCGTTATCGTTGTCGAGGTCGGGGCAGCCATCGCCATCCTCGAAGCCGTCGAGATCTTCTTCCTCCAACGGACACGCGTCGAGGTGGTCGAACACGCCGTCGCCGTCGGAGTCGCGCTTGTGCGCGGGGCAGCCGTCGTTCGGATACGGCTGTTTGCCGTCCTCCGCGTCGTTCGGACACTTGTCCACGTCGTCGTTGATCTTGTCGCCGTCGTTGTCGAGGTCGGGGCAGCCATCCTCGTCGTCGAAGCCGTCGAGGTCCTCCGGCTCGTTCGGGCACTTGTCCTCGGAGTCGGGGCGGCGATCGCCATCGCTATCGTCGTCGGGGCAGCCGTCTTCGTCGTCGAAGCCATCGCGGTCTTCCGGAATCAGCGGGCACTTGTCGATCGCGTTGGGGATGCCATCGCCATCGGAGTCACGAACGTCGGGCGAGTAGCCGATCGAGAGGAAGAAGCGCGACGCCGGCGAGCCCACGCCTTTGACGAGCCCCGCGCCACCGCCGAGCACGACGGCGACCGACGGCGTGGCGTAGATGCGCAGTCCTCCCTCGACCTCGAGCGGGCTCGCGTCGAGCGAGAAGTCGGGAAGGCCCGCGCGGCCGTAGCCTTCCGCGATGATGCTGAAGCGATCGGTGATGCGGATCGCCGCGGCAAGACCCCACGTGAGCTGCTGGCCGATCGTCGAGTCGTAGATCGTGCGCGGCTTGCGAAGCATCACGCCGCCGGTGGCGCCGATCGAGACCTTGTTGACGTCGTACTGCATCGCGACGCGCGCGCGAAAGCTCGGCAGGTCGTCGCCGATGAACTTCGATCCGTCGCTACCGAACGACGACGGCAGCGTCAGTCCGGCGAGGCCGCCGAGCTTGATCGCGCCCTTGCGATAGAGCCGGTACTTTCCCTCGACGAGCAGATCACCGAGACCCGTCACCGAGAGACCGTTCGGATCGCGATTGCCCGTGTCGGCCATGAGGCCATCGCCGGAGAGCTGGAAGATCACCGGCAGGTTCGCGCCGATCTGCAGCTTGTCGGTGATGCCGTACGCCGCGGTGATCTGCATCGCCGCGAGCGACTCGACGACGCGCGTGCGCTCGCCGGTGATGATGTCGGGGTTGTCCTTGTCGACGTTGTAGATCGTGAACGGACGCGTCAGGTACGTGACGAGCGCGTCGACCGCGAGCTGCTTCGGCTCCGCGACATCGGCGTTCGGTACGGTGAAGAAGGTCTTGGGACCGATCGCGTACTCGAACGTCTGGACATCGATCGCGGGATCGAACGGGGCATTCTGTGCGGCGGCCGTTCCCGTGAGTGCGAGCACGCACGCGAGAACGGCGCTGATCCCCCGAGGATGAAGCGCAGGCATTGCGCACATTCTACGCCCGACGCTACGACGGCCGATAGTGGAGGAGTGGGGTAGGCCTAGGGTACCGCTCGGCGGCGGATCACTTCGGTAAGGTCATCGTGAACGTCCACACGACGACCGAGCTGACCGGCTTGTCACTCGTGTCGATCGCGGGCGTGAACTCGATGAGCCGTACCCGCTCGAGCGCCAGCTCGTCGAGTCCGTGGCCGAGCTTGTTCAGGAGCACCGCGCTTGTCACCTTGCCTGTCTCGTCCACGACGAGCCGCACGCGGATCACACCCTCGATGCCCATCTGCCGCGCTTCGGACGGGTAGTCCTTGCCGGCATCGAAGTACGACTGATCGCCCTTGGGCAGCGCGCGCTTCTTGATCGTCGCCACCGAGACCGGCTTGGGTGGCTCGGCCGACGCACCGGATCCGATGCCGGCCCCGGTTCCGCCGCCGGCTCCCCCACGGCCGACGCGTTCGGAGGTCCTCCGACCGACGGCGACGGGAACGCCGCCCGGTCCGTAGCTCGCGGTGTCGAGGGTGACGACCTGCTCGCCACCGCTGCTCGACGCTGTCTCCGTGGAAGGCGGCGGTTCGTCCACCGTCGGTGTCTCGAGCGAGCGTTGGGGCGCGGTCTTCACGCGTGCCTCGACGACGCGCTTCGGCTCGACCGGCGTGGGCGGCTCGACCGGCGTTGGCTCCGGCTCGGGCTCCTTCGCGACCGGCGGTGGTGGCGGCTCGAGAACCGCGGGCGGCTCGATGTCGATCATCTCGATGACCGGCGCCGGCGTGTGCTTCTTCTTCGGCGTGACCGTTTGAACCACATCGGCCGAGACGAACAGGATGATGTGGACCGCGATCGTCCCCGCGATGGACAGGATGAGCCGCGTGTCCGATTGCACCGCGTGTAGCCTAGCAGCCTATTTGGCGTCGAGCGGCACGTTCTCGAGCGCGATGCCCGTGACGCCGGCTTGTTGAACGAGATCGATCGCGCGCATCACGTTGCCGTACGCGCCGTTCTTACTCCCGGCGATGATCGCCTTCGGCTTCGAGCTGGTCGCCGCGATCTGCTTGATCCGCGCGATCGCTTCGGCGTCCGACGCGAACTTGTCGCCGTTGACGAACAGCTCGCCATTCTCCTTCACGGAGACGCGCAGCGTGCTCTGGACGTCACCGCCCGTCGACGCTTTCGGTTTGTCGATGTCCACACCGCGCGCGACGATGAGCTTTGCCGTGACGATGAACACGACGAGGATGACGAGCACGACGTCGACGAACGGCGTCACGTTGATGTCGGTGATGCCGCCCGAATCGTCGTCTTGATAGAGGCTGCCGCCCGCCATCAGTCGGCCTTCTCGCTCTTGTCGCTCTTGTCGCTCTTGTCGCTCTTGTCGGTCGTGGCCTGGGTCTTCTGTGTGGGGCCCGCGTGCTTCTCGCCGTAGATGATCGACAGCACCGAGTGCGCGACCTCGTCGGCGGAGCCCATGATCAGCTTGATCTTGCGCGTGAACGTGTTGAACGCGATGACGGCGGGAATCGCGACGAGGAGACCGACGGCCGTCGCGACGAGCGCTTCTGCGATCGCGGCGAGCGTCGCGGCCTCTGCCTCCGACGACTTCACCGTCAGGTTCTGGAACGCATTGATGACGCCGAGCACGGTGCCGAACAGACCGATGAACGGCACGTTGTTACCGAGCGTACCGAGGAGCATCAGGTTGCGATCGGCACCCTTGCGCCACCGTGCGCGCTCCGCGTGCATCGCCTCGGCGACGGCATCGGGACCCTTGTCGCGCTCCGCGATTCCACGCAATGCGACGTGGACCGGGATGGACAGGTCGTTCTTGTACTTGGTCTGCAGGCGCTCGAGCTCGTCACGCTGGAACGCACCGCGCACCTCGCGGAGGAACGTCTCGGTGTCCGTATCGCGCTGACGGAGCCAGAGCCACCGATCGATCATCACGCCGACAGAGATGATCGACAGACCGATGAGGACCCACAGCACCCAGTCCGCGCCGAGCTGGGCGAAATCGACAAACGCGCTCGACAGGTTCATTCGCGCTGAAGTGTTACGTGCCTTCGGGGGTGTCGTCGACCGCTATGGCCACGGTCTCGCCCACTTTCATCACCTCGCGCATGACCGCCGTCGCGTAGGCCCCGCCAGGCAACGCGAACGAGACTTCGAGAGTCGAAGGCCCCCCGTCGGCGATCACCGCGCCTCGCACGTGAATCGTGGCGTCCCGGCGCGTGCCCTCGGCGAGCTTTCGCACGGTGGCAAATGCATCGCGGGACAGGCCCGCAGCGCCGAGGATCGCGTCCTCGCGCGCGGCGGCCGGGGAGCCCTCCGGCGGCCGGCGCATCTCCGCCCCGCACATCGGGCCCGTGAGCACGAGCTCGCCCGCGCGAAGGCGCTGCGTGTCGGTCGCGGGATCGTCGCTGACGAACATGCCGCCGCTCGTCTTGTGCAGCACGTCGCCGGCGATCACGTCGCGATAGAGCCCGTCCGCCATGCGCGCGACGAGCCACGCGTTGAACAGCTCGGACTGTAGTGCGCTCACGAACAAGCGATCGAGCTTGCGATCGCGACCCGGGCGTCGCGCGCCGCTCACGAGCTCGCGTCCACGCTGCGCGTTGTCTCCGTCGCGACCGAACCGCTGCTCGCCGTACCAGTTGGGTGCACCGGGCGGCTCGACGAGGCGTGCGAAGATCGCCTGTGCACGCGCTGCGGCGTCGCTCGGCACACCACGCACGCGCAAGCGAAACGCGTTCGCGCGAACGTGGCCCGTGCGCAGCTTGTGGTTGTGACGCAGGGCCTGCAGGATCGCGACGTCAGGAACCGCCATTGCGAGCGCGGTCTCCACCGTGGTCGGCGGTGGAAGGCTCAGCCACTGGCGCGTGACCGCGTGGCGATCCTTCATGCCGGCGACACCGAGATCGCGATCCGGCACGCCGAGCGCGCGCGCGATCGCGAGGACCGCGTGTCGCGTGTTCATCCCGCGCTTCTCGATCTGCACGAAGACGTGGTCGCCCGTGCCACTCGCCGCGTACGGCAGCTCCTCGTCGACGAAGAAGTCGTCGTCGACGGTTCGCAGGGCGCCGCCAATCCCGGGCAGGTCGTGCGTCAAGTACGGCAGCTCCACGGCCGGCGGTGATACCATCGTTTCCATGCAGGCCATGCAGTTGCCTCGCGTGGTCGCCGCGCTCGCTGCCGTCGCGATCGGTTGCGGCGGTAGCTATCGCCAAGCCGCCACACCCACCCCGCCGCCCAGCGCACCCGCGGGCGGGCTCGAGGCAGCGGCGCTTCCGTACGCGATCGTCGACGCGCGCACGGGGCGCTCCATCGACGAGAGAGCGTTCTGGGCGCGTGCCGGATCAGCGCGCGCGATCTGTGTCGGCGAGGATCACACGAACCCGCACCATCACTGGGTGCAGCTCTGGGTCGTGCAGCAGCTCGTGAAGCAGTTGCCGCACGGCACGCGCCTCGCGCTCGGCATGGAGATGTTCCAGCGGCCGTTTCAAGGTGTGCTCGACGACTACGCGGCCAAGCGCATCGACGCCGCCGCGCTGCGCTCGCGCGCCGGGTGGAAGGAGCGGTGGGGCTACGACTGGGGCTTCTACGCGCAGACGATCGACGCCGCCGTCGCCGCGGGCGCTCATCTCCTCGCGCTCAACGCGTCGCGCGAGCTGACCAAGAAGGTCGTGCGCAAGGGACTCGAGAGCCTCACGCCCGACGAGAAACGGCAGGTCCCGGACCTGAAGCTCGACGACGCCGGTCACCGCGCATGGTTCGACAACTTGATGGAGTCGATGGGCGGCTCGCACGCGCACTCCACGAAGGAGACCGAGGCCCCCGACGACGACACGCACAAGAACGTGAACAAGCCGGAGCCCGCGCCTCCCGCCGCGCCGGCGGTCGAGATGCCGAGCGCCGAGCGCATCTACACGGTGCAGGTGATCTGGGATGAGACGATGGCCGACGGCACCGCGACGTGGCTCGCGCAAACGCCGAGCGGACACGCGGTGATCCTCGCGGGCAACGGTCACTGCCACGACACCGCGATCGTCAATCGACTCAAGCGTCGCGGGATCAAGGACGTGATCAGCGTGCGGCCGGTCGTGGATGTCGACGGTCAGGTCGCCGACTCGCTGGCGAAGCCGATCAACGACTTCATCGTCGTGCTCGCGATGCCGCCCGAGGCGAAGGAAGCGCCCACCGGCCCGACGGGCGAATCTCACACGGACTGAGAAAAGACGAGGACCGGCGCGTGAATCGCGATCGGGATCGTGTCGGACATCGCGACGTGACCGAGCGCGCGCACGTGCATCGATCCGCCGTCGAGCTCGCAGACAAACGTGGTCATCGAGCCTTCGAACGCGCGGCTCTTCACGCGCACCGCGACGCCCTGCGGATCGATCACGAGCTGCTCGGGCCGCAGCACGACGGACACGTCCGGATCGCTTCCCGCCGGGTTGGCGAGCACGTGCGTGCCGAGGCTCGTCGTCACGGTGTTGTTCTCGCCGAGCTTTCCGCGCAGCTCGACGACCTCGCCGGTGCGGCGCGCGATCTCGAGCGTCTTCGGCCGCAGGTACACGTCCTCGGGCGTGCCGAGCTGGAGGAGCTTGCTGTCCGACATCACCGCGACGCGATTCGCGAGGACGAACGCCTCTGCTGCATCGTGCGTGACGAGGATCGAGGTCGCGCCGCGCGCGCGCAGCGTTCGCGAGAGCTCGTCGCGAATGCGTCGGCGTAGCGATGCATCGAGGTTCGCGAACGGCTCGTCGAGGAGCACCACGCGCGGACGGATCGCGAGCGCGCGGATCAGCGCGACGCGTTGTTGCTCGCCGCCGGACAGCGTGTGGATGCGCGCCGCGCGGCGCGGGACGAGATCGACGAGCGCGAGCAGCGCCTCGATGTCGCTGCGGTCACGCACACCGAACGCCACGTTGTCCTCGACGCTCAGGTGCGGGAACAGCGCGAAGCTCTGGAACACGAAGCCCACGCGGCGCTTCTCCGGAGGCAGCGATGACTGCGGCGTCGAAGCGACCGTGCCGTCGAGGAGGATGCGGCCCGTGTCGATCGTCTCGAGGCCGGCGATGAGGCGCAGCGTCGTGGTCTTGCCCGAACCGGAGGGGCCGAGCAGCGCGAGCGTGTCGCCCTCGGCGACATCGAAGCTGACCTCGTCGACGACGGTGCGCGTGCCGTAGCGACGGCTCACGCCTTCTAGCGAAACAACGCTCACGTCCGCTCCTCTCGTCTGCTCATGTCCGCTCCTCTCGTCTGCTCATGTCCGCTCCTCACGTCGCCTCATGTCCGCTCCTCACGTCGCTCGATGGCGAAAGCGGCGATGCCGGCGAGGCCGACGAGCACGAGGGCAGGCGCGGCGGCGAGTCCGTAGCGTGCTTCTTCCATGGCATCCCAGAGTTGGACAGCGAGCGTCTTGTTGCCGATCGGCAAGAGCAGGAGCGATGCGCCGAGCTCCTTGATCGTCGAGATCACGACGAGCGCGGCGGCAGCGAGAACGCCGGGGCGCACGATGGGGAGCGTGACGCGCCAGAACGTTTGCCGCCGCGTAGCGCCGAGCGTGCGCGCGGCGTCCTCGATCCTCGGAGAGACGTTGGACAGCGATCCGCGGATCGCGGCGACACCGAGAGGCACGAACAGGATCATCATCGCGAGCGTGTACGGGACCCAGCCTTGATACACCGACGGCACGAGGCGCAGCGTGGCGACGGACAACCCGAGCGCGACGACGAGTCCGGGCAACGCGAAGCCGGTCTCGACCCATCGCGCGATCACGGAGCCGATGCGGCCGCTGCGTTCTGCGACGAGGGCGACGATCGTCGCGACGATGATCGCGGGCACCACGACCGTCGCGGCCGCCTGCACGCTACCGACGAGTGATGTGCCGAGACCACGGCCTGCGTTCGGCGTGCGCACGATCCAGCCCGCGAGGCTCGCGAACGGGACGATGACCGCCACGAGCGCGTAGATGCCGAGCGTGGCGAACGCGAGCGGGCGCGCGCGACCGAGGCGCGGGCGAAACGGACGGCCGCGATCGCCGGCCGGTTCGCGCCGTCCGCGCCCGAGGATCACGACGATGATCAGCACGAGGATCGCGAGGACGAGCGCCGACCGCGCGGCGGCGGAGCGATCGAACGCGGAGAGATACTGGTGATAGATGACGCGCGGCAACGCGTCGAAGCGGAGGATCTCGACGGTGCCGAGCTCTGCGAGCGTGTACAGCATCACCACGAGACCGCCGCTGCGCACCGCGCGAGAGAGCGTGGGCCACAGCGCGACGCGCATCGCGGGGAGCGGGGCGCGTCCGAGAGTGCGCGCGGCATCGTAGAGGTCACCGTCGGCGCGTGCGAGTGCTGCGCGGATCGGCAGGTAGGCGAGGGGGACCGTCGAGGTCACGAGGACGAACACCGACCACGCGAAGCCCTCGGGGAAGATCGGCCCCACTCCGATCGCGGCGAGCATCTCGCCGAACGGACCACGCGGCGACACGCCAGCGACGTACGCACTCGCGGCGACGTAGCTCGGGATGGCGAGCGGCAACACGACGATCGCGGTGGCCACGCGACGCAGCGGCATATCGACGGCTTCGACGGTGATCGCGAAGGCCAGCGCGAGCGCGGTCGCGATCACGCCGACGGTCAGCGCGAGCGCGATGCTGTTGCCGGCGAGCCGCCACAGCGCCGGATCGAGCAGCGTGCCGCTCCCTTCCGATCCGCGCACCACGAGGTACACGATCGGAACCGCGACGAGCGCTGCCATCCCGATCGCGACGAGAACGACCAGCCGCGACGGCGCGTGGTCAGGGCGTGACACCAGTCTTCTTCAGTAGCGCTAGCGTGCCCTCGAGATCACCGAGCGACGACAGATCGATCGGCGGCGGCTCGAGCTCGGCGAGCGGACGCAGGTCGATGGGCGGCGCGACGCCAGCGACGAGCGGATACTCGTGCGTCTCCTTGGCGAACGCGGCTTGCGTCTTGTCCGACAAGAGGTAGTGCGCGAGCTGGTTCGCGGCCACGGTCGCCGGTCCATTGGCCGACTTCAGGATGCCGAACGCGCTGAGGTTCACGAGCGAGCCGGCGTCCTTGGGCGCGGTGAAGTGGTTCTTGGCGGCGAACGCCGGATCGTCGGCGAGGAATTGATAGAGGTAGTAGTGGTTGACGAGGCCGAGATCGATCTCGCCCGCCGCCACCGCCTGCACGATGGCGCCGTTCTTCGCGTAGTCGCGCACGCCGTTCGCCTTCATGTCCGCGAGCCACTTCGCGGTGGCCTCCTCGCCGAGATGCTTGCGCGCGCCGGTCACGAACACCTGGAACGACGCGTTCTGCGGCGCCCAGCCGACCTTGCCCTTCCACGCGGGCTTCGTCAGATCGAGGATCGACGCGGGAAGATCCGCTTCCTTGGTGCGCGCGGGCGAGTACACGATCGTGCGCACGCGGCCGGTCACGCCGACCCAGGTCTTGCTCGCCGCGCGATACTTCTCGGGCACGCGCGCGAGCACGTCGTCGGCCAGCGGCGCGAGCATTCCGCGCTCGGTCAACGCGCCGACGGCGCCCACGTCTTGCGCGAGGAACACGTGCGCGGGAGACGCGCTGCCTTCCTCGAGGAGCAGGGTCGCGAGCGCGGCGGTCTCGCCATAGCGAACCTTGAGCTTGATCCCGGACGTCTTCTCGAACTCGGCGAGGATCGGACCGACCAGCTTCTCGGAGCGCCCCGAGTACACGGTCAGGACGGCGGCGGCCGCAGGCGCGGCACCGGGGGGCTCCGCAGTCCCCGACGCGGGCGGATCGTTCGCTTTCTTCTCGCTGCACGCGGTGACGAGCAACGCGAGCGCGAGGACGCGAGTGAACATCATAGGCGTGGACCTTGGCGAGAAAGGTCCGGACGCGCAAGCCAACCGGGGCGTAAGAATCCGGCTCGAACGTGTCGCCGAACGCCTATCGCGGCAGCGCGCTGCCGGGACGAGGGCCGTTCTCGTCGTTGGCCATCTTCACGTAGAGCTTCGCGCTCTTGTTGTCGGGATCGATGCTGAGCACGTGCTCCCACTCGGCGAGCGCGGCGTCCTTGCGACCGAGCGAGAACAGCGTGACGCCGAGGTGGATGCGCGCCGGAATGAAGTCGGGGCGAAGCCGCTTCACGTGCTCGAACTCGGCGACCGCGGCGTGGTAGACGCCCATGTCGCGATACACGTTGCCGAGGCGCACGCGAAGATCGGCGAACTCGGGACACAGATCGAGCGCCTTGGAGTATTCGCGCACGCTCTCTTCGAACATCGCGAGCCCGCAGTACGCAGCGCCGAGGTCGGCGTGCATGTTGGCGAGCTTGCCGCGCGCGAACCGATCGAGCGCGTTGGGCTGACCCACGGACGCCGACACCGCACGCGTGTAGACCTCGCGCGCGCGGTCGTACTTGCCGCGGTCGTTGTAGGTGACCGACAGGTTCAGCGCGGCTTCCGTGTAGCGCGGGTTCAGCTTCAGCGCCGTCTCGAACGCTTCTTCGGCGTCCTGGAAGCGGCCCTGCGAGTGATAGACCACGCCGAGCATGTTGTAGAGGTCGGGGAAGCTCGGTCGCGCGGACGCGGCTTCGGCGAGGAACGGCTCGGCTTGCTCGTACTCGCCAGCGTTGTAGTGCTCGCGCCCGACGGCGATCAGTTGGTCGACGCGGTCACTACGATCGGATCGATCGGCCATCGTCGCCAACGATACTACGGAGCGTCACTTCGGGGCAGCAGCGCGGGGCAGCTCTCCGAGCGCGCCTTTGGCGTCGGAGGCACGTTCGGAGCGCGGGTGCTTGGCCACCAGCTCGTTCCAGACGTTGCGCGCGCGATCGGGCATCGCCACGGCGACATACGCGCGGCCGAGGAGCCACAGCGCTTCTTCGTCGTAGCCGACGCCGCGATAGCGCTCGAGCAGACGGCGCAGGCGGATCACGGTGCCCATCGGCTTGCCCCGGTCCCAGTAGTACCGAGCGACGTACCACTCGTGATCGGCGAGGCGCTTGCCGACCTTGACGAGGATCTCCTTGGCCTTCGCGCGATACGGCGAGTCCGGGTACTTGTCGAGGAACGTCTTCAGCTCGTTCCCCGCGTCCTCGGTGGACGATTGGTCCTTCTCGAACGACGGCGGGAACATCCAGAAGTCGCCGGGGAGCTGCTTGTAGTAGCCCTCGCCGATGCGGAACGACGCGTACCCGTTCGCGACCATCTCGTGCGTCGGGTGGAACTTGATGAACAAGCGATAGGAGTCGATGGCCTCGAGGTACTGCTCGGCGCCGAACTCCGCGTCGGCGAGGCGGAGCTCGGCGAGCACGGCGTACTTGGAGTACGGGAAGCGGCTCTTGATGAAAGCGAAGTACTTCGCGGCCGCGATCCAGTCCTTGTTATCGAGCTGCTTGAGGCCCTTTTCGTAGTTCTTCTGCGCGGAGACCGAGTACTCGACGGCGCCCGCGCCGCTCTTGCCACCGCACGCGGAGGCAACGAGACCGAGGACAACGAGGAGGGGGACGAGACGCATGTGAATCCGAGAGGTTCTAGCCCAGCTTTGACTCGGCTGCTAGCCCCCGGGTTGCCTCGGGTTGTCTGGGACAAAAGGTGCGCATTTGCCTCCGTACGCCTGCCTTGGGGGCATGACCCTTTGCCGGCTCGCGCGGGCATGAGCATCTCGATCGGTGCGAGCGGCGTCGACGAGCGACCAGGTGTTACCTGGCGGCGCGGGCGGCGAGCATCGCCACGTGCGGATCCTAGTATAAGGAGGCATGCGTACGCTTCTCTTCGTCATCGTGCTCGCGTCGTGCGGTGGCGGCCGCTCGCAGATCGAGATCGGCCCCGTGCCGGCTGCGCGCACCACGGGAACCCTCAGTGGACCGCTGTGTCAGGGCAACGTGTGCTCGTGTCGACAAGGTGCCGAGGATGCTGGCTTCCCCGAGGGCGCGCGCAAGCGCTTCGAGCTCCGCCTCCTGAGCGCGCAGCAGCTGTGGCTGAAGCTCCCCGGCGACACGATGCTCTACAAGAACGCCGAGAAGCCGGAGGCGTGCTTCTACGTCGACCTCGCGCCCGGGCAGCACCCGATCGAGCTGCGCGCGTCGGACCAGAACGGCGTGTCGGCCGAGGTCATCGTGCGCGAGCTCGGCACGAAGACCAAGAGCTGGTACGACACGTTCCGCTTCGAGTGTGGCAACCCGGGGGTGTGCTCGTTCGAGGAGCTCGACAACCTCAAAGCCGACTACGCGAGCGCGGAGAAGAACCTGTTCGACAAGTGCGGCTCGACGAAGGTGAAGTCGATCCTGTGGGATCACGGCAAGGCGCCCGACGGATCGCACCCGAGCGAGCTCGTCGTGCGCGCGATGCTCGACGTGTACAAGTTCCCGCCGTGGAAGCAGCACGGCGATCCCACGTGCGGGCAAGGACGCGGACCCGACGAGGCCGATCCGGACGCGGAGCCCGCGACCGACGCGCCCGCGCCGTGACATGAGCTGGGCCGATCTCGACAAGGTCAGCGTCAAGCAGCGCGCCGATGGCAGCGCGTTGCTCGTGATCAGCGATAGCCGCACGTTCTCGCAGATCAGCGAGACGCGCCTCGTGTCGATCCTCGTCGTGATGTGCCGCGTCGCTCGTGCACGCGAAGCGCTCGAGCAGAAGTTCGCGACCAGAGGTGTCGTCACCGTCGTTACCGCGGGGGAGCCGCCGGGCTTCTTTCTCGAGGCCGTGTCGTCGGCCGGCGGCGTGGTGTTCGACGGCAAGCGCGAGCACGCGTTTCCCACGCCGATGTCCGCGACGATGCTCCTCGACTCGACGCTCTGCGATCTCGCGACCGCCGTCCGCCGCCGCGTGAACGTGCGCACGTTCCGCGACGCGCTCGAGGTGCGCGAGCACGAGCTGAAGCGCCGGCCCGTCGACAAAGCCAACCTCCCCGCGTGGTGGACCACCGTGTTCGAGCTGATCGCGCTCGCCGGCGAGCTGTTCCGGGCCGAAGAGCCGGGCAAGTGGGAGCTCGTCGGCTCCGCGCGTCCGCCGCTCGGCCTCCAGCAACCCAGGAAGCCGATGGTCTTTCCCGGCGAGCAAGCGCAAGCCATCGCCGCGGGCGGCGCGGCCTCGCTGCGCACCACCGTCGATCTCGCCAAGCCACGCGCGCCGAACGCGCCGCTCGAGACCAGCCTGCGCGCGATGCCATACCTCGTGCATCGCCGCGCGGTGGCGATGGACTCACTCACGTGGGAGCCGCTCGTCCCCGAGCACGCGGATCACGACGAGCTGCCCGTGATCGCGTACGTCGAGGATCAGACGAGCGAGCTGTTCTGGCCGCGAAACCAAGGCCCACCCACGCGCGCGCTCCGCCAGCGCGCGATCGGCAACCTCGCGCGCACCGACTTCGCGATCGAGTCGATCGAGGTCGGCGACACGCGCGTGGCGCTCGTCGTCCACGAGAGCTTCGGCAGCGAAGCGATCCTGCATCGGCCCACGATGCAGAAGCTCGAGGAGCTCCTCGGCGCCGACACGTTGGTCGTCGGAGTCCCCGAGCGCGGCCAGCTCCTCGCGACGGCGATCGCGGACGACGACGAGCTGCTGCCGTTCCTGCACCTCGTCGACAATCGCTTTCACGCGGCGCCCGAGCACGTGCGCATCACGGGCGAGGCGATCGTGTACACCGCTGGCGCGCCGCTCGAGCGCCTGCAGTCGCTCGCGATGGACACGCGGCGCGCGCTGCGCCGCATGGGCATCGACCCGGACGCCTGACGATCGCACGCAGCATCAGACGCGCGACGCGCGGGCCGAATGCGCATCGACCGTGCCGCCCGATCTGCTACATATCCGGCCGCCATGGCCGTGACCCCGTTCGACTATCCCGATGCCTACGACGTGATCGTCGTCGGTGCAGGCCACGCTGGCTGCGAGGCCTCGCTCGCCGCCGCGCGGATGGGCGCGCGCGTGCTCGTGCTGACAGGCAGCCTCGAGATGGTCGCGCAGATGTCGTGCAACCCCGCGATCGGCGGCGTCGCGAAGGGCCACATCGTCAAGGAGATCGACGCGCTCGGCGGCGAGATGGCGAGCGTCATCGACGAGACCGGCATCCAGTTCCGCCGGCTCAACGCGAGCAAGGGACCCGCGGTGCGCTCGACGCGCGCGCAGGCGGACAAGCGCCGCTATCGCGACGAGATGCGCATGCGGCTCGAGCAGTGCCCGAACCTGGCGCTGCGGCAGGGCGAGGTCGCCGAGCTCGGCGTCGCCGACGAAGCGACGACCGCGATGAACATCGCGACGACGAGCGGCGGCGTTCGCAAGCGCATCGTGGGCGTGACGACGACGATGGGCGTTCGCTATCGCGCGCGCGCGGTGATCCTCACGACGGGCACGTTCCTTCGCGGCGCGATCTTCGTCGGCGAGGCAAAGGCGGCAGGTGGGCGCGCGGGAGAGGCGCCGTCGATCGGACTGTCGGGCTCGCTCGCGTCGCTCGGGCTCCCGCTCGCGCGGCTCAAGACAGGAACGCCGTGCCGCCTGGATCGCAAGACGATCGACGTGGCCGGCTTGGAGCTGCAGCCGGGTGACGATCCGCCGCCGATGTTTCGGTGGACGCGCACGCCGCAACGTCCGCCGCTGCCGCAGATTCCGTGCTGGATCACGTACACGAGCGACGCGACGCACGCGATCATTCGCGAGGGGCTGCCGCGATCGCCTTTGTACAAGAAGGAGATCCAGGGGACGGGGCCGCGCTATTGCCCGTCGATCGAGGACAAGGTCGTCCGGTTTGCGGACAAGGACCGTCATCAGATCTATCTGGAGCCCGAGGGCATCGACTCGGCGGAGGTCTATCCGAACGGCATCTCGACGTCGCTGCCGTACGACGTGCAGCTCGCGTTCATCCGCACGATCCCCGGGCTCGAGCGCGCGGAGATGACGCGCGCGGGATACGCGGTCGAGTACGACTTCATCGATCCGCGCGAGGTGCTGCCGACGCTCGAGACGCGTCGCTGCGCGGGCCTGTATCACGCGGGGCAGATCAACGGCACGTCGGGCTACGAGGAGGCGGCGGTGCAGGGGCTCCTCGCGGGCATCAACGCCGCGATCGCGCTCGGCTTCGGCAACGGCCATCCCGATCCGCTGATCCTGCGTCGCGATCAGGCGTACGCCGGTGTGCTCGTCGACGATCTCACCACGCGCGGGACGCAGGAGCCGTATCGCATGCTCACGTCGCGCGCGGAGTTCCGCTTGCTGCTGCGCGAGGACAACGCGGTGGATCGCTTGCTGCCGATCGGGCGCGCGCTCGGTCTCGTCGACGACGCGCGCTGGCGCGACTTCGAGGCGTGGACCACGGAGCTCGCCGCCGCGCGCGAGCGTGCGGAGAAGGCGTTCGTCACCGGCACCGATGCCGTCAACGCGCAGCTCGTCGCGCATGGAACGGCGCCGCTGTCCGGGCGGCGCGCCTCGCTCGCGGAGCTGTTGCGGCGCCCCGAGCTGGACTGGCGCGCCGTCGAGAAGATCGCCGCGGCCGGAGGACTCCAGCCTGCGGACGCGAGCCCCGAGGCGCTCGAGCGCATCGAGGTGGAGGTCGCTTATGAGGGCTACCTGCGCCGCCAGGAAGCGGACGCCGCACGCGTGGCGCGCGCCGACGGTGTGCGCGTTCCCGACGACGTCGACTATCGTGGCATCCCGGGCCTGTCGAACGAGGTGGTCGAGAAGCTCGAGCGCATCCGTCCACGGTCCGTGGGACAGGCCTCGCGTATCAGCGGCGTCACGCCCGCAGCGATCGCGATCCTGTTGACGCACATCGGGCTTCACGAGCGTCGAAGGGGTGCGGTAGCGTCACCTGCATGAAATTGGGGTACGCGGCGTTCGGCGCCGTCTTGTGTTCTGCGGGTGCGGCGCATGCGGGCGGGTTGTATTTGCCGGGCTCCGGCGCGGTCGCAACGGCGCGCGCGGGCGCGGCGGTCGCCTCCGTCGAGGGCGGTGAGTCGCTCGCGATGAACACCGCCGGCCTCGCGAAGTCGAGCGGCACGACGATCACGATCGGCGCCGCGATCATCGACTACGCGATGACGTTCCAGCGCCGCGGAACGTACGACCAGATCGATGGCGTCGATCTCCCGTGGGAAGGCCAGCCGTATCCGCTCGTCGAGGACGACGCGAGGCCGCCGCTCGGTATCGGGTCGTTCCAGCCGATTCCCGTCATCGCGATCACCTCGGATCTCGGCGGTCGCATCCCGAACCTGACCCTCGGCTTCGGCATCTACGCGCCGAACTCGTATCCGTTCCGCGAACTGTGCACGCGCAGCGGCGGCTCGTGCCGGAAGTACAACATCACCGACGATCCGTCGGTGGCGCCCGACCCCGCGCGCTACGACGTCGTGAAGCGCCAGGCCGCGCTGTTCACGCCGACGATCGCCGCCGCGTATCGCATCACGCCGAAGCTCGATGTCGGCGCGCGCTTTGGTTGGGGCTTCGCGAACCTCGAGTCCACGATCCACTTGTGGGCCGCGCCCAACAACGTCGTCGAGGATCCGGGCGGCGATGGTCGCCTCACGGTGAAGGCCAAGGACAACTTCGTCCCCGCCTACGGGTTTGGCTTCGCGTTCCGCCCGACCTCGACGATCGAAGTCGGCGGCTCGTTCAACGGCTCGACGCACCTCGGCGCGAAGGGCACCGCGAACGCCGTCCTCGGGCCGCGCTCGGGCGGCAGCGGCGTGATGGTCGAGGTCATTCCTCGCCCCGACGAGTTCGCGCGATGCGCTCCCGGCGGCCGCGTCGGCGCGCTCAAGGCGTGCATCGATCTCGAGCTGCCGATGACCGCGTCGCTCGGCGCGCGCTACAAGTTCCTCGGCGCCGACGACCGCGAGCGCGGCGACATCGAGCTCGACGTCGGCTGGGAAGACTGGGGCGGTGGAGCCACGTCGGACTACGAGGTCCGTATCGACTCCGAGATCCGCGTCGTCGGCACGGACGCGGGCGTGGAGATCAAGCCGAACATCGTGCGTCACGGCTACCAGGACGTGTTCAACGTTCGTCTCGGCGGCAGCTGGCGGTTCCCCGTCGGCGACAACACGCTCATCGCGCGCGCGGGCGCCGCGTACGACACTGCCGCTGCGAAGCCCGGTTGGTACCGCGCGGACGTCGACGGTGCTGCGCGTCTGACCACCACCGTCGGCGCGGGCTTCCGCGCGAGCCGCTTCCAGATCGACGCGGGCTTCGGCTACGTGTTCGAGGGCGCGTCGAACAACGAGGGCATGTGCAACCCGACCTCCACGATGGTCGACATGCGCGGTTGCAACATGGACGGCGTGGAGCGCCCGCTCGACGCTCGCGAAGGACCGGATCCGATCAACCCGATCGTCACCCCCGAGCAGCAGCGCGAAGCGCCCACCACGCGCGGCGTGTTCGAGTCGCACTACATCATGTTCATGCTCGGCGCTTCGACCTGGTTCTGAGTTAACGTCGCAGCGATGAAGCTGCGCGCTGCTCCGGTCATCGGTCTTTTCGGCGGCCTCGTGCTCGCACCGTCCGTGGCAGACGCGGGCGGCTTGTTTCTCCCCGGCAGCGGCGCCGTGTCCACCTCGCGCGCGGGTGCAGCGGTCGCGTCGGCGTCCGATGGCGAGGCGCTGTCGATCAATCCGGCGGGCCTCGCGAAGTCGAAGGGCACCACGATCACGCTGAGCGCGGCGATCATCAACTACGCGATGTCGTTCTCGCGTCGCGGCACGTACGACGCGATCGACACGGAAGCGCTGCCGTACGAGGGCCAGCCGTATCCGACGGTGCGCAACGACGCGAACCCGTCGCTCGGCATCGGCAAGTACCAACCGATTCCCGTGTTCGCCGTCGTCTCGGATCTCGGCGGCGCCGTGAAAGGGCTCACGGTCGCCGCGGGCGTGTACGCGCCGAACGCGTATCCGTTCCGCGATATGTGCACGGAGCTGTCGAGCGGTTGCCGCACGTACGTCTTCAACGGCGACTTCGACGTCGCGCCCGCGCCGCAGCGCTATGACATCATGAGCCAAGAGGCCGCGGTGTTCGTTCCGGCGATCGCCGCCGCATATCGCATCTCGCCGCAGCTCGATATCGGTGCGCGCGTCGGCTGGGGCATCGGCGAAGTGAAGTCCAAGGTCGCGTTGTGGGGCGGACTCGACAACTACAACGAGTACGTGAAGCGCGACTCGGTGTTCGAGGTCGACGGCAAGGACACCTTCGTCCCGTCGTTCGGCGTCGGCGTGACGTTCCGTCCGTCGCCGCTCGTCGAGCTCGGTCTCAACTACAGCTCGCAGATGTCGCTGCTCGCGAAGGGCACGGCGGTCTCCGAGAACGGACCCGAAGCGCTGCTCATGAACAATCCGATCGTCGTGCGTCCGTCGGATCCGAGCGCCGTGCGCTGTCAGTCCGGCGGCACGGCCGACGTGCAGCGCGCGTGCGTCGAGCTCTCGCTGCCGATGTCGGTCACGCTCGGTGGCCGCTACAAGTTCATCGGCAACGACGGGGCAGAGAAGGGCGACGTCGAGCTGAACGCGACGTGGGAGAACTGGAGCGCCGAGCGCGTGAACGATTACCGCGTCGTCGTCGATGGCGACGTGTACCTCGTCAACGCATCGGGCGACGAGAACTTCGTCGCGGCGCTGAAGGACAGCTACGTCCGACACGGCTTCCAGGACACGTTCGGCGTGCGCCTCGGCGGCAGCTATCGCATTCCCGCGGGCAACGCCGAGCTGATCGTTCGCGCGGGCGTCGCGTACGACACGCGCGCCGCGAAGGAAGGCTGGCTGCGTGCGGACATCGACGGCGCCGCGCGCACGACGGGCACGCTCGGCCTCGGCTATCGCGCGAAGCGCTTCGAGATCAACGCAGGCTTTGGCTACGTGTACGAGGGCACCAACGACAACCCCGGCACCTGCAACCCCGACACGAACGGGATGCCGCCCACGACGGGCTGTGGTCCGGGCGGTGTCGAGCAGGACGTCGAGGATCGCAGCGGTCCCGATCCGATCACACCGATCCTCGAGCCGCATCTCCAATCGGAGAGCCCCGTCAACCAGGGCACGTTCGACTCGAGCTACACGATGTTCCTGCTCGGGTTCTCGACCTGGTTTTAGCCCCGCGGATCGCGATGTGAGGTAGGTTCGCGCTCACGATGAAGCTCGGTGGGATCGCGATAGCCTCGTCTTTGCTCGTCTGTTTCGGCGCGGCCTCCGCGCACGCAGGCGGCTTGTTCTTGCCCGGCACCGGCGCGACGTCCACGTCACGCGCGGGCGCTGCGGTCGCTTCCACCGACGACGGCGAAGCGCTCTCGATCAACCCCGCCGGACTCGCGAAGTCGACGGGCACCACGATCACGGTCTCGATCGCCTTCATTCGCTACTTCATGGAGTTCACGCGTCGCGGCTCGTACGACGCGTCGTCGAACCCCGGATTCCAACCCACGTACACGGGCAATCGCTACGCCACCGTCGAGAACGATCCCGAGCCGCCGCTCGGCATCGGCAAGTTCCAGCCGATTCCGGTCATCGCCGTGTCGAGCGATTTCGGCGGCCGCATTCCCAACCTGCGCGCCGCGATCGGTCTCTACGCGCCGAGCGGCTATCCGTTCCGCAACATGACGAACGGGTACAAGTTCCCGACCGCAGCGGATCCGGCGGATCTGAACGCGCCGCCACCGCCCACGCGCTACGACACGATGCGAGCGGAGAGCCGCGCGCTCCTGCCATCCGTCGCCGCGAGCTATCGCATCCTGCCGGAGCTCGATGTCGGCGCGCGCTTCACCGCCGGCAACTTGCAGAGCAAGCAGCAGCTCGTGGTGTGGGGCACGCCGAACAACGTCGAGGAGCGCGTCGTCGAAGACTCGCTGTTCGACGTGGAGATCAAGGACAGCTTCATCCCGGCGTTCGGCATCGGCGTCGCGTATCGCCCGATCCCGCAGCTCGAGATCGCCGCGAACTACTCGTCGGCGCTCGTCGTGAAGGCGAAGGGCGAAGCGTCGAGCCAGAAGGGACCCGACGTCGATCAATCGCGCGTCGTCGGTCCCGTGCCCGACAGCGACAGTCGCTGCGAGGTCGGCGGCACGTTCGAGAAGCAGAAGGCGTGCATCAACCTCCAGCTGCCGCAGACCGCCACCATCGGCGCGCGCTACATCTTCCCCGGCGCCAACGATCAGATCGCCGGTGACATCGAGCTCGACGTCGCGTGGGAGAACTGGGGCAAGAAGTGCGAGCGTCAGGGCCCAGGCGATCCGGAGCCCGGCGCGTTCAAGGATCCCGAGTGCACGTCGCCCGGCGAGTTCCGCGTGCTCGTCGACGGCGGGCTCTACGTCAATAACCAGTACGATCCGACGCAGCCTCTTCGCCAGAGCATCAACAACTACAACCTGAAGGACGTGTTCTCGGTGCGCCTCGGCGGCAGCTATCACCTGCCGCTCGGCGACGCGGTCGATGCAAACCGCGTCGTCCTCCGCGGCGGCGTCGCGTACGACTCGCAGGCCGCCAACGATGGTTGGTTCCGCGCGGCGATGGACGGCGCGTCGCGCGTGACGATGACGCTCGGCGGCGCGTTCCAGACCAAGCGCTGGCGCCTCTCGGCCGGCGGCGGCTATGTCCACGAGGGCACCAACACCAACGAAGGCGCCAACGACGACGGCACCGACTGCAACCCGACGCTCGCGACGCTCGCGTGCAACGGCTCGAACGCCTCGCGCCCGCTCGATCAGCGCAAGGGCCCCGATCCGTCGAACCCGCTGATCGATCCCGCGTTCCAAGCGGAGAACCCGTACAACCAGGGCAGCATCAAGAGCCACTACGTCTTGTTCATGCTCGGCTTCACCACGTGGTTCTGAGCGCGTTCGTGCCATAGTGCCGGCATGGCCATCCGATGCGGTAACTGTGGCGGCCACTTCACCGAGCACGAGATCCAATTTCGTCGACGGCCGCGCTATCCGTGGGCCCTGTCACCTGCGGGACAACGCGCGCTGATGGAGAACCAACAGCGCGGGTCGCAGCTCCCGCCGTGCCCCGAATGTGGGCAGCAGACGTTGCTCGGCTGACGTGTCATAACCGTCCCTATGAGCAAAGCGTTGGTCCCCACGCGTGGCGGCGGGAGTGGTGTTGCTCCGGCGATTTGTAGCGCGGTGATTCCCGGACTCGGTCAGCTCGTCAACGGCGAGGCCGACAAGGCGATCGGTGTGTTCGCGGTGTACGTGGTCGCGGGCGCGAGCCTGCTCGGCGCGATTCCGCTCGTCGGAACGGTGGCGGGCGTGGTGGCGGGAGCTACATGGCTCTACGGCGTGTTCGACGGCTACGTCACGGGCCGGAAGCGCGGGTAGCTCGCGCGTGTCGCTGTTCGACTCGGCCGCGTTCAACGAGCGCTTGTTCTTCCCTCGCGGCGACGTGACCCCGCCGCCGGACGGCGCCGAGGACGACTTCATCGAGGTCGGCGGCGCGTCGCTGCACGTGCGCTACCACGGCATCTCGCCCGGCGGTGGCGAGCGGCGCACGCTGCTGCTGTTCCACGGGAACGGCGAGGTCGTCGGCGACTACGACGACGCGGCGGGGTTGTTCGCGGCCGCGGGCTTTGGCTTGGCCGTCGTCGACTATCGCGGGTACGGACAGAGCACGGGATCGCCGACGCTGCGCAGCGCGATCGAAGATGCGCACGTCATCCTCGGCGCGGTGCACGCAGTCGCGGCGGCACCGCTCGTCGTGATGGGGCGATCGCTCGGCAGCTCGTGCGCCGCGGATCTCTACGGTCGCGACCTGCCGATCGTCGCGGGCGTGGTGATCGAGAGCGGGCTCGCGGATCTCGCGGGGCTCGTGCGCCGTCGTGGGCTCGAAGCTCCGGCCGCGTTCTCCGACGAGGAGCGCGCGCTGTTCGATCCGCTGCCCAAGCTCGCACGCGGAACGGGACCGCTGCTCGTGATGCACGGCGAGCGCGACACGATGATCGCACCGAGCGAAGCCCAGACCGCGTTCGCGGCCGCGGGGACCACGCAGAAGAAGCTCGTGATCGTGCCGGGCCGCGGACACAACGACGTCTCTCGCGCGCGCGTGTACTGGGATGCGCTGGCCGCGTTCGGCGCGTCCTTGCCTCGATAGTCAGGTAACCGTCAGTCCTGACCGTTTGTGCTAAGGTCGGCTCGATGTCTGACGTCTTCGATCAGTTCACGGGTACGAGCACGTACATCGCTTCGGAGGATCTGCGGCACGCGGTGAACGTCGCGGTGGCGCTCGCGCGTCCACTGCTCGTTCGCGGCGAGCCCGGCACCGGCAAGACGCTGCTCGCGGAGAACCTCGCATCGGCGCTCGGCATGCCGCTCGTGCGCTGGCACGTGAAGTCGACGACGAAGGCCAAGGACGGCCTCTACGTCTACGACACCGTCGCGCGCTTGCACGACTCGCGCTTCGGCGATCAGGTCGACGTGCGCGACATCGCCAAGTACATCAAGCTCGGTCCGCTCGGCACGGCGCTCGATGCGCCGTCGCGCGTGGTGCTGCTCATCGACGAGATCGACAAAGCAGATCTCGAGTTCCCGAACGACCTGCTCCACGAGCTGGACACGATGAAGTTTCGCATCGACGAGACCGGCAAGGAGATCGCCGCGCGCGAGCGCCCGATCGTCATCATCACGTCGAACAACGAGAAGGAGCTGCCCGACGCGTTCCTCCGTCGCTGCGTGTTCCACTACATCCAGTTCCCGAACCGCGAGCTGATGGCGGACATCGTTCGCGTGCATCACCCCGACATCTCCGATCGCGTGCTCGACAACGCGCTCGAGGTGTTCTTCGGTCTGCGCGCCACGCCCAAGCTGCGCAAGAAGCCGTCGACGTCCGAGCTCATCGATTGGATCATGGCGCTCAAGAAGGCCGGCGTGGATCTCGCGCGCGTCGGCGGCGGCATCCCGTTCTTGGGTACGCTGCTCAAGACCGAGCAGGATGTGGAGCTCGTCGGAAAGCGAGCCAAGGCCTAAGTGCTGATCGACTTCCTCTTCGAGCTCCGCGCCAAGAAGGTGCCGGTGTCCACGCACGAGTGGATGGCGCTGATGGAGGCGATGGCGAAGGGGCTGCACGAGTCGTCGCTCGACGGCTTCTATCGTCTGGCGCGTACGATCTGCGTCAAGGACATCTCGCTCTACGACGCGTACGACGAGGCGTTCCTCGCGTACTTCAAGGATGTCCACGTCTCGTCGCTGCAGCTCACCGAGGAGCTGTTGCAGTGGCTCGGTGATCCCAAGGCGCTCGAGTCGCTCACCGACGAGCAGCGCGAGATGCTGAAGTCGCTCGACCTCGAGAAGCTGCGCGCGATGTTCGAGGAGCGCCTGAAGCAGCAGAAGGAGCGCCACGACGGCGGCAATCGCTGGGTCGGCACCGGTGGCACGTCGCCGTTCGGGACCAACGGCAAGAACCCCACGGGCATGCGCGTCGGTGGCGGCGGTGGTCGTAGCGCGATGGCCGTGGCGGGCGAGCGACAGTTCAAGGAGTATCGCCGCGACGTGGTGCTCGACGTTCGCCAGATCGATGTCGCGTTGCGCGGCTTGCGCCGTCTCGGTCGCGAAGGTGCGATCGAGGAGCTCGATCTCGAGGAGACGGTCGACAAGACGTGCAAGAACGCCGGCGAGATCGACATCGTGTTCCGCCCGCCGCGGCGCAATCGCGTGAAGGTCGTGCTGCTGATGGACGTGGGCGGCTCGATGGATCCGCACGCGGAGCTGATGTCGCGCCTGTTCACCGCTGCCTCGCGCGCGGGCCGCTTCGCCAAGTTCCGCAGCTACTACTTCCACAACTGCGTCTACAACTCGGTCTACGAGGACGCCGAGTTCCGTAAGCCCGTGCCGGTGGCCGACCTGCTCTCGAGCTCCGATCGCGACGAGAAGCTCGTGCTCGTCGGCGACGCGCTCATGCATCCCGCCGAGCTCCTCGATCCGGGCGGCTCGATGTACCTCTACTCGCAAGCGCGCGCGTCGGGCCACGAGTGGCTGCGCCGTCTCGCCGCGCACTTCCGCAGCGCGACGTGGCTCAACCCGGAGCCCGAGCGGTTCTGGGCGGGCACGACGATCGAAGTGATCGCGAGCGTGTTCGCGATGTATCCGCTCACGCTCGACGGTCTCGCGCACGCCGTTCGCTATCTCACGCGAGGCGGCGAGAAGCCGCGGATCGGCAATCCCGAGAAGTGGGCGAAGTCGATCGGCCTCGGCTGATCAGGGCTTCGTGACGAAGTCGGGCTCGGGCTCCTTCGGCGTGGTCCCCGCCGCGGGGCCTGACGAGCCGGTGCCACCACCCGACGGCGTCGTAGGCGTGGGCGTGGGCGTGGGGGGCGCGTCGCTCGGGTCCGGGCCCGTTCCTTCGCTGCCGCTGTCCGAGCCGCTGCCCGCGGGTGGCGTCGTCGAGCCGGAGCCATCCGAGCCCGAGCCCGTGTTCACCGGCGTCGTCGGACGAACCACGAACTGCTGCTTCTCGAGCTTTCCGTCGACGGACGCCGTCATCTTGTCGGTGTCCTCGACCCACGCCTTGGCATCGACGATCTTCTCGACGCCCTTGTAGCCGGTCTTGCGGATGCCGATGCGCACCATGCGACGCGCGGCTTGCGACGGCGTGAGCTCGATGTCGAACGGCGTTGTCTTTCCCGTGCCCGCGTTGTCGACCATGATCGCGGCGCCCGGCGGATCGCTCGTCACGCTGATCACGCGCTTCTTCATCACGAGCGCGACCTTCGACTTCGGCAGCGCTTCGCCGCCCTTCACGTCGACCTCGAGGTTCAGATAGCCCGGCGCTTCGACGCGCGCTTTGTACTCCTTGCCCTTCTCGAGCTTGGCCTTGAGCGGCGAGGGACCCTTCTGATCCGTGCCGACGACCTCGATCGTCGCCTTGTCGACGCTCGCGGTGATCAGCGTGTCGACGAGCACCGCTGGCGGCGCGTCTGCCGCCGAGCCAGCCGAGCCAGTCTCGACAGCCGCGCTACCCGCCGAGCCAGTCTCGACCACGGTGCTACCCGCCGAGCCATTGTCGACGACCGCGCTGCCGGATCCGGAGCCGGGGCCTTCCGGCGTCACGTTGGTATCGCTGCCGGTGGGCTTGGTCGTCTCGACCACGACCTCGTCCTCGCTCACCTTCTCGCGAAGCACGAAGAACCACACCGCCGCGCCACCAGCCGCGACGAGGAGCAACAAGAGGATCGCCATGCCCGCCACTCCGCCCGACTTCTGCGGAGCGGGCGGTACCGACGCTGCACGCGGCTCTGCTTGTGCCGCGCGCATCCCGGTGGGCTTGGTCACCGCGTCGCGAATCGACGACTGCGACGAAGCTGCCGCCGCCGCCGACGATTCCGACGCTGCCGCAGAGGCTGGCGTCGACGACGTGTTCACCGGAGGCGTCGACGGACCGGCGCGTAGCGGGACGCGAGCGGGCTCGAGACCGAGCACTGTCTTTGCCGGCGCGATCGAGGGCGCGGGAGTCTGCGATGTATTGGCCGGTGGCTGCGACGGAGACTCGGTGCGCGGCGATGGCGTCGTGTCGAGGATCTTCGGGTTCGGACGCGATGCCTCGGGAGGCGAGGGCAGGCCGGGAGCGCTGTCGCGATCCGCGTACGGTGCGCGCGCCGTGTTGTCGACCGTGGGCGCGCGATCCGAATCCGCCCGCTCGTCCACGGTAGCGTCGCGCGAAGCAGCGCGGCGCGAGGCGAGCTCGTCGGCGGGCATGTCGGTGGTGGCGGCATCGGCGGTCTGCGCGATCAGCTCGTCGAGCGCGCGGACCTTGGTCGCCTCCTCGAACGCCTGTTCGTCGAAGTCCTCCGCGTCGGAGTGGAACGGCATCGGACGTGGCAGCGGCGTGCCGGAGTCACCGAACGAGTCGGGGCGCTTGCGCGAGAGGCGATTCGCGGCGCCGCTCTCGTTACCGAGCAGCGCTTCCTGTACGGGAGCGGGAGCGACGCGCGTGGGCGTGTCCGTGAACATCGGCGGCTTCGACGTGTCCGTGGACGGGCGCTGCGGTGCTTGCTTGGCCTTCTCGGACAGGATGCGCTCGAGGACGCCCTGGCTTCCCTCCGCCAAGCGGTCGAAGCGGACGCCCATGCCGGGCGCGATCGCCGGACGGCTCGGATCGTTCTCGCGCGTCCACACCACCGTGCCTTCGCCCGCGATCAGCGGCGATGCATCGCGCAGCTGGAACTCGAACCGCATCTGCGTCCCGACGGCGAGCGGTTCTTTGGTCCGGATAAAGATGCCGCCCTGGCTGACGTCGACCGCATAACGCTCGATGAACTGCTCGAGCGTCTCGCTCTTGAACTTGATCTTGAGCGTGACCGGCGTGCGCTTTCCCTGCCGCGTATTTGGATCGACCAAGGCGTTCTCCCAAAACCAACGCGCGCAGCGACATCTACAGCCCCCGCAACGCTTCGATTTGGCTCGATTCTATGGTGGGCCCGTGCGCAATGCAACGCGGGTCCAGGTCCAATGCCTTTGTGGGTTATAAGGTGCGCGCTGATGTCCCACTCGATCCGGCCCATCCACAAGGTGCTCGTTGCTAACCGAGGCGAGATCGCCGTCCGGGTCATGCGGACCTGCAAAGAGCGCGGGATCGCGACGGTGGCCGTGTACTCCGACGTGGATCGCCTCGCGCCCCACGTCCTCATGGCCGATCAGGCGATCCACATCGGTCCGGCTCCGGCCGCCGAGAGCTACCTCGTGATCGACAAGATCCTCGCGGCTTGCAAAGCCAGCGGCGCCGACGCGGTCCATCCGGGGTACGGCTTTCTGTCCGAGAACGAGGACTTCGCGGACGTGTGCGAGGCCGCAGGGATCACCTTCATCGGGCCGTCGGCCGATGCGATGCGGAAGATGGGCTCCAAGACCGAGGCGCGAACGACGGTGACCGCCGCCGGTGCGCCGGTGGTCCCGGGCGACAACGGGCCGGACGGCAACGGCTTCCCGAGCGTGGAGATGGCGCTCGCCTCCGCGAGGAAGATCGGCTACCCGGTCCTCATCAAAGCGGCGGCGGGCGGTGGCGGCAAGGGCATGCGTCTCGTCGCCTCGGAGGCCGACCTCCCCGCCGCGTTCGAAGGCGCGGTGCGCGAAGCGACGAGCTCGTTCGGTGACGGCACCGTGTACCTCGAGAAGGCGATCCTTCGCCCGCGTCACATCGAGATCCAGGTGTTCGGTGATCGCCACGGTAACCTGGTGCACCTCGGCGAGCGCGACTGCTCGATCCAGCGCCGTCACCAGAAGGTGATCGAAGAAGCACCGTCGCCGGTCGTGAGCGCCGAGCTTCGCGCGCGCATGGGCGCTGCGGCGGTCGCTGCGGCAGGCGCCGTGAGCTACGTCGGCGCGGGCACGTGCGAGTTCCTGCTCTCTGCCGACGGCGACTTCTACTTTTTGGAGATGAACACGCGGCTGCAGGTGGAGCATCCGGTCACCGAGATGATCTACGGCGTCGATCTCGTCGCGTGGCAGCTCGATGTCGCGGAGGGCCGTCCGCTGCCGCTCACGCAAGCGCAGCTCGACGCGCGCCGCCGCGGTCACGCCGTGGAGTGCCGCATCTACGCCGAGGATCCGGTGAAGTTCTTGCCGTCGCCGGGACGCATCACGCACCTGCGCGTGCCCGACGGTCCATACATCCGCAACGACAGCGGCTGCTACGAGGGCGCCGAGATTCCGGTCCACTACGATCCGATGATCAGCAAGCTCGTCGTGTGGGGCGAGGATCGCAAGACCGCGGTCGATCGCATGCGCCGCGCGCTCGACGAGTACGCGGTGCGCGGCATCGAGACCAACCTCGCGTTCCACCGCCGCTGCTTCCGCAACGACGCGTTCATCGCGGGCGACTTCGACACCGGCTTCATCGCGCGCAACGCCAAGGAGCTCGCCCCGCGCGCCGAGGAGCGCGAGCTCACTGCGGCGATCATCGCGGCCGCGCTCGACAGCGCCGCGCACGTTCACGACGCGCCTCGCTCGCGCAACGGCACGGGACCGGTGCCGCTCGTGATTCCACAATCCACGGAGATCAGCGGCTGGCGCCGCCAGCTGTGACCTCATGGCATTCGGAAAGATCCAAACCATCGCCGCGTTCTTCGGCGTCGCGTGCCTGAGCATCGTCGGCTACAAGGTCTTCACGTACGAGAAGGTCGGCACCAGCAGCGGTGATCCGCTCGCGCAGAACCGCACGGGGTGTGGCGCGGGTGATCCCAGAAACGGCGACGATCTGAACGCGTGTCTCCAGCTCGCCTATGACCTCATGGGCCGCAGCAACGTGACGATCGACGACGACGCTGCCCGCGCGCTGATGAAGTCCGCGTGCGATCACGCGTTCCAGCAAGGCTGCGACGCGCTCGCGAAGTTCGACGAGACCAAGCTCGACTTCCTCGAGCGGCGCTGTGTCGGCGCCACCAAGGCGAGCATCGCATCGTGCCTCGATGCAGGACGGCGCCGCGAGCACGGCATCGGCGCGAAGGCAGATCCGCGGGCCGCCTACGATCACTACAACACCGCGTGTCGCATCGGCAGCGCAGAAGGCTGCACCGCGCGCGATCGCCTGAGCCCGCGATAATGCGCGTCGCGCTGCTCGTGCTTTTTGGTCTCGCGCCGGCGTGCTCCGATCCGCCGATCGGACAGGACACGGGCTCGACGTGTCCGCCGACGGATCCGCCCGACTACGCGAGCTTCGGGATGGCGTTCTTCGCCACGTACTGCCTCGACTGCCACAGCCAGACCAGGTCGGGCGCCGATCGCCACGACGCACCGATCGCGATCGACTTCGACACGCGAACGCTCGTGCGCGAGAACACGAGCAACATCGACAAACAGGCCGCGTGGGGCCCCGACGCGCACAACTCGATCATGCCGCCCGCGGGCGAGCGACAGCCGACCGACGCCGAGCGCATCCGCCTCGGCGAGTACATCGCCTGCGAGATCGGGCGCTGATCGGGCGTTTGATCGGGCCGCCCATTCGCGCGCTGGGATCTGTGAACATACGCCGATCGTCGTCGGTTTCAACAGCACAAAACTTCACGCGATCTCGACGAGATAGACGGTGATGCTCCCGATTGCACATCGCGATCTGGTTCGGTAGAAAGCCTCGGGCACGCCGGTCTCATTGGCTGTGCCCATGGAGAATCTATGGCGCAGCAGACCAAGTTCGTATTCGTGACCGGCGGTGTGGTTTCGTCGCTCGGCAAGGGAATGGTCTCTGCCTCGATCGGCGCGCTCATGGAGAACCGCGGCCTCAAGGTCGCGAACATGAAGCTCGACCCGTACCTCAACGTGGATCCGGGCACGATGAACCCGACGCAGCACGGCGAGGTGTTCGTCACCGATGACGGCGCCGAGACCGATCTCGATCTCGGTCACTACGAGCGGTTCGTCGGCACCAAGATGTCGCGGCTCAACAACATCACCACGGGGCAGGTGTACTCGAGCGTGATCGGCAAGGAGCGCCGCGGCGAGTACCTCGGCTCGACGGTGCAGGTCATTCCGCACATCACCGACGAGATCAAGCAGCGCATCCGCGCGTGCGCCGAGGGGCTCGTCGTCCTCGTCGTCGAGGTCGGCGGCACGGTCGGCGATATCGAGTCGTTGCCGTTCCTCGAGGCCGTGCGCCAGCTCCGCGTGGAGCTCGGCACGCAGAACTCGGTCAGCGTCCACCTGACGCTCGTGCCGCACATTCGCGCGGCTGGCGAGTTCAAGACCAAGCCCACGCAGCACAGCGTGCAGAAGCTGCGCGAGATCGGCATCCAGTGTGACGTGCTCGTCGTGCGGTGCGAGGAGCGTCTGCCCGACGAGTCGCTGAAGAAGATGGCGATGTTCTGCTCGGTGATGCCGGACGCGGTGTTCCAATCCGTCGACGTCGACACCGTGTATCGCCTGCCCGTGATGCTGTGCGAGCAAGGCCTCGATCAGAAGCTCGCCTCGCTGCTCAACATCTGGTCGCGCGCGTCGCGGCTCTCGGCGTGGGAAGAGGTCGTGAAGCGCGTGACCGAGCCCAAGCGCAAGGTCACCGTCGGCTTCGTCGGCAAGTACGTGCAGCTCGTCGAGGCGTACAAGTCGCTCAACGAGGCGCTGCTCCACGGCGGCATCGCCAACGACTGCCGCGTCGAGATCAAGCACATCGATAGCGAGGAGCTCGAGAAGACGGGCACGGCCACGCTCGCGCAGTACGACGGCATCCTCGTCGCGCCCGGCTTCGGTGCGCGCGGCACCGAGGGCAAGATCGCGGCGGTCCGCTACGCCCGCGAGCAGAAGGTGCCGTACTTCGGCATCTGCTTCGGCATGCAGATGGCCTGCATCGAGTTCGCACGCAACGTGTGTGGTCTCGAGCGCGCGAACTCGACGGAGGTCGATCCGACCACCCCGCACCCGGTCGTCGACCTCATGCCGGATCAGCGCGGCGTGACGGACAAGGGCGCGACGATGCGCCTCGGCGCGTATCCGTGCGTCCTCAAGAAGGACACGCGCGCAGCCGAGGCGTACGGCGCCACCGAGATCAGCGAGCGCCATCGCCACCGCTGGGAGATCAACAACAACTACCGCGACGCGCTCGAGCGTCACGGCATGGTGATCAGCGGCGTGTCACCGGACGGCCGTCTCGTCGAGATGATCGAGATCCCGCAGCACCCGTACTTCGTGGCGTGTCAGTTCCACCCGGAGTTCAAGTCGCGCCCGAGCGCGCCGCATCCGTTGTTCTCGCGGTTCATCAAGGCCGCGGTCGAGCGCAAGAAGGGCTGAGTCCGTATATCGTCGCGCGATGGAACGCTTCACGAGCTACGAGTCGTTCATCGCCTTCTGTCAGAAGCACCAGGTCCCGCATCGGTTCGATAACGCGCACCACCTGGTGGAGTTGCCCAACACGGCAACGCCTCTCCCGTCGACGACGGTGGTGAAGTTCGACAAGCAGCTCCCGCTGCTGACGTTCGTGCAGTTCATGGCGGACAACCTGCCGGACGATCGCATCGCCGATCTCGAGGCGGCCATCTCGCGACTCAACACGGTCCTCGAGATCGGTGGGTTCTGCATCGACTACGATCTCAAGCGACTCCTCGCTCGCTTCTCGATCACGCTGTTCCCGAACGAAGGGATTTCGGCGGTCGCGTTCCAACGCACGTTCGAGCTCGTCGTCGGCAACGCGCGCGGTGTGTTGCCCGTGCTGAAGAAGATCATCGACGGCGCGCCCGGCAAGGACGTCGTCCAGATCGCGCGCGAGCACGTCGCGGCACAGAACGCCGCGACGCCCCCGACGTCGTCTTGAGGTCAGCGAAAAGCACCCGGATTGCAGATGCCGTCCGGGTCGACCCGCTGCTTGAGCTCGCGCATGCGCGCGTACGCCGCGCCGAACTGCCGCTCGAGCCGCGCGGGATCGATCGCGCCGACGGACATCCCGTAGATCCTTCCGCCACGAGCGATCACGTCATCGGCGAGGGCGCATAGCTCGGGAACGCTGGCGCGCGCCACGTCGAGCGGGCAACACGGCCGCAGCGCCACGAGCAAGCTGGTCGGCGCGGCCGGCGAGATCGGCGCCCACGGCAGCTCGGGCGCGCGCGGAACGAT
>JAEYYV010000346.1 GCA_023428295.1 Pseudomonadota bacterium
CTTCTCGATCTGATCGCGCTCCTCGTCGTCGAGGGGCTCTTCCGGCTCCGGAATCTCGGTTTCCAGCTTCTCCGAGATGCGGGCCAGCTCACCGGCCGCTTCGGCCCGGCGATCACCGAGGTGGGCGGCTTCGACTTCGGCGCTGGTGCCCTGCTCGGCGCCCGCCCGAAGCTTGCCCTGGATGCCCACTTCAAGATCCGAGCAGGCCTTCAGCTCGGCCGAAATCTCGTCGGCGTCGCCCTGGTCGCCGATCACGGTCCGCTCGGCCCGGCCGACCCGTTCCCGGATCGCCTGGGCAGTGTCGGTGGCGGCGGTCTCGATCGTCGTGATCAGCCCGACCAGGCTCTCGACCTCGGCCATCTTCTCGCCGAGCCGTTCGCGGTGCCGCTCGCCCAGCAGGCTTTCGGCCCGGCGGGCGTGAGTGGTCGCCCGCTCGGCCCCCTTGTGAACATCCGCCAGCGCTTCGAGGCGCTTCGACTCCGGGCCTTCGGCCTTGGCCTGCCGGAGACCTTCCGCGGCCGTGGCGAGACCGGCGTCGACTTCAGACAGTTCCTGGACCAGGTGCTTGGCCCGCTCGCTTGCGCTTCCGCTGCTGCCCAGATCCAGGGTGAGCGGGGCGAGTTCAAGTCGCAGTTCCTCCAGCCGGAGCCCGAGCCGCCGCCCCTGCTCCGAGATCCGGGAAGCCTCGATCGAGACTTTCTCCGATCCGGACCGCAGGCCGTTGAGGATTCCCCAGATCGCGGTTCGTTCCCGGTCGCGTTCGGCGAAACGCTCTTCCGCAGCTCTTCGCCTTTCGGAAACCGCGGAAAGTTCCTTCTCCAGACCGTCCCTGACCTTGCGGGCCTTCTCGGCCTCGGACCGGGCCTGCTCGAGCCTGGCCTCGCCGAACCGAAGTTCTTCGGCGACCAGACGGCTCTTCAGCTCCAGCTCCTGGCGCTCGATCCGGGCCCCGATCTCGGCCGAATTGGCCTGCTGCTTGAGGGGCCGCAGCGCCTTGCGGGCTTCCCGTTCCACGTCGAGTGCGCGATCGAGGTTGTCCCGGGTGGCCATCAGCTTCAGCTCCGAGCGGCGACGGCGTTTGCGGAACTTGCCCAGACCGGCAGCTTCCTCGATCAGCATTCGGCGCTCGCGAGGCTTCGAGTGGACGATCGAGTCGACCCGGCCCTGGCTGATCACCGAATGCATTTCCCGGCCGAGGTTGGCGTCGGAAAGAAGTTCGATGATGTCGGCGAGACGGCAGCGGGCGCCGTTCATCCAGTATCCGCCGTCACCATTCCGGTCCAGTTTGCGGGTGATCGAGATCTCCGTGAACTCGTCCCCGAGGTGGCCTTCGGAGTTGTCGATCACGACTTCGACTTCTGCCTCCGAGCGCGCCCCGACGTTCTTGCCGCCGACCGAGATCACGTCCTGCATCGAAGTGCCGCGGATCGCCCCCGGGCTCTGTTCGCCAAGTGCCCAGAGCACTGCGTCGGTGATGTTCGACTTGCCGGAACCGTTCGGTCCGACGATCACGCTGACGCCCGGCGAGAACGCCATCTCAGTCTTTTCCGGGAAGGACTTGAAGCCCTTCATGGTCACCGATCGCAGGTACATATGCCTTACAGATTGCCGGTTCCACCGGACGGACGAATGCCCGCCTCGGGTGGCCCCAACCCCGCACCGCAAGTGGAAAAAACCATTTCCCGCAAAGTGCAGGGCAAATCAGTCGAGAAGACGCTGGAGGGCGATCTCGGCAGCTGCCTGGCCGGCGGCCTTCTTGCTTCTGCCTTCGCCCCTTCCGATTTCTTCCTCGCGGTAGATCACGGCGACTTCGTAGGTCCGCTGATGGGCCGGTCCGTGGGCACCGATCACGTCATAGGTGACCGTCTCTCCGTGCCTCGCGGCCTCTTCCTGGAGGGCCGACTTGAAGTCGGTCTGGTTCTCCTGCACAAGGTCGATCCGGGGCCGGAATGACCGGACCACCGCCTCCGAGGTCGGGCCGTAGCCGTAATGGAGGTAACAGGCGCCGATCAGGGCTTCGGTGATCTCCGGCAGGGGCCGCTCACCCTCGAGCAGCAGCCGGGCCGGAGTCTTCTTGCCGTCAGGCTCTCCGGGATCGGCTTCCAGCAGCATCTCCGGAATCCCGAGCTCGCGACCGACCTCCGCGCAGGAAGCGCCGCTGACCGTCTGGTTGAGAATCTTGGTCAGGGCACCTGCGTTCAGGTCGGGCAGACTCCTGTAGAGCTCGTCGGCGATGGCCAACCCGAGCACGCTGTCACCGAGCAGCGCCAGCCGCTCGTACGAGCCTGTCCGCTCCGGGGTCCAGGACGAATGAGTGAGGGCCGGACTTCTGAGTTCGTCGGGAAGGTTCTCGATCAGAGCCGAGAGGCCGCCGGCATGGTCGGGCCCTGCGCCACGCTCACGCGACCGCTTTAGCCACGACAAACTCAACCGCGTCCCCAACGGTCTTGATCTCGGCGGCTTCCTGTTCGGAAACCGAAATTCCGTATTGATCCTCGAGCTCCATGACCAGTTCGTAGAGATCGAGGGAATCGGCGTCGAAGTCTTCCTTGAAC
>JAEYYV010000386.1 GCA_023428295.1 Pseudomonadota bacterium
GGCGTACCTCGGCCTCGCCGCCAACAAGAGCCGCAACGCCGCCGAGAAGAGCGCCGGCGAAGCGCGCATCGCCGCGGGTCTCGCCGAGGAGCGCTTGACCGCGGGCCTCGTCGCGCAAGGCCGCCGCGAGCTCAACGACAATCGCGGGCTCGCCGCCCTCGCCTACTTCGCCGAGGCGCTGCGTCGCGGCGCCGACTCGCCGGGGCTGCGCCTGATGATCTCGATCGCCAGTCGCGGTCTGCGCGACGAGGTGCTCGTGCTGCATGGCGAGCGCGTCTTCGGCATCACCGCGCTGCCGTCCGGCGGATTCGCCGCCGGCACCACCACCGGCACCGTCGGCTTCTTCGACGAGAAGGCGAAGCGCGTCGCCGACGTGCCTGCCGGCGTGGGCGAGATCGGCCTGTTGCGCGTGCGCGGCGACAAGATGATCGTGATCGCGCGCGAGGGCATCGCGATCGTCGACCTCGCGACGCGCAGCGTGGTGTCCACGATCGACGAGCGCGCGGCGGGCTTCGCGGATCTCGGCCCGGGTTCCGACGAGGTCACGCTCGTCACCGACGCACATCTCGTGGTGCGTGGGATCGATGGCACCGAGCGCCGCAGGTTGGCGTTCGACTTCACGCAGACCGATAGCGAGCCGGTGTTCGGGCAAGGACACGTGTTCATCGCGGACGGAGAGACGGTCCAGGCGATCGATCTCGTCACGATGAAGCATCGCCTGATCGCGGACCACGTCTATGCGGGCCCCGGCGGCAGCGGCGATGGCGCCACGATCCACTACGTCGATCAGAAGCGCGTCGCTCACATCCTCGATGGCGCGGGCAACGAGCTGCGCACGATCAAGCCGCATCAGCGCACGGATGCGATCTACGCGTCGTACGACGGCACGCGCATCGCCGCGATCGGCGATCGCTTGCTCACGGTCTACGATCGCGAGGGCACGGAGCTGCACTCGGTGCCGATGTCACCGCAGGACGAGGAGCTCCTGATCCGCCTGCGCGATGACGACGTGTGGACCGGCTCCACGCACGGCGTGATCCGCCACTATCACGCGGGCAGGCTCGTCGCCTCGTCGACCTCGCACACGACGGAGATCGAGGACATTCGCATCGCGGGAGACTTCATCGTCTCGGCCGGCTTCGACGGCACGATCGTCGTGCAGCGCGCGAGCGCGCGGCAGATCGTCCTCGACAGCACGCCGTGCAAAGCGGGCAGCTATCAGATGTCGGGCGTGGCGCTCGGCTACTTGTGCGAGGACGGCGTGCAGCACGTATTCCTGGGCCGCACGAAGATCGGCGTGGTCAACGATCGCGGCATCTACGCAACCGCGTACGACCGCGGGTCCAAGCGCGCCGCGATCGCGGGGAAGGAGCTCTCGATCTTCGACGACAACGGCGCCGTGATCGCCACGAGCTCCGAGCATCGCGGCCTCCTCGCGTTCGAGGACCCCGATCACCTGCTCTCGATCGCGGGCAAGGCCCTCGGCGACACCACGTCGGATGTGTGGCGCTTCACGATCTCCACGAAGACCTGGGAGAAGATCGCCGCGCTCTCCGACGAAATCCGCGGCGCACAAGCGGCCGCCGGTGGCATCTTCCTCGGCACCCCGTCGCACGTGATCCAGTGGAGAAACGGCGCCGAGGTCCGTCGCGTCGCGAGTGGTGCGCCCGTGGAGTTTGTCTCCGCGTCCGGCAACGGAGCCGTGGTGGCCGCTCACCTCGAGGGAGGTGCGACCATCCTGCTCGACGGAATGACCGGCGAGATCACGCGCCGTCTCGAGCCCGTCGAGTCGTTCGGCGTCGCGGCGATCCTCGATCGGACCGGCGATCTCTTGCTGCGGACGAGCCGCGGCACGCTGACGATCTGGGAGCGCCAGACCGGCGACAACCTCGTGTGGAACCTGGAGTTCCTACGCGGTTCGTTCGCCGCGGCGTTCAGCGACGACGGCACGATCGAGATCGTCGGCGAGCGCATCGGATACATCGACATCCCGCGCGAGACCCGTCCGGTGGCGGAGATCCTCGCCACCATCGAGTGCCGTGTCCCACTGCGCGTCGCTGGCAGCCGCCTCGAAGCGTCCCCCGTCCATTGCCGCTAAGTCCGCAATTCGCGTACCCTAGCGCCGTGATCGACGACCACACCGGTGCGACGACGGAGCAGATCGACAAGACCGCGCCGTTCGGCGATCGCGTCTTGCTCGTGATCGATGGTGCGGCCCTCCAAGTGGTGCCGCTTCCCGGCTCGGGCACGCTGACGATCGGCCGCGCGAGCGCATGCGACGTGGTGATCGATTCGGGCTCGGTCTCGCGTCATCACGCGAATCTCCTCCTCGGTGCCGAGGTGAAGATCGAGGACATCGGCAGCTCGAACGGCACCACCGTCGACGGCGCCAAGGTCGCCACGCACGCGCCCGCCACGCTCTCGATCGGCGTGCCATTCCTCGTCGGCGCGGTGACGCTCATGGTGCAAACGCGCGCGGGATCGCGGCGCGAGGCCACCACCAAGTCGAGCCAGCTCGCCGCGCTCGAGCAGTCCGCCGCGCGCATCGCCGTCGGCAAGCTTCCGATCCTCGTCGTCGGTGAGACGGGCGTCGGCAAGGAGCGCTTCGCCGAGCGCATCCACGAGATGTCGCCGCGCCGCCCCGCCTCCTTCGTGCGCATCAACTGCAGCGCGATCAGCGAGCCGCTGCTCGAGGTCGAGCTGTTCGGCAACGACACGCGCCCCGGCATGCTCGAAGCCGCCGACGGTGGCACCGCGTTCCTCTCCGATGTCGATCAGCTCCCGGGCTCGCTCCAGCAGAAGCTGCTGCGAGTCCTCGAGGACAACGCGGTCCGCCGCACCAACAGCGCCAAGACGCGCGCCGTCGACATTCGCTTCATCGCGTCCACGTCCAAAGATCTGCAAGCGGAGGTCGAGGCCAACACGTTCCGCCGCGATCTCTACTTCCGCCTCGCCGGCGCCACGTTCGTCGTTCCGCCGCTGCGCGAGCGCAAGGACGAGGTCATCCCGCTCGCCGAGCAGTTCATCGTCTCGGCCGCGGGCCCGCTCGGCCGCGTCTTCACGCTGTCCGAGGACGCCAAGCAGTGGCTCTCGGGTCACGACTGGCCGGGCAACATCCGCGAGCTCCGCAACGCGTGCGAGCGCGCGGTGCTCCTCGCCACCGGCGCCACGATCGAGCTGCACCACCTGACCATCACCTCCGACGATTCGCTGAAGCGCCCGCCCGGTCAGCGCTTCCGCTCGTCGGCCACCATCCCGCCGCCGATGGGCATCACCGCGCCCACCGCCGCCGACATGCCGACGCAAGTCCGCGCCACCGTCGCGGAGCTCGAGAAGCAGCGCATCCTCGAAGCGCTCGAGAAGTGCGCCGGCAACCAAACCCGAGCCGCCGAGCTCCTCGGCATCTCGCGCCGCACGCTGATCAATCGCCTCGACGAGTACGGCATCGCGCGTCCGCGCAAGCGCGACGAATGAAGCAGCTCTCCGTCCCCGCGTTTGCCGCGCAGTTCATCGCGGGCGGCGGTCGCGACGTGGACACCACGCGCCTCTCGCTCGACGCCAAGCCCGGCGAGCACGTTCAGGTCACCGACGACCGCGGTGACGAGATCGGCCTCGCGATCGTCGACACCGACAACGCGCGCCTCCGCTTCTTCTCGACCCCGACCGACGGCTTCGCGAAGATCGACGCGGCGCTGATCGGCTGGCGCGTCGAGCGCGCGCTCGCCCTCCGCAAGCAGCTCGACTTGCCCGGTCCCGATCACGCGTATCGCATCGTCCACGGCGCAGGTGACGGCCTCCCCGGCCTCGCCGCCGACGTGCTCGGCCGCGTCGCTGTCGTGTGGGCCTACAGCGAAGCGCTTCGCCCGCTCGGGATGAAGCTCGCGGAGTCGATCGTCGGCTTCGCGCGCCTCGACGGTGCGGTCGTGAAGCTCCGCACCAAAGGTGGCGAATCCAACGTCGCGCAATCCATGACGGGCACGGTGCCCGAGTCGCTCGTCGCCACCGAGCACGGCGTGCCGTTCGAGATCCACCCACTCGGCGGCCTGAACACGGGCCTGTTCACGGACATGCGCGAGCAACGCCGCGGTCTCGCGCGGTTCGTGCGCGACAAGCGCGTGCTGAACCTGTTCTCGTACACGGGCGCGCTGTCGGTCGCCTCCGCGCGCTTCGGCGCAGCCACGGTGACGAGCGTCGACACGTCCTCGGGCGTCCAATCCTGGGCCGCAGGCAACTTCGCGCGTTCCGGCTTCGCACCCGACCCACGTTGGAAGTTCGAAACGGGCGACGCGTCGCGCTTCCTCGATCGCGCAGCACGCGACAAAGAGCGCTACGACGTGATCCTCTGCGATCCGCCCTCGTCCTCCTCGGCCGCCGGCGTGTCCTGGGCGCTCGGTCGCGACTATCCAGATCTGATCGCCAGATGCGCCGCGGTCATTCCGCCGGACGGTCTGCTCTGGCTCGCCGCGAACACGCACGAGCTCGGCTCGCTCGCGAAGCTCGCGCACAAAGGGCTGCGCCACGCGAACCGCACGGGCGTGATCCTCGAGCAAGGCGGCCTACCGCCGGAGTATCCGACGCTCGTCGCGCAGCCGGCCGATCGCTACCTACAGATCTGCCTCCTGCGAATTGCGTGAGGTCAAGGCTTCCTCTCGGTGACCTCATCCTCGGCGCGCCGCAATACTCCATCCAGCTGATGGTCAGTGCATCGCCGGCGTCGTCCGCGACGCACTGACGAGAAGAGAATGCTCTGGCAGGGCGATCGCTCGAACGATCAGAAGATCGTGCCGGTGCACGAGCCGAGATCGAACAGCAGGAAGATGAGCATCTTCTCGTCGGGCTCGAGCGTCGCGGAGCACCCCGCCGGGAAGCTCGCATTGACCGTGTTCGTGGATTGCGAGATATGCATTCCCGCGTAGACCACGCGGCCGCACTTGTTGTCATCGTCGGCGGCGACCGGGGTGTCGAACGAGAGGTAGTGAACGGTCGGGGGCGTCCCCGAACCGTAGAGCCACCGCGTTGTCTTTGGCCCGATGCCGACCGCGTTGAGGGTCTTCTGCGTCAGGCCCGGCACCTGACCGAGCGTGGTGGACGCACCGACGTTCACGAGCCACTCCGCCAGCGCCATCCCTTTCGGATGCGTGGTGTCGACGAGGTCCGGCGTCGCTGACGAGCCATTGCCCCACGTCGCTGTGGGCAGCCACTCGGGGATGAGCGACTTCTGCCAGAGGTAGTGATAGTGCGTGCCGAAGATGCGACCGCCGAGGTCTGCGTACTGGCGCATGACGTCGGGGGCCGTCTTGTTCTCTGGATGTTCGCTGCCTTCGCACGAGTTGATCACGGCGTCGAACTTCTTCATCTCGTCGAGGTTCGCCCAGAGAGCCGTGGACGGCTGAGCCGCGCCGGGCGATGCCCCGCCGGCGCCGTTGTAGAAGACGACACGCTTGTCACTGGACGAAGCGTCACCGAACTCGTTCGGATCGATCCCCATCTTCGTGAAGATGCATGCGAGAGAATCAAACCCGCCTGTCACCATCGCGATGCGTGGGATCTCGCCTTCGCTCTTGTTGCGGGGCAGACGGAACGTTCCGTCGGGGAGCGTGTTCTCGCCGCACTGACTGACCGGAACCTCGACGATCCGGCGCCACTTGCCAGTCGTGACGATGACCTGCGCGACGCTTCCCGGTGGGACGTTGTCCAGGCGGAAGCTTCCGTCGGGACCGCTCTCCGCACGGGTGAGCACACCACCGGGAAGGTCGTTCTCGCAGGAGCCGCACTGGACACCCTCGGTGAACGGCGGCGGTCGTTGTCCCGGCACGTACACGGTCACACCGTACAGAGGCAGCGTGCCGTTCGGCGCGAACACCTTGCCGCTGATCGACGTGTTGCACGCCGCGTCCTGTTGCGTGGTTCCACCATCGCCGGCGCCTTCGCGCTCTCGGGTCCGCAAGCGACAAGACTGAGCGAGAGCGCGAGCGCGATTCTTGGTAGGTGCATGCCCGCGCAGAGTACGCCCACAGGGATTCGCGTGGAGATTTTCGTCGACGCGTGTGGGGCGCTCGTCACATGTCGTACCTGTGCGGCGGTGCGCAGAAAGAAGATTTCCGAAGCATGTTAGCGTTCTCGACGGGTGGTCATGGTTCGCATTGCTCTGTTCGCGTTGCTGGGGTTTGCCACCGCGTGTGGTGATTCGTCGTCTGCGACAGATGCGGCACTTCGCGAGTGCTCGGACGGAATCGATAACGACAACGACGGGCAGATCGACTTCCCCGACGACCTCGGCTGCGTCAGCGATGACGACCCGAGCGAGGACAGCGCTCCGTCGCCCGCGTGCTCCGACGGGCGCGACAACGACGGCGACACGCTGATCGACTATCCCGTCGATCCGGGATGTCTCGTTCCGCAAGCGGACAGCGAGGCGGACGATTGCCCGAACGGCGAGAGCTGTCCGCAGTGCGCCGATGGCGTGGACAACGACAACAACGGCTCGATCGACTACCCGATGGATCCGGGCTGCGTCGCGGCGGGCGATCCGGTCGAGTTCACCGACAACAGCGTCGCGTGTGGCGCGGGGCTCGTCGTGAGTCAGTTGCCGACGACGGGCGTGGTGATGGGCATGGTGTCGTCGAGCAGCGTGTCGAACCTCTCGTCGCCGTGTGGTGGCGGCGGTGGCGCGCACGGACTCGCGTACGTGTTTCACGTGACCAGCCCGACGGTGATGGTGGCGACGACGATGGACTCGCTCACCAACTTCGACACGGTGTTGGATCTGCGCGGTGCGAGCTGCGCGGACGCGTCGTCGGAGATCGCGTGTAACGACAACGTCAGCTCGGTGAACAAGACGTCCACGCTCACGCGCGCACTCGGGCCGGGCACGTACTACTTGATCGTGCAGGGCAAGAACACGTCGGAGACCGGGACGTTCTACCTCGACGTGAGCTTTCACCCCGGGGCGGGCACGCCGTGCGTAGCGGACGAGTGCGGGCCCGGGCTCGAGTGTCGCGTGCCGGCGGGCCAGACAGCGAAGGTGTGCATCGGGCCCGTGTGCAGCGATGGCATCGACGACGATGGCGACGGCAAGACGGACTATCCGAGCGATCCGGGATGCGTGAGCCCGACGGATGCCGACGAGGCAGACGTGTGCGGGACGACGCCGACGGATCCTGCATGTCCTGCGTGCGCGAACACGCTCGACGACGATGGCGACGGGCTGACGGACTACCCGAACGATCCGAGCTGCGTGGCCGCGTCGACGAGGAGCGAGTCGTGCTTGCAGAGCGAGCCGCTGATCGTGGCGACGGGACCGGCGACGAGTGGGACCACGGCGGGCGCCACCAACGACTACACGCCGGTCGCGGGCAGCGTGAATGGACACGCGTGCTCGACGACGGGAACCCATACGGCGCCCGACGTGGTCGTGCAGCTCGATCTGCCGGCGACGCAGTCGGTGCAGCTGCGGCTCAACCCGGTGGCGTTCGATAGCTCGCACACGCTCTTGTCGGCGACGTGCAGCGGTGCGCCGATCGATTGCTCCGATGCGGCGATCATGAACCCGGTCAACGGGCTCGCGGCCGGCCGGTACTACGTGGTGATCGACGGCTACTCGACGGGCTCGGGCACGTTCACGCTGAACGTGACGGGCACGATCGCGAACGGCGCGAGCTGCGAGTCGCCGTTCTTCGCGCCGGATGGCCTGCAGTGCAACGCGGGCTACACGTGCAAGGGAGCGGCGGGCAGCCGCGTGTGTGCGCCGGCGGAGTGCAACGACGGCATCGATAACAACGGCGACTCGCGGATGGACTATCCGGCGGATCCGGGGTGCGAGTCGCCGAGCGATGACAGCGAAGACACGGTGTGTCCGGGGGCAGCGTGCCCGGTGTGCGCGGATGGCATCGACAACGACCTCGACAATCAGATCGATTACCCGATGGACACGAGCTGTGTCGCCGCGTCGTCGACGTCCGAGGAGTGTCGCGAGACCGAAGCGGTGGAGCCGATCACCGCGCCCACGACGACCGGCACGCTCGTCGGTGCTACGGACGATCACGATCCGTCGTGCACCACGACGAACGCGCCCGATCGCATCTACAGCCTGAACATCACGACGCCGCTGCAGTCACTGGTGATCGACACGGAAGGGTCGGCGGTGGACACCGTGCTGTCGCTGATGGGTGCTGCGTGCGTCGAACCGGCGATCGCGTGCGACGACGATGGCGGGCTCGGTGTTGGCGACTCGCTGATCACGCGCACCAACGTGCTGCCGCAGTCGTTCAAGATCGCGGTCGACGGCAAGAACACGGCGCTCGACACGTACGTGCTGAACGTGCGCGGCACGCTGTATCCCGGCGCGAGCTGCGAGTCGCCGCTCGTGACGGCCGGCGTTGTCGTGTGTCCACCGATGTTCGGCTGCAACGGCACGCCCGGCGCGCGCACGTGCACCGCCGCGCAGTGCCTCGACGGTGTCGACAACAACGGCGACGGTCGCATCGACTTTCCGAACGATCCGGGATGCACGTCGGGCAACGACAACACCGAGGACACCGTGTGCCCGGGCCCCTCGTGTCCCCAGTGTAGCGACGGCATCGACAACGACGGCGATCTGCGCATCGACTATCCCAGCGACGCGGGGTGCGCGTCGGCATCGGGACCGACGGAGAGCTGCTTCGACAGCGACGCGATCCAACCGATCACGCTCCCGTTCCATACGGACGACCTGACGAACAAGACGGACGATCGCCTCCCGATGTGCGCGCAGACGATCGGCGGCGTGGATGTCGTGTGGTCGCTCGACGTGCCGGACCTGCAATCGCTGACGATCGACACGGAGGGCTCCGTCGTCGACACGCTGCTGACGTTCATGAACGCGGATTGCTCCACGTCGGCGATCGCGTGCGACGACGACGGCGGCGTGGGCGTCGGCGACTCGCTGATCACGCGCGCGTTCGTGCCCGCTGGCAAGTACACCATCGGCGTCGACGCGAAGTCGATCGTGCCCAACACGTACAACCTCGCGGTGCGCGGCATCGTGGCGCCTGGAGGGAGCTGCGAGCATCCGCTGTTCGCGACGGGCGTGCTCGCGTGCTCGGTGGGCTTTGCGTGCGACGGTGCGCCGGGCGCGCGCACGTGCCGCGTGGCCCAGTGCATCGACGGCATCGACAACAACGGCGACGGCACGACGGACTTCCCGTTCGATCCGGGATGCGAGTCGACCTCCGACAACAGCGAGACCACGGTGTGTCCCGGACCTGCGTGCCCGGCGTGCAGCGATGGCGTCGACAACGACCTCGACGGACAGATCGACTTCCCGAACGACGTCACGTGCTCGAGCGCGTCGTTCGAGACGGAGGCGTGCCGGACGACCGAGCCCGTTCGCCCGATCACGTCGCTCGTCACGACGGGAAACACGGCGAATCTGACCAACGACTTCACGCCGACGTGCAGCAGCTCGACGCACACCGCACCGGACGAGGTGCTGCAGCTCGACGTGCCCGCGCTGGACTCGCTGACGCTGAACCTCGTCGGCTTCGACACCGCACACACGCTTCTTGGAAGCTCGTGCGAGAACCCGCCGCTCGTGTGCAGCGATCCGTCGGTGCTCACGCGCGCGAACCTCGCCGCGGGTCGCTACTACGTCGTCGTCGATGGCTGGGGCACGGGCGCCGGCGAGTGGTCGCTCGTCACGACCGGCGTGATCGCACCGGGCGGCAGCTGCGAAGGCGCGCTGTTCGCGCAGGGTGCGTTCACCTGTTCGACGGGCCACCACTGCGCGGGCGCCGCGGGATCGCGCGTGTGCACCGCGGGCATGCCCGCGTGCAGCGACGGCACGGACAACGATGGCGATAGCAAGGTGGACTTCCCCGCGGATCCGGGATGCGCGTCGCCGACGGATAACGACGAGACGGATCCGTGCCCTGCCGCGGGCTGCCCCGCATGCGGCGACGGTGTGGACAACGACGGCGACGGCTCCATCGACTATCCGGGCGACACGCGGTGCGTGAGTGCGGCGTTCTTCCTCGAGGCGTTCTGTCCGATGGAAGCGAACGTGGCGGGCATGATCTCGACACCAGCAACGCTCGGCACGCTCGTGGGTGCGGCGGATAACTTCGAGCAGTCGTGCCAGCCCAACACGGGCAACGACATCACGTACGGCTTGCAGCTGCCGGTGCCGGTGGCCGAGCTCGTGATCAGCACGATCAACTCCGTGGCCGCGAACACGGTGGTCTCGCTGTGGACGGCAGACTGCATGACCGAGCTCGGCTGCGACGACGACAGCGCTCCGACGGCGAGCGACAATCGATCGCTCCTCACGCGCACCGACCTGCCCGCGGGCAACTACGCGATCCAGGTCGACAGCTTCTCGACGACGAACAACGGCGCGATCCAGCTCAACGTGCGCGGCACGGTGGCGCCGGGAACCGCGTGTACGTCGCCGCTGTTCGCGACCGGCGTGCTCGCGTGTCCGTCAGGCACGACGTGCAGCGGCGGGACGTGTTCTCCATAGATTGCTCGAGAACACGACGAGCGCGGCCACGCGCTGGCGTCCGCTGTCTGATCATCGCCTCATGAGGGCGGGATTGATGGCGATCACTGTCGTGTGTGGTGCCCGGTCGATGCACCGCCCGAGCCGGACGCTCCGGCCGACGCTGATCTCGATGCACCCGCTGCCAGTCCCTGATCGGTTAGCTTCGCCGCGTGCCGAGTCTATGGCACGGTGACCCCATGTGCGGGCGCTACACGCTGACGCGACAGGAGGATCTCGTAGAAGATCTCCAAGCGTCCCTCGGCGAGTCCGTGCAAGGCGAGTGGTGGAAGCCGCGCTTCAACGTGGCACCGACGCAGCCCGCGCCCGTGGTGATCGCAGGCCCGGCTACCTCGAGCGCGTTCAGCCACAAGGACGCGAGCCACGACAACGTGCATCGCACGATCGAGCTCATGCGCTGGGGCCTGTTGCCGCATTGGGCCGGCAAGACCGGCGCGAAGCCGCCGCTCATGATCAACGCGCGCGTCGAGACGATCCGCGAGAAGGCGATGTATCGCGACGCGCTCGCTCGCAAGCGTTGCCTGGTGCCGGCCGACGGCTTCTTCGAATGGAAGCGAGATGGCGCGGGCAGGAACGCGACGAAGCTGCCGATGTACATCCACCCCGAGCCGCGCCGCACGATCGCGTTCGCCGGCTTGTGGGCGCGCATGCGTACGGACGCGGGCCTCGTCACGTCGTTCACGATCATCACGGGGCCGCCGAACACGCTCGTGTCGCCGATCCACGATCGCATGCCGGTCGTCCTCGACGAGACGGCGTGGAGCGCGTGGCTCGATCCATCGATCGACGCGGACGAGGCGCACGCGCTGCTCGTGGTTCCCTCGATCGCCGACTGGACCGTCGACGCGGTGAGCGACCGCGTGAACAGTGCGAAGAACGATGATCCATCGTTGATCGAGGCGATCTCGATCGAAGCGGCGCCCGCGAAGCAAGGCTCGCTGTTCTAGGCCCGTCCGAGAATCGGACAAGCGTCCAACTCGTTGGACAAAAGTGGTGGATTTGACCAATTCGGCGACGTTTTGGGGTCGGACCCCACTCGCTGCGAAAAGTGGTGGATTTAACCAGGGGGGGATCACTTCCGCAGGCGCGCGAAGAACTCGCGAGCCACGTTCGACTGCGGGTCGTCCACGACCTGCGAGGGCGGGCCGTCTTCAGCGATCGTGCCTTTGTCGATGACCCACACGCGCGTCGCCACGTCGTGCGCGAACTGCATCTCGTGCGTGACGACGAGCATCGTCATGCCCGCGGCGGAGAGGTCCTTCATGACCTCCATGACGTCGTCGCGCATCTCGGGATCGAGGGCGCTCGTCGGCTCGTCGAACAGCATCACGTCCGGCTGTTGAGCGAGTGCGCGGGCGATCGCCACGCGCTGCTGCTGGCCGCCCGACAGCTCGTGCGGAAACGCGCTCGCGCGATCGCGCAGGCCGACCTTGCCGAGCAGATCGAGGCCGCGCTCCGTGGCTTCGGCGCGTGACTGCTTCTTCACCACCGTCGGCGCGAGGATGATGTTGTCGATCGCGGACAGGTGCGGGAACAGGTTGAACTGCTGGAACACCATGCCGACGTGCACGCGCATCTTGCGGAGCGTCTCGCGCGCGACGTGGCCCGGGTGCAGCTTGAAGCCGCAGATCTCGATGGAGCCCTCGTCGAAGGTCTCGAGGTTGTTCAGGCAACGCAGCAGCGTCGACTTGCCGCCGCCCGACGGGCCGACGATCGCGATCGTCTCGCCCTTGGCGACATCGGCGGTCACGCGCTCGAGGACCTTGCGGCCACCGTGACTCTTACAGAGCGTGCGGACGCTGATCACGTGACAGCCTCCTTTCCAGTCGGCGAGCGAGCTCGGACAGCGGGAACGACAGCACGAGGTAGAACGCCGCGCAGGCGAGGCCCGGCACGAGCCAGCCGCGCATGTCGACGGCGGCGATCGTCATGCGCTTGGTCAGCTCGATCACCGTGATCACGCTGACGAGCGACGAGTCCTTGAGCAGCGAGACGAAGTCGTTCGTCATCGGCGGCAGCGCGAGCCGCAGCGCCTGCGGGATCATCACGTAGCGCAGCGTTTGCCACGGGCCCATACCGAGCGCGCGCGCCGCTTCGCTCTGGCCGCGCGGGATCGCGAGCAGCGCACCGCGATAGACCTCGGCTTCGTACGCGGCGTAGTTGAGGCCGAGGCCGAGGATCGCGGCCTGCATCGGCCCGAGGCTGATCACGTCGGACAGCCCGTAGTAGAGGACAAACAGCTGCAGCAGCACCGGCGTGCCGCGGAACAGCTCGATGTAGACGCGTGCGATCGCGCGCAGCGGGAACGAGCCGTACACGCGCGCGATGGCGAGCAGCATGCCGAGCGGCACCGCGAGGAAGAACGCGAGCAGGCTGATCTCGAGCGTGACCCACGCGGCGTGCAGGAACTGGAAGAACATCTCGCCGTCGAACGTGCGCGGCGGACGCACGACGCCGCCCGAGACGTCCGACATCGCCTGGCGCGAGTCCCACAGCTTGTGCTTGGTCAGGATCGCCTCGAGCTCGCCGGTCTCGCGCATGTCGGCGAGCGCGGCGTCGATCGCTTGCTTGAGCGCGACGTCGCCCTTGCGCATACCGAGGACGTACGTGCCGCGCGCGACGTCGTACGGCACGCAGCGCAGCGCCTTGTTCACGCAGCCGTAGCGGTCCGCGATGATGTTGTCGAGCAGCACCGCGTCGCTGCGACCGAGCTCGAGATCGCGATACGGCTCCTCGTTGCCCTCGTACACGAGCGGCTCGATGCCCGCGATCATCAGCAGGATGTCGTGCGCGACGGTCTGGTTCAGCGTGCCGACGCGCTTGCCTTTCAGATCGAAGATCGACAAGTACGGCGAGCCCGCGCGCACCGTGAGCGTCTCCGCGTAGACGTAGTACGGGTCGCTGAGCAGGATCCGCTCGCGTCGCTCCGCCGTGGACTCGAGGCCGTTCATCACCACGTCGAAGTCGCCGCGCTCGAGCGACGGCACCAGGTTCGACCACGTGTACTGCTTGTAGACGGGCTTCACGCCGAGGCGCTTCGCGATGCCCGCCATGATGTCGACCTCGAACCCCACGAGCTCGCTCGGCCGCTCGGGGTTCTCGTAGACAAACGGCTCGCCGCCCTGGATGTCCGCGCCCCACGTGATCTCGCCTCGTTGCTGGATCCCCGCGAGGGTGGTCCCCTGTGAATCGGGCTTGTCCCCACAGCCGAGCGCAGCCGCGACGAGCGCGACCATGTAGACGAGACGTCCCCAAGTCACGCGACCCAGGCTACCATTGGCCCATGGACCTGGGGCGCATGCTGGAGAAGTGCGTTCGCGACCAATGGTCGATCGACGATCTCGACTGGAACCTCCCGCCGCCGAGCCTGCCTCGCGACAAAGAGGAGGCGGTGGTCCAGGCGTTCCTCGACATGGCCGGCATCGAGCAGCTCGCAGGCGCACTGTTCGAGGTGCAACGCGACAAGACCGACGATCCGACGCTGCGAAAGATCTTCTCGACGTTCGTCGCCGACGAGAAGCGCCACGCCGCCGTCGCGCTGCGCCTGTCCAAGCACTACAACGTGAACGAGTATCGCAACTACGTCGAGAGCGAGGCGCTGACCAAGTTCCGCCCGCACTTCCTCGCGCTCGTTCGCGACACGTCGCCCGAGATCGCAAACGCGTACATCACCTCCGGAGAGCTGATCCTCGACGTCGCCCTGCTCCGGTCCCTCGACGATTACGTCGCCGACGAGATGTCACATCGCGCGATGCACCTCATCAATCGCGACGAGTCGCGACACATCGCGATCGATTTCCACATGACCGAGCACTACTGCTCCGACGAGTACATGGAGCTGATCGCGCGGCGGCCCAAGCCGTCTCCGCGCGAGATGGCGCGCATGCTCCGCGTACTCGGCACCATGATGTGGTTCGCGAAGCCGTTCCTCCAGCAGGTGTTCCTCGCGCCGATGGACCGCACGGATCCGTCGGGGAAGCGTGTCCACGAGGCGTTCAAGCGCATCCAGCTCGTGCTGCGCAAGCCGACCGTCGCGCGCTCGCCGTTCTCGAAGATGATGATCAAGATGCAGGAGCTCTACAACCGGCCGATCATCGGCAAGGTGTTCGGCCGCGTGTTCCTGCGCGTCCTCGGCGCCGAGGATCGAGCCGCGCGCATCCTGTTCACGCAGGACGAGCTGCAACGGACGATGAACATGTCGTTCGACGAGCTGGCCGAAGAGGCGCTCGCGGTGAAGTACAGCTAGCGTCCCGAGATGGCAGCGGGCGCGCCCGCACCACGAGTCATCTTCGCACTGGCGCGCGGACATTTTGCCCTCACAACGAACGTGGTGGGTCATGTTCGTGCGGCCGCGTTCCTGTTGCTTGCATCGCTGCTCGTCTGGGCGTTCTGGCCGAGCTCCGTGCAGACAGAGGCCGCGCACGCGAATGCACCGCGCGTCGCGCTGACCGCTCGCACGACCACCGAGCCCGCGCTCGCACTCTCCGTCGACAACGACGGCAACGTCGTCTCGCGTCCCGTCGACGAGGCTGCCGATCTCGTCCGCATCGAGGGCATCGTGATCGACGAGATGAAGAACCCGATCGGCGGCGCGATCGTTCACCTCGGACTGCGCACGACCCTCGCCGAAGCCGACGGCACGTTCGCGTTCGACGACGTCGTCGAGGGCGACATCCTCCTGCGCGCCGAGCGCGGCGAGTGGTACGGCGAGGAACGCACGTACGTCATCGCGTCGAGCGATCCGATCGAAGTCGTCGTGCTTCGCGGCTCGACCGTCGTTCTCCACGTGGTGACCGAGAGTGGCGCACCGATCGCGAACGCCAAGGTCGAGATCGGGCAGCGCGAGCTCTACACGGGCGCGAGCGGCACGATCCGCGCGCGCGGCTTGGATCCGACGGGCGTGCGCCTCACCGTGAGCGCTGACGGCTTCGGCACCAAGCGCGTCGACGTGGAGCTCGACCCCGAGCACCCGACCGCCGAGAAGGAGATGACGGTGTCGCTCGCGAGTGGCGCGCCCGTCAGCGGTATCGTCGTCGACGATCGCGGTGAGCGCGTGCCCGAAGCGTGGGTCTCGATCTCGGCCGTCGCGCCGGACGGCTGGACCGACTCGGTCACCGCGAACGAGCGCGGCGAGTTCACGATCCCCGCGATCTCGCCCGGCAAGCACACGATGTCTGCGCGCTCGGACCGGCACGTCGCGACGCCCGACATGATCGTCGAACATGCCGAGGCTCCCACCACGAACGTCGTCGTCAGGGTCACGGCGGGCGCGGAGCTCGCCGGTCGCGTCGTCGACAGCGCGGGCAACCCCGTCGCAGGTGCCAGCGTGCGCGGCGCGTATGGATCGGACACCGGCCCCGACGGACGCTTCCTCGCGACGGGCATCGATCCCGGCGAGCGCACGCTCTCGGCGTACATCGGCTCGCGCTCGTCGGGCGAACAGAAGGTCACGCTCACCGCCGGCACGCGGACCGAAGTGACGCTCGTGATCCACGACTCGAGCATCGCGGGTCGTGTCGTCGATCGCCACGGCACCCCCGTCGTCGACGCGCAGTTGTGGGCCCGCGCCACCGACGACAGCAACACGTTCTTCGCGAGCGCCGACGAGTACGGACGCTTCGACTTCGGCGGCATACCTCCCGGCGACTATCGCGTGATCACGCAGCACCCGGAGGAAGCGCAGCGCCGCCTGCCCGATGACGGTCCGATCGTCCACACCGGCCGTCGCGATCTGGCGATCGTCCTTCCGGCGCTGGCCTCGATCACGGGCCGCGTTGTCCTCGAGGGCGCACCCGTTCCCTACTTCGGCCTCCTCGTCACCAAGACGCCCGACACGCTCTACTTCGAGAACGTCGCCACCATCCACGACCCGACCGGCAGGTTCGCGCAGAGCGACATCGCACCCGGCACGTGGAGCGTCGTGATCCTCGGACCTGGCTTCGCGAACCTGCGTATCGACAACGTCATCGCGCGCGAGGGCCAGCCCACCGACCTCGGCACGGTCGTCGTCGAGCGTGGCCGCATCGTGCGCGGCCGCGTCACCGACAGCGCAGGTCGGCCCGTTCGCGACGCGCTCGTCGTCGCGGGCACCTCGGTGGCGACGATCGCATCGAGTCGCATCGACCAGCGCATGCAAGGCGACACCTCCGCGCGCACCGATGCCAGCGGCCGCTACGAGCTCGTCGGCCTGCCGACCGAGGACCTCCAGATCGTCGCGCGCACGACCACCGCGACCTCTGTCGAACGCACGCTCGACGCGGGCGAGACCAGCGCGGACTTCGAGCTGCTGCCCTAACGCGGCGTCGCCGGAACCACGGTCGCCGTACGCGCGAGCTGCGCGTCGCCGAGATCGACATGCGCCGTGCCTTGCTCGTCGGTCGTCACCGCGATCGGCTCGCGCCCCGCGGCCGTGACGATCAAGTTCCAACCCTTCGCCGGCAGATCGCACGGTGCGGTGTGCACTGGCAACGCGTTCACCGTTTGCTCCATGCGATCGTCCGTCGACTTCACGTCGATCGCCGTGACCACACCCGAGACAAGTAGCGTCACTGGCGCCGCCATCACGCCGAGAAAGATCATCCACATGCAGCCATCGTCATTGCTGCACGCCCAGATCGTGAACCGCGACGTTCGCTCGACACGCGACGTTGTCGTGTGCTCGCCGCGTTGCTCGCACGTTCGCCGCCAGATCCCGCGCAACACGAGCGCCGTGCCGGAAACCTCGCGCTCGAGGGCGAGCTCGGGCCGGCCGACGGGACGCGGCGGATCCCATCGATCGGCTTCATTCGTCACCGTGCGCTTGTCGGTCGGCACGATGAACATGCACGACGCGAGCAGCGGCAACACCCCCACCATGGGTCGCATCGCGAACGATCGTAGAGCAGCACGTCGCGAGCTGGGTGTGTGCTCACCGCTGCCTCACCGGCACTAGTGGCCGTGGCCCTGATGTCCGTGATTGTGGCCGCTGTGATCCTCGGCCGTCGGCGGCTGCACACCGTCGGCGACGGTCATCGGATGGCCTTTGCGATGCCAATCGTTGACGCCCTCGTCGAGAACGACGGCCTTCTTGTGGCCGCGCTTGCGCAGCTCGTCGATGACGATGCCCGACAGGTGGTGCGGACACGCGCAGTACGCGATGACCCACGTGTTCTTCGGGATCTCGTCGAGGCGCTTCATGTCGAAGTACGGGATGGAGACAGCGCCGGTGATGTGCGAGCGCATCCAATCGGACGGCGGACGCGCATCGATGATGATCATCTTCTGGCCCGCCTTGTACGCCTTGGCCACGTCGTCGACGGCGACGTACTTGTCCTCGCGCAGCGTCCACGTCGGATCCTTGCCCTTCGGGTTCACGACGAGCGGCTCCTTGCCCGTGGGTGGTGGAAGCTGCGAGACCTTGGGCTGCTCGGCGGTGCCGAGGGAGCGCACGTACGCGACGACGTGATCGATCTCCTGATCGGAGAGCACGTTCGCGAAGCCGATCATCTTGGTGCCAGGACGGCCATTCACGATCGCGTACTTGATGAACGGATCCTGCGCCTGCGCTTGGAACATCATGTTCGCGAGGTGAACGCCGTCGCGACGCACGGTGCGATCGCCGTGGCACTGCGCGCATTGCTTCACGTAGATCGGCTCGCCGAGCGCGGGATCACCCTTGCCTGCGAGGGGCAGCGTCTTGGCCGCCGGCCCTTGCTCGCGGAGAAACGCGACGAGGCGCTTCACCGCTGCATCGTCGAGCGGACCACCGAGGTTCTTGCCATACGCCGCCATCGCGGTGCCCGGGCGGCCCGTCACGATGGAGCGAGTCAGAAAATCATCCGTCGCGCTCTCGAGAAACGTCGTCGTGTTCAGCGCGGGCGCGTTGTCCGCGACGTAGCCCTTCAGGTCCTTGCCGTGGCACTGCGCGCAGAGCGCTGCGTAGATGTCCGGACCGGCGAGCGTCGACGGATTTGCATCGATCGTCTTTGCGTCGCGTGGCGCTGGTGGAGGTGACCCTTGCGAGCCGGCATCCTTACACCCGACCAGCAACAGCAAGCACCAAACGGCGCTCACTCCGAGAGACCTGACAGCTCGCAGCATCGCGGTGGCTATACCATCGCCACCGCGATTTCGTTACCGACCTAGCGGCGGTGATCGCGAACGTCGGGGCCCCGATTCGGAGTCCGATGATCGCGGACGTCGGGTCCGCGACGGTTATCGCGGTGGTTTCCGCCACCCGCTTCCCAGCGTCCCTCGACCCACACGTGCCCGCGGCCACGACGCTCCCACCGCCCGTCGACCCAACGCTGATTCGCGCGCGTGCGCTCCCAACGTCCCGCATGCCAGACCCAGCGACCGCCCTGGCGGTGCCAGCGTCCCTGAACGAACACGAATCCGGGTCGGACCTCGGTGACCCACACCTGCGGCGCAGGCGGCTCTTCTTCGACCTCGACGACCACGGTCGCGCGCGGGGGCGGCGGCGTGTAGACGCGAGCGCTTCCCCGCGCGCGGACCGTACAACCCGCGGCGCCAGCGACGAGCGCAGATACCAGTGCAAAGCTAGCGAGAGACTTCAAACGCATCATTCCTCCTCGATGTCCGTGGACGAGAGCAAACGCGAGACCATCCCCGAACGCCCCATATTCACGACCCTTCCGAGCCTCGGCGTGAAGTTTTGGAACCGTGGATTTAACGCCACACCGCCGAGTATGCCATCCGACGCGAGGTGGTCGCCTCTATTCACCCCTCGTGTCCCCCTCGTGGCGAGCGCTGTTCCCGACGCACCTGCCTCTCGCACTTTGCCTCTCGCACTTTGCAATGGTGCATTCCAACGATGTGACATGACGCGCGTCGGTCCCCCCGACGAGTCGGGGTCACGACCGGCTGGCCCCAGATCTGGGATACGATACGGGTCGTGCGCTCCGGCTTGCCCGTGTTGTGTGTCCTCGTCGCCACCGGATGCGTGCGCGACCCGGAGACGGCTGTATGTCCCGACATCGGTACCGGGGACCTCGTGATCACCGAGATCGGGGGGCCGCAGACGGGACAGGACACGCTGAAGCCGTGGATCGAGATCTACAACGCGAGCGGCGGGCCGGTAGACCTCCTCGGTGTACGCGTGCGGTTTCGCCGGCTCACCGGCGACGAGATCGGTGCGGCCGTCGTGCGCCGCAAGGTGACCGCAGCGCCGGGCTCGTACACGGTGCTGGCGCTCGACCTCGATGGTAGCGACCTGCCGTACGCGGACTATGGCTTCGCGTCGGACTTCCACGCGAGCTGGCCCTCGTCGGCGGCGATCGATCTGTACGCGTGCGATCAGTCGATCGATCAGGTCCGCTATGACTCGCTGCCGAGGACGGGCACGTACTCGCTCGGCGCGATGCCTCCGACCGAGGAGGCCAACGACTTTCCCGCCATGTGGTGCACCGACTCCACGAACAACCCCAACAGCTTTCCGGGCTCTCCGCAGCGAGCGAACATCGCATGTCCCTGACGCGTAACCTTGCCCTCGTCACCGCGCTCGCCCTCGTCGCGAGCTGCACGCCCGTCGGTGGCTCACGCTACTCGCGCAAAGAAGCGCAGCGCACCCTACAGACGCTCGAGCAGCCGGGCCTGGCGCTCGGTGAGTTCTCGCTGACCCGCGTCGTCGACGGCGACACGATCCGCGTCAACGGCCTGGATAGCTCGCTGCGCCTCCTCGGCATGGACACCGAGGAGACGTTCAAGAACGAAGCGGACCGCCGCGCAGTCGAGATGGACTGGAACGCGTACGTGCAAGCGCACAAAGGCAAGCCGCGCCCCGGTCGCATCGCGACGCCGATGGGCGAGCAAGCCAAGGTCTGGGCAAAGAAGTTCTTCGAGGGCACCGCGAAGGTGCGGCTCGAGCGCGATCATCCCAAGGAGATCCGCGATCGCTTCAAGCGCTACCTCGCCTATGTCTTCGTCCAACGCAACGGCGTGTGGGTCAACTACAACGTCGAGGCGGTGCGCGCTGGCATGTCGCCGTACTTCACCAAGTACGGTCACTCGCGTCGCTTCCACAACGAGTTCGTCGAAGCGCAGAAGCAAGCCAAGGCGGCCAAGCGCGGCATCTGGGCCAGCGGGATCATGAACTATCCCGACTATCCCGAGCGAGAAGCGTGGTGGACTCCGCGCGCGGAGTTCATCGACGCGTTCCGCAGGGAAGGCGAAGGCAAGGACAACTACATCGACATCTCGCAGTGGGACTCGATGAATCGTCTCGAAGCGTTTGTCGGTAAAGAGGTCAACCTCCTCGGCGTCGTCGGCGACGTGCGCATCGGCGAGAAGGGTCCGAGCCGCGTCACGCTGTCGCGGGCGATGTTCAACGACTTCCCGCTCGTGTTCTTCGATCGCGACGTGCTCGGTACGTCGGGGATCACGCAGTGGAAGGGCGAGTACGTGTGGATCGTCGGAGTGCCGACCATTTACGAGAACAAGTACAACCATCGCAAACAGGTGCAGATCCAGATCGATCGCGCGAGCCAAGTTCGGTTGTCGCCCGTACCTGGCTTGACCCTGCCTGCTGTCGGAGGGAGCTCACCGTGAACAGATTCGCCTTGCTCGCCGCTCTCGCATCTTCGCTCGCCGCTGGCTGCGGTCCCGACTCCGCCACGGGCGATTGCACGGACAATCTGCTGCCCGGTGACCTCGTCATCACCGAGGTGTTCGCTGACTCCAAAGCGCCACCCGGCGGCAGCGGCACCGACGACGGCAAGGAGTGGTTCGAGCTCTACAACAACACCGATCGACCGGTGGAGCTGAAGGGCATGACCCTCACGCACTCGCGCCCCGACGGCTCGCGCTCCAAGTCGCACACGGTGAAGGCCGTCACGATCGCGCCCGGGCAGTACTTCACGCTCGGGAACTCGGCCGCCGATCTCTTGCCCGCATACATCGATTACGGATACGGCGCGGACCTCGGCGCGTTCTTCAACACCGACGGCGGCAAGGTCAGGGTCGCGTGCGGTAGCACCGAGATCGACAGCGCGATCTACGAGAGCGTCAAGGAGGGCCGCTCGCGCCAGCTCTCGATGGCGCAGCCGCCGGACTACCAGCTCAACGACATCGCGACCAACTGGTGCGAAGCGGCGGACACCGAGTTCGAGCCGTCCAACTTCGGCACGCCTGGCTCGGAGAACGATTGCACGCCGATCGTCGTCGGTCAGTGCAGCGACGGCGGCGTGATGCGCGACGCCATGCCACCGATGGTGGGCGACCTCGTCATCACCGAGGTCATGCCACGCCCGCGGTCGCCGCTCGGTGCGGACAACCAGTGGTTCGAGGTGCTCGCGCTCGTCGACGTCGATCTGAACGGCATCGGTCTCGATCGCGCCAATGACAACAACGTCCCGCCCAAGGTGATCAACTCGGCGGAGTGCATCCACGTCGCCGCGGGCGAGTACGTCGTGTTCTCGCGCTCGCAGGGTGTCGCCCCCGGCGGCCCCACGCCGGTCGGGAACTTCGACTTCACGCTCAACCCGACGAACGGCGTCACGCCGGACGTACAGCTCGTCTACAACGGCACGGTCATCGACGCCGTCACCTGGATGTCGCCCACGAACGGCGCGTCGAAGAGCCTCGATCCGGACTTCATGACGGCGACGGGCAACGACTCGCCCGACAGCTTCTGCGACGGCGTCGGTGCGTACGACGGCGGCATGAACCTCGGCACGCCGGGCGCTGCCAACCCGCAGTGCGCGACGGTCGCTCCCGCCGGGATGTGCGAGGACAACGGCACGCTGCGCGCGATCGAGAAGCCCACCGCGGGCCAGCTCGTGATCACCGAGTTCCTCGCCAACCCCGCGCCGCCGCCGCTCGTCGATGGAACGGGCGATGCGGACAAGGAGTGGTTCGAGGTGATGAACACCGGGTCGACGAGGTTCGATCTCAACGACCTCCTCATCGCCAACGGCTCGGCGACGCCGACGTTTGCCAAGGTGCAGGCGTCGCGCTGCCTCTCGATCGCACCGAACGGCTTTGGCTTGTTCGCGCGCTCGGCCGAGGCGATGCGCAACGCGGGGCTCCCGGCGCCCGATGCGCTGTTCCGCTTCTCGCTGACGGACTCGGGGCAGAACGCGGGCATCCAGATCTTCGACGACACGACCCTCCTCGACGCCGTGAAGTGGCCCACGCCGCAGAGCGCGGTCTCCCAGGGCAAAGCTCTCGGCCTCGATCCGGATCACCTGAATACGACGGACAACGACACGGTCAACACCGCCGCGATCACGGCCAAGATCTACTGCCTCGCCGTCGCGACGTACGGTGACAACACGAACACCGGCACGCCCAGAGCGGCCAACCCGCAATGCCCCTGAGCCGCGTCGCGCTCGCGCTCGTCGCGCTGTGTGGCTGTAGCGACGGCTCGGAGTGCGGGCCGTCGGAGGGTGTCGTCCAGCGGATCATCGATGGCGATACGATCGAGCTCGAGAGCGGCGTCAGGATTCGCTATCTGATGGTCAACACGCCGGAGACCACGGGCGGCAAGAACGAGTGCTTCGGCGAGCAAGCCGTGGCGTTCAACCGCGATCTCGTCGAGGGCAAGACCGTGCAGCTGCGGTACGACGTCGAGTGCGAGGACCGCTTCGATCGCACGCTCGCGTACGTGTCGATCGCGGGACAAGAGGTCAACAAGCTGATGCTCGAGCGCGGCTACGCGTGCTTGCTTCACATTCCGCCCAACGGCGCGGACGTCGCCGCCGAGTACAAAGCGCTCGAGACCGCCGCGAAGGCCGCCAACCGCGGCTTGTGGGGCGCTTGCGACCCGATTCCGTGCAACTGATGTTAGCTTCGACGACGGTGCGTCACGCGATCCTCGCGTCTTGTCTCGGTGCGGTGCTCCTCGCGCCTCGTCCCGCTGCCGCGATTCCGTACGAGACGTTCATCGACGTCTCCGATCAGGTGGACCTCGAGGATCTGCTCGCGTCCAACGACATCTCGCAGGACACGCACGACGAGCTCCTCGATCTGCTCACGCGCGGCGTGAACCTGAACACCGCGGATCGCGCAGAACTCTACTCGCTGCCGAACCTGACGTACGAAGACGTCGACAAGATCATCCAGCTCCGCGAGCTCAACAAAGGCGTGATTCGCGATCCGGCGGATCTCGTCGCCGCGGGTGCGCTGTCGCAAGAGAAGCTCCTCGCGATCGCCGCGTTCATCGTGTTCGAGCCGCCGGGCGACGACAAGCTCGCGCTGCGCGGGTGGATCCGAGCGATGACGCGCGCGACGTACACGGATCGGATCGCGCCGCCGATCATGCTGCGCTCGCGCGTCAAGATGCTGAAGCATCTCGAGGCGGGCGTCGCGATCACGCAGACGCGACTGCGCGTCGGCGACCCGGTCTACGATCCCAACCGCGATGCGCTGATGGCCGAGAAGGCGGGCCTCCAGGTGCACGTGCCGAAGGTGTTCCTCAAGTGGGAGAGTGACGACTTCGTCGCGATCGGCGGCTCGTACCGCGCGGGCTTCGCGCAGCGCCTCGTATTCGACAACTCGTCGAACTACAACCCGAACGGCCTCTACATCGACGACCAGCTGTTCTACACGGCGGACCTCCAGCGCGATTGTCGAGAGTCCGCGGGCGAGCTGCCCGACTCGCCGTGCACCGGCGCCGCGGCGGCGCGGTACGTCACGCCGGACTTCTCGTGGCGCAACGGCCTCCTCGGTGCCGGCGTCGGCGCGAAGCGGCTGCAGCTCGGTGACGCCGGGTGGCTACAAGCCTTCGCGTGGGCGTCGATGTCGCGGCGCAACATCTATCAGTACGAGCTGGTCGATCGCGGCAAGTGCGACGACCCACACGACGACAACGCGGCTGGCTGCAAGGCACCGACGGTGTACGTACGGCCGGACGACGGCGATCTGTTGTCGCCGACGACGCAGTTCGCGTTCACGACGCTGCCGAACGTGTTCTCCGAGCGCCTCGTCGGCGCCAACATCGCGTACTTCGCGGATCGCCGAAACTCCGTCGGCGCCACGGTGTACGCCGCGAACGAGGCGAACCTCGTCAGCGGCATCGATCTCGATTTCCAAGAGTGGTCGCGCTATCCGACGGGCCGCACGTTCGGCGCGGCAGGCGCCAACTTCTCGCTCGGTCGCGACTGGCTCGACGTGTTCGGTGAAGCAGCGCTCAGCTACGACAAGATGCCGAGCTCGCCGCCCGCCGAAGGTGGCGGTGGCCCCGCCGCGATCCTGCGCGTGACCGCAACACGCCCCAAGGAAGAGCTCGAGACCACGCTGCGCTACTACAGCACCAACTTCGCCAACCCGTACGCGCGGCCGATCTCGCAGTCCGACGAGTTCGACGGGCAACGCGCGCGCGACGAAGCGGGTGTTCGCGTGCGCTACACCAATAACCAGAAGCTGGTCACGCTGCGCGCACTGGTCGACGTGTGGGTCCCGCCGTCCACGCTCAAGTCGCACCAGGATCCGTCGGGCAACATGGTGCGCGATACGCAGCCCAAGCTCGACACGTACGTGCGCGCTGACGTCCGCACGACGCAAGAGCTGCGCGTCGGGCTGTGGGTCCGCTACCAAGACAAGGACCTCACGCGCGGCGGTCACGATCAGTGCTACGAGGTCTCGACGGAGACGTCGGACACCGGTGAGCCCGTGCCATGCGGCGGCCGCCAGCTCACCACCACGGGGCGCGTGCGCTACATGCCGACCAAGAGAGCGTCGCTGACGCTGCAGGTCAACCACCAGCTGCTCGACGACGACTCCGCCTCCAAGACCGCGTTCCGTCACGATCTCGCGGTGTGGGCGATCGGCATCTATCGCCCGACGAACGATCTGCGGTTTCGCGCTCGCGTGCGCTTCCTCGACGAGGCGATCGCCGACAACTCGTATCTCGAGCGCTCGCTCGCTGGCGTCGCCGAGGTGGCGCAGAAGCTTCGCGATCGCGACGAGCTGCGCGTCCGCGTCGACACCAAGTTCTGGCTCGACGACCGGGCGAGCACGGGCCTTCGCCGTCCGAACCCGGAGCTCCAGGTCTGGCTCGCGTACGAAGCGAAGCTGTAGCGGGAATAACGTCGTCGAGGCGGAATCGGGGTTGCGACCGGGTCAAGTCGTAGTAGCGTCGCGTCGATGGCGCTCCCCACTTCGACGATCGTGATGGCACTCATCACCGCCGTGCCGTTCGGTCTCGCGATCAAAGACACGGTGCAGGGGAAGACCCCGTACAGCTCGTTGGCGGACGATTACGACGACCACGACGAGTACGACATCGATGACTACCGTACGAAGGCGCAAGCAGAGTTCGACGAGCAACAAGCGAAGGAGAAGGACGCCATCATCTCCACGTTCGACGAGCTGATCCCCACGAGCACGGTGGGCGAGCTACGCGGCTTCGTCCTGAACAGCGACGTGCCGCTCGACTCGGATCTGCAGCGCCGGTTGCAGCGAACGCCCCGCGCGGAGATCACGCCCACGCGCAAACCCGACGGCGCGCTGAAGTCGGTGAGGCTCGTGTTCCCCGAGTACCGCGGAACCAACAACATCTGCTCGCTCCTCGAGCATCGCCTCGAACAGGCGTGGGGCAGAGCATCGCGTTCGACCCGAGATGGCGTGGGGTACTGGCACTATGTCGCCGCCGGCAAGCCGCAGCGCGTGACGTACCTCGAAGCCGACGACAACAACGAGTGCTCGCTCGTCCTCGAAGAATCCATCCGCCCGAGCGAGTTCATCACCAAGACCGAGACGTCCACGGTTCCACTCTGGGCGGTCGGCAAGCCGGCGGCCGCGCTCGTGGCCAAGCTCGGCGGCGACGCGTACTCGAGCAGCACCCAGATCCGTTGGATGCGTCCCGGCGTCGGCGCGGGCTTCGGCGAGACGGAGCTCTACGCTCGCGTCGTCAAAGGCAAGATCGTCACGATCACCGCGAGGTTTCGGGTGAGCGAGCACTCGGTTCGCGAGCTCGCCGAGACGCTCATCGACGATCACGGCACGCCGATCGACGGCGACCCCGTCGTGTGGAAGAAGTCGAAGCTGTCCCTCGAGACCGTCGATGACGCTGCCGGTGACTACCTCGTCGTCGCAGGTGACGCGCTCCCCAGTTCGGACGAAGAATAGTGGCGCTCTCTACCATCCTCGTCGGTTGCGACCTGTCCGAGGGCAGCGACCAAGCCATCGATCGCGCGATTCCGATCGCCGAGAAGCACGGCGCGCGGATCGTCCTCGTCCACGCGCAATCCGACGACGCGCCCATCGCCGATGTCGACAACGAAGTCCTCGCGCAGCTCGGTGAGGTCAGCGCGGCCATTCGCGTCGCCGAAGCGCGCGAGCTCGCCACGCGCATGGCCACGATCAGCGAGCGTGGCATCAAGACTGACATCATCAGCCGCGTCGGGCCGCCCGGCGAGATCCTCTCGAAGGCCGCGCTCGACGAGTCCGCAGACCTGATCGTCGTCGGCACGCACGGTCGCACGGGCATCTCGCGCTTCCTCATCGGCAGCGTCGCCGCCGACACGATCCGTCACGCCACGTGCGACGTCCTGGTCGTCCGCGGCGCCACCTCGAAGACGCTGTTCACCAAGCCGCTCGTCGCCGTCGACTTCTCGAGCGCGTCACTCAAAGCGCTGCTGCACGGTGGCGAGCTCGCAGCGCCGGGCGCACACGTCGACGTCGTGCACGCGTGGCAGCTGCCCGCTGGCTCGTGGGGCGCGACACTCCTCGGCCAAGCGCGGTTCCCGTGGAACACGGTACGCGACGCCGTACTCTCGGGTGTCCAAGGGCAAGCGAACAAGTTCCAGCAGGAGGCCAAGGACGCGGGCTACGACATCACCGTCGAGCTCGTCCAAGGCCAGCCCACCACGGTCCTCACGCAAACTGCGGAGCGCGGCGGTCACGATCTCATCATCGTGGGCGCGCACGGCCATCGCGGCGTGCGTCGCTTACTGCTCGGCTCGGTCGCCGAGAGCACCATCCGACATGCGCCCTGCTCCGTGCTCGTCGTTCACGAGCCGCCGCAGGACAAGAAGTAGATCAGCTACCGCCCTCGAGGGTGAGCGCGGTGATCTTGTTGTCTTCCTTGGCCGCGTCGTCGGCGCCGGGGAGAGACTTCTTCTGCTCGGTGATGTTCGGCCACGTGTCCGCAGACGCCGCTTGCGCCTTCAGGTGCTCGGGCCACGAACCCGTGTCCACGTCGGCGACCTTCTTGGCTCCCGACACCAGCGCGTTGATGTCCTTGTACACGTTCCACTTCGACGGGAGCTCGCTCTCCTCGAAGATCGCCGTGGTGGGGCACTCGGGCTCGCACGCACCGCAATCGATGCACTCGTCCGGGTTGATCGCGAGCGAGTTCTTGCCCTCATAGAAACAATCGACGGGGCACACCGCGACGCAGTCGGTGTACTTACACTTCACGCACGGGTCAGCAACCACGTATGCCATATCGTCCGATCTAGCCATAACCGGGCCGCGGGTGCAGAGTGTCGCGCATGAAATCGACGTCGCTGCTGCCGCTCTCCTTCGCGCTGATCGCGTCCCTCGCGGGATGCCAGAGCGGCGCGACGGATGAATCGAAGACAGCGCCCCGCCCCACCGCCGCGGACATCACCAAGGACTACGCCGGCGACATCGAGAAGCTCTGCGACGTCATCCGCCTCTCCGGCGCGCCCGAAGACGACGCGCAGACCCTCACCACGGCCAACTGGCTGGCAGCGAACCTGGTCACGCCAGAGTCGCGGAAGTTCCTCGTGTCCATCCAGCCGCTCGTGGGCGCGAAAAAAGCCGATGCCCTCGACGCGGAGGCCACGCGCGTCGGCCTCACGAGCTGCGCGCTCTCCGAGCTGTGGCGCAAGCCGAACGCGGTTCCGCCTCCCTGAGCGACGTTTACGTCATTCGCGCGTGCCCCGATCACGTGCGCGAGCTCAACTCGGCGGTGACGCGGTGGTCGCGCTGCGGTGGCGCCGGATCTCGAGCACCGTGCCGTCCGGTAGCGGGATCGATCGAGGCGGCTCGTACTCCTCGCGCATCGCGACGCAGATCGGGCAATCGTCATCTTCGGGGACATCGTCGTCCGAGTAGCGAAAGCCGATGATCGGCGGCTCGCTGTCGTTGTCATACGGCGCGAGCGCCGCGTCGACGATCGCGTCGGTCTCGAGGTCGCACGCGGCTTCGAACAGCGTCGAGCGCAGCGTGGGTCGGTTGGGCAGGCCGCTCATTGCGCGTGTCCGTTCTGCACGGCGGGTGCGGCGGTGGCGGCGCGCGCTTGCTTGACGAGCGCGTCGCGCAGCTGCGCTTGCAGGACCGGGTGCTCGTCCAGATGCGCGAGCACCTTGTCGCGGCCTTGGCCGAGCTTGGCTCCACCGTACGAGTACCAGGTGCCGGACTTCTCCACGAGGCCGAGCTTCTCGGCGGTGTCGACGAGCTCGCCGAGCTTGTTGACGCCGTACCCGTAGAGGATCTCGAAGTCGGCTTCGCGGAACGGCGGCGCGAGCTTGTTCTTGACGACCTTGACCTTGCACTCGCTGCCGATGACCTCGTCGCCGCGCTTGATCGCCTTCTTGCGGCGGATATCGAGGCGGACCGAGCAGTAGAACTTGAGCGCGTTGCCGCCCGTGGTGGTCTCGGGGTTGCCGTAGATGACGCCGATCTTCTGCCGCAGCTGGTTGATGAACACGACGACGGTCTTGGTCCGCGAGATCTGCGCCGTGAGCTTTCGCAACGCTTGCGACATGAGGCGCGCTTGCAGCCCCATATGCGCGTCGCCCATGTCGCCTTCGATCTCGGCGCGCGGCGTGAGCGCCGCGACGGAGTCGACGACGATCAGATCGATCGCCCCCGTGCGCACGAGCGTGTCGGCGATCTCGAGCGCTTGTTCGCCGCAGTCCGGTTGACTGACGAGCAAGTCCTCGAGCTGCACACCCAAGCGCTTCGCGTACTCCGTGTCGAGCGCGTGCTCGGCATCGATGAATGCGCACACGCCGCCCGCGCGTTGCGCCTCGGCGATCGCGTGCAGCGTCAACGTGGTCTTGCCCGACGACTCGGGCCCGTAGATCTCGATGATGCGCCCGCGCGGAAGGCCGCCGCATCCGAGCGCGACGTCCAGCGCGACCGAGCCGGTGGGGATGACATCGACGACTTGGGTGGTGGTGCCGTCGAGGCGCATGATCGATCCCGATCCGAACTGTTTATGGATCGCGCGAATCGCCTCTTGAATGCTCTTGTCTTTGTTGCTTTGCGAGCTCACTTGAAACCTCCGCGCGCACCCATTCCATGGCGTGTGCCCGCGCAAGCTCGCGGAACGACATCAGCGCTTGTCCGGGATGTCCGGACGCCGGACACGATCCGGCCGGTGCTCGGACAAACCCGGACGCGCGCGCCGGATCAGTCGAGCGTGAACGACTGCGTGTACGTGACGCCGAGCCACTGGCTCACGCTCCACACCGTGAAGTCCGCGTTGGCGGTGTTCGCGGAGGCGCCGCGGATCATGCGGATCTGGAACACGTAGCGCGTGCCGGGCGGCTCGCCCGTCGCACGATTGAAGCGCAGCGGCTTCTCGGTGAACGTGAACTCGCGGATGGGAACCAATGCGCTGCCCTGCAGCTTGTAGAGCGTGGCTTCGTACAGATCGACGAGCGGGTTGCTCACACTCGCGCCGAAATCGAGATCCGCGGTCGCGCCGCCCGCCGGGATCGCTACGGTGCTGGCCTCGGTGATCTTGATCGACGCGCCATCGATCGTGGGCGAGACCGGAAAGCCCGAGAAGCGGAAGTCCGCGTTGAACGGCCCCAGATCACCGACGATCGAGTGCGCGAGGCCGTTCTTGACCATCGGCCCGCCGGCGAGCGGAAGCGCCTTCGTCGTGTACATGAGCGTACCGATCGTCGGCAACGCGATGTCCGAGGGGAACGCGAACGACGGCACCGTCGGGGGACCGTCCGTGCACTTCGCGAGGAGGATGCCGGCCGGCACCGGCAACGGAACGCCGGGCTCGGCGTGGCGATGGAGCGGGATCGATCCACCCGGGCCGTACGTGAGCACCTGGTAGCGCTCGATGTCGTTCGCGTTCTGGAGATCGTGCGTTGTGATCAGGTCCGTGATCGTGGCGATGCCGTCACCGTCGACGAGATAGGTTCCGTTCTTGACGTTGGCGCTCCACGTCGGCGTGGAGCCGGCGCCGGTCGCGAGGTCGATGCGGAACGCCGCCGAGCCTTTGGCGATCATGCAGGCACCCGACGCGGCGGTGTCGTCGTACTCGACCAGCACCTCGAAGTCGCGCGTGGGATCCGGCTTGCGCTTGGGACCCGCCATCGGCTTCGTGAAGTTGCCCGCGTAGTCGTGGTTGACCTGCGTGGGCACCGCGGTGTCGGGCGGCGGCGAGAGCTCCACCGTCCACGTGTTCGTCGTGTACGCCCGCGGGTTCATCCACACCGACGGCGCGTTCGTCGCCTTCAACGCGAACACGCCCGGGGTCGGCACCGGATCGCGATCGTTTGGCGTCAGCTGCAAGGTCACCGCGTGTCCCTGCCGGGACGTCACGTTGGGCTTCCAGTGCACCTCGTGCGGGACGCCGCCGTCGAGCGTGTACACGAGACGCCACGTCTCCATCAGGTTCTCGAAGGCATAGCCGACGTACACGTCCTGCCCGTCGATCGTTGTCTCCGTCAGCTCCTCGCCGCGCCGGCCGTACTGCACGCGCGGCGGCGGCTCGATCGGAACGAACGACGCTTGCCCCGTCGTCGCTCCTTCGGCGGTGAGCATCGGCGTGATCGCGGACAGCTGCACCGACGGCAACTGTGCATCGGGCATCGCATCGACGACGGTCAGCGTGACCGGATCGAGACCGAAGACCCAGTTGCAACCGGATCCGAGCGCGAGCGCTCCGAGCGCTCCGAGGACAACGGTCCGCATCGCGGCGATCCTGGCACGTCCCGCGCGCCGGGCACAACATCTGCGCGACGCGCGTGAGTGGCACGCGTCACGGCGTGCGTGCGACTCTTGCTCGGTGAAGCTCGACGCGAAGCTCGGCCTGTTCATCACGCTCGTCGCGATGTTCATGGTCTGCCTCGTCGTCGGCGATCTGATCGGTGGAAAGCTGACGTCGTTTCATCTGTTCGGCCACGAATGGGTGTTCTCGGTGGGCCTGCTCGCCTTTCCGGTGACGTTCATTCTCACGGACATCCTCAACGAGTTTTACGGAAAGGCCGTGGTCCGCCGGATCACGTTCCTCGCGTTCTTCATGGTCGGCCTCACGCTGACCATCTTGCTCGTCGCCAACGCCGTCCCGTTCTGGCCGCGCGTGCTGCACGACGATTGGACCGGCGTGCAGCCTCGCGACTTCGACCGCGTGTTCACCGGATCGATGCGCATCCAGGTGTCGTCGATGTTCGCCTTCTTGATCGCGAACCTCGTCGACATCTGGGTGTTCTTCCTGTTCAAGAAGCTCACCGGCAACAAGATGCTGTGGCTGCGCGCCACGGGGTCAACGGCCGTCAGCCAGCTCATCGACACCATCGTGATCAACGCACTCGTGTGGGGCGGCAAGATGACGTTCGACGAGTACGTCAACACCGTGATCACCTCGTACGCGGTGAAGGTGTCCGCCGCGATCGCGATCACGCCGCTCATCTATGGCGTGCACGAGATCGTCGAGAAGGTGTTCAAAGTCCCGCCCGCGCCCGCCGAGGTCGCGAGCGCGGATCTCGACCCGAAGTGATCATTCCTCGTCGTAGCTCGCGCCGTTCCACACGTACGTCTTCTTCGACGCGGTCTCGTGCATGCCTCGCTTCGACAGATCGTCGTTGTGCCAGTCGGACTTGTAGTCGATGCACCTGACCGTCAGCTTCTTCGGCATCGACGCGGTCGGCTTGATCCGCGGACCCTCGCACTTCGTGGCGTCGTTGCTCTCCATCGCGTCGGACAGCACGGTCTCCCACGCGACGAGCTTCTCGAAGCCAGCCTCGGTCATTCGATAGAGCGTCGTGGTGGTCTCGCTGTACGCGTGAAAGTTCGAGAACGTGCCGCGCTTCACGCTGACCGACAGCGCGTGCTCTGTGGTGCGGAGCGGCACGAGCGCGAGCGACACGCCCTGCTCGACCTCGTGCTCCTGCTGAAACTCGCTCTCCTCGACGGCGCCGTTGGTCAGATCGATCTCGAGCTTCGCGCCCAGCGCTCTCCGCGTCTTCTTCGCTGCGAGCTGGAGCGTGACGCGCGAGTCATCGCCGGCGCGGTCAGTGTCGATGCGGCACAAGGTCATGTCGCGCGTCACGCCGAGCTCGGTGGTAGACACCACCTTTCCCTCGAGCGCGCCGACGACCTTCCGGCACTCCGCCTTCGTCAGCGCGGGAAGCGCGTCGAGCGAGACGAGCCGGATCGAGGGCTTCTGCGGCTTGGGCTTTGCGGTCGTGGTGCCCCACACCTCGAGCTCGCTGATGCTGATCTCCTTCCAGCTCTTCTTGGTCCCAGGCACCCGCGCGAGGATGGCGATGTCGAGATCACCCGCCGGAAGATCGACCTTCAACTCCTGAAGGCCGCGATACTGGAAGTCGAGGTGATGCTCGGTGGCGTGGCCGCCGCTCGAGATGCGCACTTTGCGGATCCGCGGGTTCATGGTGAACAGATCGCCGAGCCGCTTGTCGACCTTGGTGAAGCCCGCGGTCATCTTGATCGAGGTGACCTTGGCGGTCGGCGGCACGCGAACATAGATGTGGGGCGTGAGATCGCCCGTGCGCGAGTTCCACGCGGTGTCGAGCCTGCCGTCGGCGATGTGCTCCGGCTTGATCGACGCGTTGTCGACCGTCGACGACACCGCGATCGTCGTGGGCACCGATGCGGTTAGGTTGACCGGCGTGTCGTCCGCAACCGCCGTACTCGCCACGAAGACAACCACCCACGCTGAGCGCATGCGCCGAGTCTGACATCGATCACGACGCGGTGCCGGTCGGATTCGAGTGCTTCGTCTGTGTACGCCGAGGGTGCACCGGTATGCTTCGCGCCATGCGCCGCGATCCGCACTCGTTTGCCGACGACACTCAGGCCCGCACCGACTCGTTCGACCTCGACGCCACCGTCGACTTCGCGTCGCAGACCCTGCGCGCGACCGTGACGCTGCGGTTTGTCGCGCCCGCGTCGGGTCGCCTCGATCTCGACACGCGTGACCTGACCATCGAGCGCATCGAGGACGCGCACGGTGACACGCTCGCGTTCACGGTGGATCCACCCACGGAGCACATCGGATCGCGGCTCGCGATCGAGCTCGCGCGCGAGACGCCCTCGATCACGATTCGCTATCGCACGACGCCCAGCGCGTCCGCGATGCAGTGGCTCGCGCCGGCGCAGACTGCGGGCGGCGTGCATCCGTACGTGTTCACGCAGTGCCAGGCGATCCACGCACGCTCGATCGTTCCCTTGCAGGACTCGCCCGGCCATCGCGTCACGTTCACCGCGAAGCTCACGATCCCGCGCGCACTCGTGGTGGTGATGGCCGCCGCGGATCGCGGGCGCACGGAGACCGGCGACGTCGCGATTCACGCGTGGGAGATGCCGCAGCGAATTCCGCCGTACTTGTTCGCGTTCGCCGTCGGTGATCTCGCGTCGCGTGATCTCTCGCCGAGGTCGCGCGTGTGGGCCGAGCCCGCGGTCGTCGATGCGGCCGCGTGGGAGTTCGCGCCCGTCGAGGATCACATCGCCGCGGCAGAGTCGCTGTTCGGTCCGTACGATTGGGAGCGTTACGACATCTTGATCATGCCGCCCTCGTTCCCGTATGGCGGCATGGAGAACCCGCGCCTCACGTTCTTCTCGCCGACGACGATCGCCGGCGATCGCTCGCTCATCTCGGTGCTCGCGCACGAGCTCGCGCACTCGTGGACCGGCAACCTCGTGACCAACGCGAACGCCGAGCACTTCTGGCTCAACGAGGGTTTCACGATGTACGCCGAGCGCCGCATCGTCGAGGTCACGGAAGGTCCCGACGCGGCCGCGCTGTCCGCTGCGCTCGGCAGGCGCGAGCTCGACGAATCGATCGAGCGCTTCGCGGATCGCCCCGAGATGACCAAGCTGCGCCCCAACCTCGACGGCGTGGATCCGGACGATTGCTACTCGCTCATCCCCTACGAGAAGGGCTACTTTTTCCTCGCCGCGATCGAGAGCGTCGTCGGACGCAGCGCGTTCGAGGCATGGCTCAAGACGTACCTCGCGTCGTATCGCTTCGGTGCGATCACCACGGAAGAGTTCGAAGCGCACCTCGAGAAGGCGCTGCCCGGTGCCCTCGCCACCGCAAACGCGCGCGCGTGGATCGATGGGCCTGGCATTCCCGACGGCGCGGTGATTCCGAGCTCCGTGAAGCTCGACGCGATCGAGTCGCTGCGTGGCGCGCTGCCGTCACCGGAGGTGTCCGCGCGGTGGAACGCCGTGGAGTGGAACCTCTACCTCGAGAGCGTTCCGCGTCCCGCATCCGAGGAGACGTGTCGCGCACTCGATGCCGCGCTCACCGCGAGCAGCAACTACGACGTGCTGGTCGCGTGGCTGACGCTCGCGCTCCAGTCCGGCTATCACGCGGTGCTGCCTCGGGTGGAGCAAGTGCTCGCCGCGGTCGGTCGCATGAAGTACCTCCGTCCGCTGTACACGAACCTCGCGAACGATCCGCGCACCCGCGGTCTCGCGAGCGAGCTGTTCGCCAAGAACCGCGCCTCGTATCACCCGATCGCGCAGCAGATGGTCGAAGGCGTCCTCGCGAAGCCACGGACGTAATCCGATCCATGGCGCTTACAGCGGTGTCAGATTTTTCAGACACTCCCGTGTGCGAGGTGTCCGAGATTTCAGACACAGTGTTCGAGATCTCGTGACCCGGTGATGGCGCGCAAGCGTCGATTTCCCCACGCGAAGGCCCGATACTGCGCTGTGAATGTCGAGCTCAGTCGAGGGAGGAGAGGATCACCTCCTCTCGCAACGGAACTTCTACCGGCGACTACTCGATCTCGGAGGCCAAGACGAGCTGGAGCCGCTCCTCGAGCAGGCGCTCGCGCTGATCGTCGAGGTCACAGGTGCTCGAAAGGGCTACCTCGAGCTCTACGACGATGACGAGAACCAACCGCGGTTCTGGAAAGGTCACCAGATCTCGGCGGACGCGCTCGTCGAGATCCGGACCTCGATCTCGCGTGGAATCATCGCCAAGGCGCTCGCAGAGGGTCGGACCATCGAGACTCCCTCGGCGATGGGCGATGCGCGCTTTCAGGATCTAGGCAGCGTCCGACAACACTCGATCCAAGCGGTGATGTGCGCTCCGGTTGGTACAGCTCCACCGATCGGCGTCATCTATTTGCAGGGCCGAACGCGGCCCGGAATGTTCGACGCGATCGATCGCGAGCGCGCCGAGCTGTTCGCACGACAGCTCGCACCGCTCGCCGATCGACTCGTTCGTCGCGATGTCCCCGACGACGATCACACGCGTGAAGCGCGCACGAAGTTACACAGTCCCGAGATCATCGGACGCTCGCGTGCGTTGGCTCGGTTGCTGCAATCCGCGTCGCACGTGGCGCATCTGGACGTGGACGTTTTGATCACCGGTCCGTCAGGGACTGGCAAATCGATCCTCGCGCGCACGATCGCCAACAACAGCCCGCGCAAGAACGGGCCGTTCGTCGAGCTCAACTGCGCTGCGATTCCCGAGACGCTGATCGAGAACGAGCTGTTCGGTGCCGAACGCGGCGCGCACTCCACCGCCACACGTAAAGTCACTGGCAAGGTCGCGGCGGCGGAAGGCGGCACCCTGTTTCTCGACGAGATCGGCGAGCTCAGCGCGGGTGCGCAAGCAAAGCTGCTCCAGCTCCTCGAGACGCGCGAGTACCACCCGCTCGGCAGCACCACGTCGATCCGCGCGGACGTTCGCATCCTGTCGGCGACGAACGCGGATCTCGAGGAGCGCGTCGCGCAGAAGAAGTTCCGCGGTGATCTCTTCTATCGCTTGCACGTCGTTCCGCTCGAAGTGCCGGGCCTCGAAGATCGACGCGAGGACATCCCCGAGCTGGTCGAGCACTTCAACGCGGAAGCGAGCGAGCGCCACAAGTTGTCGCGACTGCCGGTGTCGCGTCGCGCGCTCGTCGCATGTCGCGAAGCGAGCTGGCCAGGTCACACGCGCCAGCTCGCGCACGCGATCGAAGCTGCCGTGATCCGCGCACACGGAGAGCGCGCCACCACGCTGCAAGCGCATCACGTGTTCCCGAAGCTCGCGCGCCAGGACGATGCGCCGCTTGGATTGCACGAGGCTACTCGCGCGTTTCAGCGTCGCCACTTGCTCGATGCACTCGAGCGCCACGACTGGAATGTGACCGAAGCTGCGCGCGAGCTCGACCTTGCACGCACACACCTACACAAGCTGATCAATGACTACGACTTGCGGCGGGCGGACGAGGAAGGCGGCAACCCACAAACACGAAAGAGGGACGGATGAGAACAGTCTTCCACTTGTTCGGGGCGTACGTCGGTCAGCTCGTTGGTGTGACGAGGGTTGGATGGTGGAACGAAGAACCGGTCGCATTGGGATTCCCGCAGTCGCGGCTCGTCCCGGTCGATCTCTCGAAGACGCCGAACGCGGCGCGACAGGGACAGATTCCGGTCGCCGACATCCAATGCGATGACTATCGCTCCGAGGGTGGACTGAACGGCATCGGCCCGCGGTTTCCCGGCGGGCAGATGATCGGCCCGATGTGGCTCGCGGACTCCTACGCGGCCGCGAACGGATCACCGTCGTTCGCCACCGTCGGTGTCTACGACTACGAGCTCATGATGGTCGTGTACTGGGACGGCGAGCAGGGCAATCGCACGTTCAACGGATTCCACGCGCAGATCATCGGCGCACCGCAAGGTCCGCTCTCGCTGGTCGAGATCTGGAACGGCGGCACCGCGCAGAGCGGCGCAGCTCCCGCGGGCCGGTGGTGGCTCGATCTCAAAGCGGTGTCGGATCCGAACTACACGACCGTCGCGCCGGGAACGCCGGGTGCGCTGTTCCTCGATCGTCAAACGACGTCAGCATTGCCGCTGTTCTACACGAAGAAGCCGCCTGGCTTTGGCTTCGATTCGTTCGCTACTGACCTGGAGTGACCATGCAACAGTTTCTCGACCGTACACATCTGACGATCACTTCGCGTCAGCTCGATCACGAGCTCGCGCGCCTTCATGCGGTGGTGGAGCACAAGCTGCTCGTGGACGGTCGGGGCGAGTTGGAGGAAACCTTGGGTGCGCTGCTGGCAGCGCGGACATCGCCGCCGATCCCGAAGACGCTGGACTTCGTCGGACACGCGACGCCCGCATCCTTGCTCGCTCTCGGCAACTGGGTGCTGGACCGCACGAACCCGACGGTGACGGCGTTCTTCCGCGAGCTCGCGGATAACGACGTCCTGCCGCGACTCGGCGTGTCCGCGGTGCGCTTGCTCGGCTGCGGCACGGCGACCACGCAACGCGCGCGCGACACGATCATCGCGCTCACCGACATCCTCGAGCTGCCGGTGCTCGGAACGACGAGCCTCGTCCATGCGGGTCACTTCGGCAGCGAAGGCTTCGATCCCGCGTGGAGCTTCCTGCTCGTCGGAGCGACGGAGCTCGAAGCGCCGGCCGTACCGCCGGCCGCTGCGCCCGCGCCGGCGTTCGACATCGACCGGCTTCCCGCGATCCCGCTTCTCGTGAACGAGACCGCGTGGCCGCGCTACATTGCGCCGATCGAGGACGCGCGCAAGGTGCTCGCACTGATCCGCCGCAATGACGGCGCCGAGATGCCGGGGCTCCTCGCCACGCCGATCGCGGAGCTCGCGTTCCCCGCACTGCGAGCGGGGCTGCATCACGTGCTGCAAGTGATGCTCGAGGGACAGTTCGTGCGCGTGTATCCCGAGGGGGGCGGCGCCGGGCTGCTCTATCCAGTGAAGGATCCGTCGGAGCTGCTCTCGATCGTGCAGTCGCTGACGCGGGCCTAATCCTGCGCGACGCAGCGCACGCCGATCCCGAAGTACTCCAGCGTGACCGTGCGGACGTTCTCGGTTGCCGTGTAGTCGGGGTCGTCGAGTGGCGCGTCGAGGAAGTTACCTCCACGCGCGACTCGAATCTGCCGCTCGTCGGGATTCGGGCTCGTCGATGTCCACTCCATCACGTTCCCCGCGAGGTCGACGATGCCTTCGACGCTGCGATCGCTCTCGCTTGTCCCGACGGCGGCCGGTCCCTGCGTGCCCATCTGGGCGAGTCGGACTTTCGGAGCGGCGAGTGGTGCGCCCCACGGGAAGTTGCGGCGCGGCATCGGGTTCGGTCCGGTCGGGAGCTGGAGCGGACCGCGAAGCGCGCGTGTCCATTGCGGCGAGCTCGGGAGGTCCTTGCCGACGAAGCGACAGAAGCTGCGCGCCACGAACCAGTCGATGGACGCGACCGGCATGCGCGGATCGCCGGCGTTTGCGAGCTCGACGGTGTTGGGAATCACCGGCGCAGCGATGCCCGTGATCTGGCGAAGCGCAGCGAACTGCGCGAACCACGCGTTCGTCACCTCGGTGCGATCCATGCGAAACGACGGAAGCTCGACGGTCTTCTCGGGCAAGCTCTCCGGATGCGCGACGATGTCCGGCGAAGGTGGCTCGCCGGGACCGCCGTGAACGAAGGCGCCCGATAGCTGCACCATGTCTGTCCTCGACGCCGCGCACGTCGGGACGCGAATATCCAAGCGAGCCGCCTGCTCGCGTCGTGCGTAGCCCGGGATGTTCTTGATCGGAACGATCGACGGCGCACATGCACCGCGCTCGACGACGAGAAACGCGGGACCGCCGCGCGCTTCGACGTCCTCGAACAGCGTGTCGCTCTCGATTCGAGCGGCCGATCGCACGAGCTGATCTCCGACGAGCTCGCTCCCGATCTCGTGTGGGTCCTCCGGTGACGGCGCGTGAAGCCGCCACCGTGTTCCAGCTTCGATCGGCGCGGGGCGCGATCGCATGCTCTCCACATCCCAATCGAACATCGACAACGTGAGCGTGAAGCGACCGAGATCGCGGGCGCGCAGCGAAGTTTCTCGCTCGGCCCGCTCCGACTCGCGTCGCTGGATGTAGAACGCGAACAGCGAGACCGCGACGAGTCCCACCGAGAGCGACGCGAGCAACGCGACGCGACGGCGTTGCGCTCGCCGACTCGCTGCCACGAGCCGAGACGGGGTCCACGCATCGGTCTCGCGCTCCCGCTTTGTATGCTCCGCATCGAGCTCCGAGATCGCGTCGGCGTATGGCGCGAGCTCGCGTAGCTCTGCACGTCCGAGCAGCGATGGCGCACCAGGTTGCGACCGGCGCACGTGATAGCGAACGAGCTCGATCGCACGACGCCGCGCGAGGTCGCGACGATCGATCCACGCGAGCACGCGCGGCACGAGGCTGTCATGCACGAGCTCCCAGCTCGGCTCGCCAGCGACACCGCGCACGCGAACGAGAAGCCCGCGTGACCGGAGCGTCTCGAGCACCGCGCGAACCTCGTGTGCTGCGTGTCGCGCGGATGCGATCTCGAGCAGCTCGTCCTCGGTGCGGATCGCGCGCTCGTTGGCGGACGTGACGAGCGCGAGGAACAGGTCGCGCGCGATCGCATCGCGTCCGTCGGCAAGCTCGGTGTCGAGCACGCGCTCGAGGTGCTCGCCGACGATGGCGTCGAAGCCGCCGAGCTTCTTGTAATGCGCGAGCGTCAGCGTGACCTCGCCCGGCGGAAGCGCTTCGCAGAGCACCGTGCAGGCGAGCTGGAGATGCGGCGGATACACCGACGGCGTGGCGCCCCACCCCATCGCTGCGGCGATCGCCGCGGCCGCGTGCTGCAGATCCGCGAGGAGCGCGGCGAGCAGCTCCGGCTCGATCGCGAGGCGACTCTCGGCGAGGGGTGCCACGATCGCATCACTCGCGCCCTCGGGCGTGAGCGGCGGCAAGCGCATGATCGCGATCTGCGCGTCGACCTCCTGCGTCCTCGCGACGAGACGCGCGAGGTGGTCCTCGCGAATGACCATGACGACGCTGACGTCGGCGCCCGGAGTCGTCGTCAGCGCCGCACGCAGGAGCGCACCCGCGTTTGCCTCCGCGACCGCGCGCTCGAGTTGATCGAGGATCAGCACGAGCTTTCCGCCACCGCGCTGTACGTGCGCCGTGACCGCCTCGAAGATCGTCATCGAGTTCGGCTCGATCGACGACGCAATTGCGACCTGCGAGTCGCCGCGACACCGCACGTACACGACGCGCACGCCGAGGGCTTCGAGGCGCGGGAGCAGTCCCGCGCGAAGCAGCGACGTCTTCCCCACGCCCGATGGCGCTGCGTAGATCACGGCGCGTCGATAGAGCACCTGCTCGGTGAGCAGCGCGAGATCCGCCTGCCGTCCATGCAAGCGCCCGCGATCCTCCTCGGTGAGCGGCTCGAGATGTCGGAACGGACGGATCGGCGCGGGTGGCGGTGCCGACGGCGACGCGGTTCCTGTCAACGCCGCCGACAGCTCTGCCGCCGATGCGTACCGCTTGGCGGGGTCCGTCGCGAGCGCGCGATCGAGGACCGCGCGCAGATCATCCGGGATGAGCTCCGGCGGCGGCGCGAGCGTCATCGCGTTGGGGCGCCGCCATCCCACGAGCATGTGCACGAACACGAGTGCAGCGCTGAACAGATCGGAGCGCGCGTCGACGCGCCCCTCCATCAGCTGCTCCGGCGCCATGTACGCGGGCGTTCCACCAGCGGACTCCGCGGGACGATCCGGCGGGCGAAGACGCGACAGACCGAAGTCGACGAGCACCACGCGCTCGGTGCCATCTCGCTCGACGACGATCGCGTTCGCCGGCTTCACGTCGGCGTGCACGAGGCCCGCGTCGTGCGCCGCGCCGAGGCCAGCGAGCAGCTGCCGCACGATCTCGATCGCTCGCTCGCGCGGCACCGTGCCGGCACCCACGATCGTCGCGAGGTCCTGGCCATCGAGGAGCTCCATCGCGAAGAACAACCGACCGTCGTGCGTGATGTCCGCTTGGTAGATGCGCACCACGTTCGCGTGATCGATGCGACCGACGCTGCGGATCTCGTGCACGAACAAGCGGCCATCTTCCGACGACGGATCGATGTCCGCGTGCAGTACCTTCAGCGCCACGTCGCGCTCCACCGCGAGCTGACGCGCGCGATAGATCGTGCCGAACGTTCCGCGCGCGACGAGCGTGTCGATCCGGAAGCGCCCGGGCAGCACCGTGCCGGTCAGATCGTCGTCGGTACGGCGTCCGCGCGCCACGCGCGGTCGCGTTCCCCGCACGGACAACTGCGAGCGGCGCACGTCCCACAGACCCGCGAGCGGCGGCGGCTGCGCCACCGTCTCCGACGCGTCGCACGGCTGCATCACGCTCGACGGTGCACGCTCCGCGAGGTACGAGCTGAGGCTCGCCATCGTCACCGTACCCGTTCGCGGATCGAGCGCGTCGCCGCACAGGCCCGCGAGCAGCGCATCCGCGAGCGGCGCACCTTCCGCGGCAGAGTCGATCGCGATCAGATGCTGGTTGCGCTTGGTCGCGAGCCGATCGAGCCACGCGCGCGGTGCACCATCGCCGCGCGCGGACACGACGACAACCGCTTGCTCCGCATGCGTGCTCGCGAGGCGATCGCGGATCCACGCGAGCGACAGCGTGGAGTCCTCGGGATACTCCGTCGCGTCCGGTCCCGTGACGAGCGCGGCTTCACCGCCGACATCGATGATCGTACCGAGCACCACGAGCACCGCGACCCGCGCGCGCTCCGCGACGAGCTCGTCGAGGTGGCGCTTGACCGTCGCACGATCGACGCCGTGACGATCGCCCGCCGTCGCCGCGAGGCGGCGGATCTGCCACGTGGCGCCCGTCGCGAGCAGAGCTTCGCCGATCTGTCCGAGCGTGTGCATCTCCGACGCGTCGAGTGCGGGGCCGCCCGTCGTACCGTAGCCGGCGACGAGCAGTGCGGCCCCATCGTGATGGCGCGGCGGCATGCTAGGGAACGCGTACGGTAGCCGCTGGCGCGCGCGACGACTACTCTCACGTGGTGCGTCTTGCCGCTGTCGCGTTGGTCGTTCTCGTTGGCTGCCCCTCCCCTGCGCCACCACCTCCGCCACCCTACGTACCGCCGCCGCCACCACCACCGGTGGCCGAGCCGCCTACTCCACCGCAACCACAGCTTCGAACCGACTTCGACGTGGGCGAGTCACCCATGACGCTCGTCGTGTGGCGCGACCACCTCGTGTGGACCGACTCGGCCGGCGCGATCTGGTCCATGTCGACCTCGGGTGGAACGCCGAAGCAGCTGAGCGATCAACAGAACCCGAACTTCGCGTTCAAGGTGTTCCTCGCCGGTGACGAGCTGTTCGCGACGTCCCGCAAGGACTTGCTGCGCGTCGAGTCCCCCGCCGGCCCGGTCACCAAGGCGGGCATCCTCTCGCTCGCCGACAATCCGATCGACGCCACCGGCACGAGCGATCACGTGTTCATGACGCTGTTCAAGCGCGACGAGATCATGCGCGCCTCCGTCGGCGGCGGTGCTGCCAAGAAGATCGCGAGCGTGCCGCGCGGCGTGGTCGGGCGAAACGCGGACACGCTGTTCATCGCGAGCTACTCGTCGGGCGCGCTCGTCGCGATTCCCCTCGCGGGCGGTTCGGCCAAGACCATCGCGCGCGGACTCGTACGCCCCACCGCGGTCGCCGCCGACGACGCGCGCGTGTTCGTGTACTCGGAGAAGCAGCAATCGATCCGCCGCATCGTGATCGCGACGGGCGAGGCGACCGTGATCGCCGAGGGCCTCGACAACTCCGACGACCTCGTCGCGGACGGCGCCTGGCTCTACACGTACTCGTGGCAACCACGCGGCCAGCTCGTACGCATCGCCAAGGACGGCGGCCTCCCACCGCAGGTGCTCGCCGACGATCTGAAGTCGCCGTACGCGATCGCCTTCGACGGCGACGCCATCTACGCGACCGTTCGCGACCAGAACAAGATCATCAAGATCACGAAAGCCGCGCTGTAGCCGTCGACGCTCGCGCTGAGCGCCCCCGCGATCGTCTCGTCGCAGCTCGCAGCGACGGATCGCTCACGACCTCGCCCGTGCCCACCGGCGGCGACTCGCAGCGCGGGCACACGACCGAGGGCGCCGCGAACCTCATGACGCCGCCCGGGTATCGCCGATCACCTGGTGCTCCACGAGTCGATGGTATGTCCCGCGGCGAGCCATGAGCTCGTCGTGTCGGCCCTGCTCGACGACCCGCGCATCCTCGATGACGACGATGCGGTCCGCGTCGCGCACGGTGCTCAAGCGATGCGCGACGACGAGCGTCGTGCGGCCCTTCATGAGCCGCGCGAGTGCGGCTTGCACGGCGGCTTCGCTTTCGGCGTCGAGGTTGGACGTGGCCTCGTCGAGGATCAGCACGCGCGGGTTCGCGAGCAGCGCGCGAGCGAGCGCGATGCGTTGCTTCTGACCGCCCGAGAGCTTCGTGCCGCGCTCGCCGATCTTGGTGTCGTAGCCCTCGGGGAACTTCTCGATAAAGTCGTGCGCGTAGGCATCGCGCGCGGCTTGCTCCACTTGGTCGCGCGATGCGCCGTCGCGGCCGTACGCGATGTTGTCGCGGATCGTTCCGGAGAACAGCACGGGCTCCTGCGCGACGAGCGCGAGTGCGCGTCGCAGATCTGCGGTGGCGAGGTCGCGCACGTCGGTGCCTTCGAACAGCACGCGACCGGCATCGACATCGTAGAAGCGATAGAGCAACGACAGCAGCGTGGACTTGCCCGCGCCCGACGGACCGACGAGCGCGACGACCTCGCCCGGCTTGATGTCCAGCGAGACGTTGGTGAGGACGGGCTGGCCTTGGCGCGTCGGATAGGCGAACGAGACGCTGTCGAAGGTGATCGCGCCGTCGCCGTCAGGCAGCGCGACCGGAGCCTCCGGATCGCGAATGTCGGGCACCGTGTCGATCACCGCGAACAAACGATCGGTCGCGCCGGCCGCGCGCTGCAGCGAGCCCCACAGGCCCGCGAGATCCGCGAGCGCGCCCGCGACGAAGAACGTGTAGAGGAAGAACGAGGTCATGTCGCCGGCGGTCAGCTCGCCGCGCACGAGGGCACGGCCACCGAGCCACACGACCGCGGCGATGCCGATGTAGCCCGCCGTCAGCGCCGACGAGAAGAACCACGATCGCCAGCGCACGAGGGCGAGCGTCTTGTCGAAGGCGCGCTCCACCCCCGTGCGGTACCTGCGCGCCTCGTACTTCTCGCGCACGAACGACTGCACCGTCGCGATCGCGCCGATGGACTCCTGCACTTGGCCCGACACGTTGGCGAGCTCGTCCTGCACGGCGCGCGTCATCTTGCGGATCTTTCGTCCGAAGAAGATCGTGGTGAAGACGATCGGCGGCACGATGCCGAGCATCAACAGCGTGAGCTTGACGTCGATCACGAACAGCATCACGAGTGCGCCGAGCATCTGGAAGCTGTTGCGCAGCGCCATCGACAGCTCGCTGCCGACGACGCCCTCGACGACGGTGACGTCCGACGCGAGGCGACCGACGAGCTCGCCGCTGCGCCGCTCGTGAAACCATCCGACGGGAAGCGAGAGGATGCGATCGAACACCATGCCGCGCAGATCGGCGACGACGCGCTCGCCGAGCCAGCTCATGCTGTAGTGGCGGAACCACACGAGCACCGCGTTCACCGCGAACACCGCGACGAGGATCAGGACGAAGCTATCGAGCTTGTCGGTGGTGCCCTGGCTCATGCCGATGTCGACGGCCTGCTTCGCGGCCCACGGATAGACGAGCGAGATCCCCGACGCTGCGAAGAGCGTGGCGAGCGCGAGGATGAAGCGCGCCTTGTGCGGGCGAATCAGCGGCGTCAATCGCCACAGCACCGCGAGCCGCCGACGATCACCCTTCTCCGACTTCTCTCGAGCCTCGGCCGACTCGAGATCCTCGCGATATGGATCGGCCACCACCTCCTGCATAGCGTACAACCGCGGCATGAGGAAGCTGTGGCCCCTTCTGCTCGTCGCTGCATGTGGCAAGTCGTCGACGACAGACTCGAACCTCACCTCCACCCGCGACGCGGATGCGCTGTGGGCGCTGTGCCCCGACTCGGCGACGAGCGGCTTCGTCGTGACGCCGCGCGCGCTCGAGCATGTCGAAGCCGCGCTCGTCGAGATCCAGCGCTTCGTCGCCACGGCGCCGGAGCTCGCGCCCATCAAAGGGCAGCTCGAGAGCGCGATTCGCGGCCAGCTCGGCGCGCCGTTCACGAACCTCGAAGAGGTGGGCATCGATCGCAAGAAGGGCATCGCGATGTTCGACGCGCCCGGCGGTGGCGTCGTCGTGGTGCCGCTCGCAGATCGCGAGAAGCTCGCGAAGCTGTCGATTCCCGTCGGCGCCGATCCGAACAAGATCGGAGAGCTGACCTGCAAGACCATCAACAACAACTACGCGTGCTCCAAGAACCTCCCGCTCCTCGAGCAGATCGGCAAGGGCACGGTGCCCGCGCAGATCGCGAGGGTCGGAACGCGTGGCGACATCGAGCTGCTCGTGAAGGAGCCGCTCGAGCTCGGCGTCACGGTGCGCATCGATCGCGGCATGGCCGTCGCGCGCGGCGCCGTGGTCGCGCCGCCGGTCGTCATCGAGAAGCTCGTCGGTGCGAGCAAGCCACGAGCTCCGCAAGGTCAGACGAGCGCGTTCATCGTGGCAACCGTGGAGTCGCTGCTCGAGACCATGCCGGATGGCCCGCTCCTCGAGGATCTGACGCTGTCCGAGCTGCTGAAGACCGTGAACGGCCCGGTCACCATCACGATCGCGCCCGGCACCACGCTCCCCGACGTGCGCGTGCCGCTGTCCACCACGGCGCCCGCGCAGAAGGTCATCGACAACTGCGCGACCGTGGTCCCCGCCGAGATGCTCTCCGCGCAGCAGCAGCCGGGCGTGTGCCGCGTCGACATCGCCACGTACAACGTCGAGCTCGACATCTGGATCGACGGCAGCGAGCTCCGCGCTGGCAACAAAGCAGGCGCGCCGACTGCCAAGAGCGTCCCCATGACCGACCTCGGTAGAGAGATCGCCAACGGCACCTGGACGCTCGCCTTCTGGGGCCGCGGCACGATGTTCGGCACACCGCGCATCGAGGCGCTCGCCGCGGGCATGCAGGAGCAAGCCGCGCTGATGTTCCGCGCCCTCGCGCTGCTCTCCGAGCTCGGACTCGCGGTTCGCCTCGACGGAGACGTCGCGCACTTCGTCGCGGGCGGTCGCCTCATCTGGGCAAACCCGCCTGCGGTCGCCGACAAGCTGCTCGCGATTCCCGCGCGTGACATCGTCAGCGGCGACACGGCGAGCGTCGACGCGATCGCGAAGTCCGCGCCGGCATCACCGTTTGCTGCGGACTACGCGTCGGGCCAGGGCGGCCTGATGGTGCCGACCGCCCTGATCGGCGTGGTCGCCTCGATCGCGGTGCCCGCGTTCATGAGCTACATGCGCGAGCCGATGATCGCACCGCCAGTCGAGGCGCCGCCGGCAGAGGCGCCGTAGCTCACTTCGTCGCGGGCGTGGCAGCCGGCGCGGGCGCGGTTCCCGTCGTCGCCGGCATCAGCACTGCCTGGAAGAACGGCGCCTTCGGCAGGAACTTCTTTGCCGCGGCCTTCACGTTGTCCGAGGTCATGCGGCCGAGCATCTTGCTCGGATCGAGCACGAGCGTCGGGTCATCGCCGAAGCGATACGTGCTCGACAGCCAGCCGACCCAGAAGCCGTTCGTCTTGATCTGCGTCTCGCGCTCGCGAAGGAACTGCGCCTTGATCTTCTCGAGCTGCTCGGTGGTGGCGCCTTCCTTCTTCACGACCTCGATCTCGTCGAGCGCTGCCTTGACCAGCTTGTCGACAGCATCGGGCGCGCAGCCGAACTGGATCGCGAACGAGCGCTCCTGGTGCGGGCGGCGAGCGATCCACCCACCGGTGCCAACGCCGTACACGCCGCCCATGTCCTCGCGCAGGATCTCGCGCAGGCGCATCTCGAGCACCTGGCCGAGGATGAACATGTCGCGGTCGTTGTCGCGCGTCCACGCTTGGTCTCCATAGAAGGAGAGCGAGACCTGCGCCTTGGGCTCGCTGCCGAGCGGCCACGCCTTCTTGATCGTGCCGCCCGCGCGACGGATCTTGAGGTCCTTCTCCGTCTCCTTGCGCTTCGTGGCCGGCAAGCTCGCGAGGTACGTCTCGACGAGCGGCTTGATCTTCGCGACGTCGAACGCGCCGACGATCACGAACGTGAAGTCACCGGCATCGCCGAAGCGCGACTTGTAGAACGCGAGGGCCTTGTCGAGATCGATCTTGGCGATGTCCTCCACGACGGGTGGCGTGCGCCGCGGGTGCTTCTTGTAGAGGAGCTCCTGCGTCTCGATGCCGAACACCGCCTCGGGCGAGCGGCGCTGGTTCGCGAGCTGCTCGGTGACGACCTGCTTCCACGTCGCGAAGACGGCCTCGTCTTTGCGCGGCGCCGTCATCTTCAAGTACACGAGCTGGAACATCGTCTCGAGATCCCTCACCGACGCGTTGCCGTCGACGGACTCGGTGGTCTCGCCGATGGTGGCGGAGACTTGCAGGCGCTTGCCCGCGAGCACCTTCTCGAGCGTGTCGTCGTCGAGGTCCCCGACACCGCCGAGCGCGACGACGTCATCGGCGAAGCGCGCCGACGGCCACAGCTTGGCGTCGGCCGTTGCGAGACCACCGGGCGAATCGCCGGACACGGAGACTTGCTCCGCGTCGAAGTCCGTGGGCTTCAGCACGACCTTGACCCCGTTGGACAGCGTCCACTCGGTGACCCCGATCGACTCGATCTTCGACTCCTTGACCACCTTGCCCGGCGTGGGCGGCGTGGCCATCAGCTTCGCGGTGGTGGCCGCTTCCTGCCACGGCTCGATCTGCGCCTTCTGCACCTCGTCGACGATGGCGAGGATCCGCTTCTGATCGGGCAGCGGCTTCCCTTCGGGACCGCTGACCATGATCACGCGGTTGTCGGCGCCACCGAAGCTCTTCGCGAGCGCGTTGAGCTCGGCAACGGTGATCTGCGGGAGGAACTTCACCGCGAGGTCACGCTCGGCGCGGCGACCGATCATGAACTCGTTCTCGTAGAAGTTCCGCGTGATCTCCGCGACGTAGTCGTCCGAGCCTTCGGTGTCAGCTTGGGCCGCGATCTGCTCGTAGAACGCGGCGATGTTCGCGCGCGCGCGATCGAGCTCGGCTTGCGTGAAGCCATGGCGCTCGACGCGAACGGCCTCGGTCATGAGTGCGCGCAGCGCGTCCTCGACCTTGCCATCCTTGGGCAACGCGACGCGCGTGAACATGTCGATCTCGCGCGTGATGCCCTGCACGCCGACCTGCGCGATGGCGAACGGCGACTCGGTCTTCTTCGCGAGCGTGCCGAGGCGCTCGTTCGCGATCATGTTGTAGATCTGCTCGGCGATCGCGCGACGAAAGTCCGCTTCCGTGGACTCCGAGCGATGCGCGAACACGTTGTTCACCGTGACGTTCGCCGTGGGCAGCTCTTTGTCCGTGGCGATCGACACGCGCGTGCCGTCGGCCTTGGGCACGCCAGCCGGCTTGCGCGGCTTCTTGCCGGCAGGGTTCTCGAGGCCACCGAAGCGCGCCGCGATCTCCTTCTCCATCGTCGCCGGATCCACATCACCGACGGCGATGACCGCCATCAGATCGGGGCGATAGAAGTCCTTGTAGAACGTGGTGAGGCGCTCGCGCGGCGCGCCCTTGATCACCTCGGGCGTTCCGATCGGCAAGCGCGTCGCGTAGAGCGAGCCTTTGAACAGCACGGGAAAGTGCTTGTTGAGGAGGCGCATGCCGACGCCTTGACCGAGCCGCCACTCCTCGAGAACGACGCCGCGCTCCTTCTCGATCTCCTCGCTCTCGAACAGAACGTCGCCCGCCCAGTCGTGGAGGATGTCGAGGCCCTTGCTGATGTACTCGGGCTTGTCCGTGGGAACGGTGAGCTTGTACGTGGTCTCGTCGAAGTTCGTCGAGGCGTTGAGATCGGCGCCGAAGCCCATGCCGATCGACTCGAGATAGTTGACGATCGCGGACTTCGGAAAGCGCTTCGTTCCGTTGAACGCCATGTGCTCGACGAAGTGAGCGAGGCCGCGCTGGTTGTCCTCTTCCTGCGTCGAACCCGCGTTGACCGCGAGCCAGAGGAACGCGCGCTTCTCCGGCTTGGGGCGCTTGAGGATGTAGTACGTGAGGCCGTTGGGCAGCGTGCCCTTCTTCACCTCGGACCACAGCGGCAACTGCGGGCTGTTGCTCGGCGCAGGTCCACCGGTGTTCGGATCGACAGTGCCGAGGCTTGGATCCGTCGTCGTTGTTGTGGGCGTCGTCTTTCCGCCGCACGCGGCGACCGCGAACAGCAGCGCCAACAGTTGCTTTTTCATGCGCGGACTATGTCACGTCGCAGGAACGAGCACGTCGAACAAGGCTGCGAGCTCGTCGGCTTTCTTCTCCGCGTCGCGACGTCCCATCGCGATGAGCTCGGCGGCGAAGTCACCGTCGAACAGCAGATACGACAACAAGTCACTCTCGTGTCGAGATTCCCCACCGGCCAAGCGTTCGATCAATTTCTTCGCGATGAGCCCCGAGACGCGCATGCGACCGCTCGCGACAAAGTCCGCAGCGATGGCTCCGATGTCTTCCGACGGACGGATGTGCACGGCTTGAATGCGGCGCAGCGGTGCCCCACGTAGGCGAACCAACTCGTGATTCATCATCTGCTCGAATCGCTCGCCGAACGACGCGATGCCCGCATCGAGGATCAGGTTGATGCGCTGCATTCGCTGCAAGTCGTACTCGGTGTGATCGAGCATCAGCGCGTTGAGCGCTTTGCCCGTGAGGAACAGCGGCTTCGGGTAGTCCTCGGGACTGACAGGTGCGACCGGCTGCGGCGACGGCGCGACCTCGTGCTTCACGTGTCGCAGCGAGATCAGTAAGAGCCGGTCAGCGCCGAGTCTGATGGCAGGTGACATCGGCGTGTTCTGGCGCAGGCCACCATCGGTGAAGAACTCCTCGCCGACCTTCACGGTGGGAAACAGGATCGGAATCGCCGCGCTCGCGAGCACGTGACGCGGACCGATGCGCGCCGCGCGATGACGAACGAACGGATCGCGTGACCACTCGCGCGGCACCGGCTCCGCGCTCGAGAGGAACACCACGGTGTGGCCCGTCGCGACGTGCGTCGCGGAGACGCTGATCGCGTGAAGGTTGCGCGAGCGCAAGCTGCGATCGATGCCGCGCCACGGAATCGCGCGAATGACGAAGCGCTCGAGGCCGCTCGTGTCGAGGAGGCCGCCGTAGCGAAAGCTGCCGGGCGATGGCGGCGGCGGATCACCACCGAGCAGCATCTTCGTCGCGCGATACATGTCGCGCGGCCCGAGGCCGATCAGCTCCTCGAGGCGGAGCGACCTCCACGCGGTGACGAGCTGCTCGGCCTGACTCTCGGGGTCATCCATCGTCGCTGCGAGGAACGCGGCGTTGATCGCACCGACCGAGGTTCCGCTGACGATGTCGATCGGGAGGGGACGGCCGAGCCGCTTGGTGAGGTCCGTGCGAAGGTAGTGAATGATTCCGGCTTCGTATGCGCCACGGGATCCACCGCCCGAGAGGACCACACCCACCTTCGGACGAGGCAACGGGGACTGCACGTGCCTCATTGTAAGCGCAACCGGCGGGGCTCGTGGTTGTCCAACCGCCATGAAGCTCGCGGCAGCTGTCGTGCTCGTGCTCGCGGGCGGCTCCGCCGCCGGCGCCGAGACCTCGCTCGAAGAGTACGGCTCCCACCCACCGCGCCCCGCGCAGGACATTCGCGAGGCGCAGTGCGACCTCGACGTGCAGATGAAGGGCGCGGTCGTCTCCGTCGAGCAGCGACAGCGATTCACGAACGCGTCGTCGCGATCCGCGCTCGCGTACAGCTTCGATCTGCCGCCCGGTGCGGTGATCACGAGCTTCGCGTTTCGCGCCGGCGACAGCGCGATCGAACAAGCGCTTCCCATTGTCGGTCCGCACGAGACCGCCGACGTCGCGAAGCGCTCGGTGCTCGGCAGCGATCCGGCGATGCTGTTCGCTCGACCCGAAGGATCGCTGTCGCAGTACGCGATCCACGTGCAGCCATGGGACGCGGGACATCAGGTCACGCTGATCACGCGATACACGGCGCTCGCGGAGATCGTGAGCGGCTCGCTGCGCATTCAGCTGCCAGCGCGCGCAGGTGTAGGAGCGCTGACCGCGTGTCGAGGAACGCTGACCGCGAGCGCCGGCCCGGGCGCGTCGGTCGCGCGCATCATCATCAACGGCGCGAGCACGACCGCGCGTCCCGCGACGTTCACGCTCGATAACAAGCCTGTCACGCTCGACGCGCAGCTCGCGTTCGCGGGCAAGCTGCCGCTCGTGTGGACGCAGTCGGAGCCGCTATCCGACGGATACTCCGCGTCGGTCGTCACGGTCGCGACGCCGCCGCTCCGCACGCAAACGCCGCTGCACCGTCGAGCGCTGATCGTCATCGACACGTCGAAGAGCATGGAGCTCGTCGGCAAGCAGAACGTCTCGCGGGTACTGCGCGCGGTGACGTCGGCGCTCCCTGCGAACGTGGAGATCGACGCGATCTTCTACGACCGCACCGCGATACGGTTGTTCGACGGGTGGCGGCCGCTGACGCCGGATAGCGTGTCGTCGATCGAGAAGAACCTCTCGCTGCGCGGCGCGCACAACGGCAGCGACCTATCCGCCGCGCTCCGCTTGGCGAAGACCGTGATGAGCGACGGCAACGCAGCGAGCACGCTCGTCGTGGTGATCAGCGACGGCGTCATCGGCGATCTCGCGGGCAAGGATCTGATCGCGGCGCTCGATGGCAAGACATCCACCGTCGACGTCCTCGGCATCTTGCTCGACCCCGCGCGCACCAGCTCGCCTGGCGAGGCCGCGCTGCGTGGCCCGGTGAGCCTCTATGGCGGCTCGCTCGTCGAGGTGCCGACCGTGGAGCTCGACACCGCGCTCTCGCTCGTCGACGATTGGCTCCGCCCCGCCACCGTCGAGCTCTCGCTCGCATCGCTCGACGTACCGACCACGGTGGTCGCGGGCGCGGGCTTCGTGCGCACGGTGATCGACAAGCGCCCGTCGTCGAGCTTCGTGCTGACCGGCCGCGGGGAAGCGCCGATTCGCGTCGCGCCGCGCACGGGTCCCCCAGCGTCCGTCGCCGCGCTCGTCCTCGCGAGCACCCTCGACGAGGATCCCGACGCGACGGCCAAGATCCGCGAGAAGGCCGCGCAGCGTGCACCGTTTGTCTCGGAGAGCACGTCGTTCGCGGTGCTCTCGTTCACGAGCAAGATCGCGAAGAACCGCACCGCGATGGTGAAGGGCGGCGGGCCGTACGAGCGCGTCGTCGAGGTGCACGATCCCGTCGACAGCATGCCGGTGTCGTCGGGGAAGGCGCGACCGCAGCCATCAGCGATCGCGAGAGACACACTCGAGCGCCTGTTCCGCGATCAGCTGCAGCCCAAAGCGTACGCGTGTTATCAGCGCGCGCTCGGTCTCGCTCCCACGCTCGCCGGCACGGTGCACTTCACGCTGCACCTCGGTCGCGGCGAGATGACACGAGTCTCGCTCGCCGGACTCGGCAACGCGCAGCTCGACGCGTGCCTCCTCGACGCGGCCTACGGCCTCAGCGTGCCGATGCCAGACTTCGCGGTGAACGCCGATGATCAGACGGTGGCGCGCTATCCGCTGACGTTCAACGTGGCCAAGGACAAGCCGGTGATCGTGCTCGGCGATGCTGACTCCGAGTCGCCGATCGACATCGACGGCATCCAAGGCGGCGTCCCCGTGCGCAAGGGGCCGATCAAGGTCGAGACCAAGACACCGCTCGGCACGATGCGTCCATCCAAGTAGCTCGTGCTAGTGTGCGCTCGATGCGCATGACTCGAGCGTTTGCGATGTTGACGCTCGTCGCATGCTCCGGCTCGTCGTCGTCGGACGACAAGCACGAGCCGCCGCCGGCGCCCGCCGATGCGGCGGTGTCAGATGGCATCACGTCGTTCGGCTCGCCCGATCCCAACGCACACGTCGACGACGATCCCACGCTGCCCCGTGTCGCGCGTCCGCCGACAAAGCGGCCCGGTCGTCAGATCGAGATCCTCCTGCGCAGCTCGCCGTCCGGGGCGATGGCCTCCGTCGATGGTCTGCAAGTCGGCCCGACGCCCACGTACTGGATCGGCGAGACGGGCGCCGAGCACGAGTTCACGTTCAGCATGCCCAAGCATGCGCTCGCGCGTTATCGCTTCTTCCCGATCGCCACGGGTACGCTGCACGCGCGGCTCGATCCGGTCGCGAACGCGATCGATGCTGGCGTTCCGCCCGCGCACCTCGTGCAGCCGTCGCCGATTCCACCGCCCGAGACGCTCGTGACGCCAGCGCCGGTGGTGCCGACGCCGGCGCCCGTGGTCCCCGTGGTGATCGACGCGGCGCCGATCGCGCCCGGTGCTAGCGAGCCCGCGATCGGCCCGACGCCGTAGTTACTTCGTCTTCTTCTTCGCCTTTGCGGCGGCGTCTTCGACCTTCTTGCGCTGCGAGGCATCGAGCACGCGGCGCGCTTGTGCCCACGCCGTGATGCGCGCCTTGCGCATCGTCGCCTCGTGCGCGCTGACCTGATCGACGAGCCGGCTGATCTCGGCATCGCTCGTGTTCGTATTGGCGAGCGCCAGGCGTAGCTTCTCGGAGCTCTCCGCGATCTGCTTCTTCGCCGCCGCGACCTTCACGTCCGACTCGGAGCGCAGCTTCGTGATCTGGTCGCGCTGCTTCGCGTCGAGCGCGAGATCCTTCAGGTCGTTGATCGCATCGCGCATGTCGTCATCATCGTCGTCGTCGAGATCCGGCGCGGACGGGATGTCGAAGTCGTCGTGATCGAAGCGCATCTTCGACAGGTCGACCTTGAGGTTCTTGCTGAACGCATCTTTCATCTCGTCCTCGAAGCCCTCCATGGCCTCTTCGATCTCCTCGCCCATCTTCTCGAGCTCGTCTTCGAGAGCGCCGAGGTCGGTGAGCCTCAGGTTGGAGAGGCGCTTCTCGACGGCAGCGCCGGCCTTGTCGAGGCGCGCGAGGAGCTTCTTCTTCACGTCGGCGGGGATGTGCGCGTTCCCGCTGATCGATGCGCGCGCGGTCGCGAGCTGCGCTTTGACCATCTCGCGCACGCCCGTGACCTGCACGACACCGTTGTCGATCGACACGCCGATGCCGGGCTTCGACGGCGGCTTGGGTGCGGGCGGCGCCGGCGGACGCGGACCGGGCCCCGGCGGCTTCGGCGGCTTCGGCGGATCGGCTTGCGCGATCACGACGGGCTGCGGGTTTGGCCAGAAGCCGTCGGCATCGTTGGACGCGGCGTGCGAGAACGCAGCGCCGAACACGAAGCCACCCGCGATCATCGAGGGCAGCATCAGGGTGAAGAAGGTACGGATACGGCTCATCGGATTCCTCGCAGGAGGTTCTTGTACGGACGAAGAGGGGTGGTGGTGTGGTTCCAGTCGGCGGTCGTACGAGCGGTCGCTTCTGGATCGCGCAGGAGGAACGCGAGGTCTGCATCGTCGACAGGCAGCGGTGCTTCGACATCGGTCTTCAACGGACTGACCGCGACATCGGCATCGGGTGCTCGCTTCGGCTCCGTCGGACGCGTGACGACGAACGCGAAGGCGGCAGCCGCAGCGGCGGTGACTCCCGCGGTCGTGGCGATGCGACGGCGACGGCGAACCGTGATGCGATTCTGTGCACCGACGGTCATGCGCGCCGAGAAGCCGAGTCCCGGATCGATCGCGTGATGCGTCGCGCCGAGCGAGGTTGCCATCGAGGTGATCTCGCGACAGCGCTCGCACGTCGCCGCGTGATCGGCGTGGTCGCCGAGCGGTTCTCCGAGCGCGATGCGTTCGGCGACGATGTCGCACGCGGGGCTGGCGGTCTTGGTCATCGGTGTTCCTCCATCAGATCGCGCAGCCGAGCGAGGCCGCGAACGAGATGCGTCTTGGCGGTGGCGAGCTCCACGCCGAGGTGCGCTGCCACTTCGCCGACGGGCATGTCGTGGCCGTAGCGAAGGACGAGCGCGGTGCGCTGCTGCGCCGAGAGTCGATCCATCTTGTCGAGCATGGCGCCGAGCTGCTCGTGACCGACGAGTGCTTCGCGCGGCTCGACGGTCTCGGTGGCGTGCATGCGCCCTGCGATGTCGTCGACGCCGGTGTCCGCGACGGCGGTGGCACCTTCATGCGCGACGCTCGTCTCGTCGTCGTTGCTCGGCCACCAACCGAACAGCTTCTTCTTCAAGCGGCGCCGGCGCAGGGTGCGCAGACACATCGTGGTGACGATGCGCAAGAACCACCCCGACGCCGCGGCAGGATCGCGAAGATCTCCGATCGATTCGCACGCGCGGGCGAGCGCTTCTTGCACCGCCTCTTCTGCCTCGGCGCGGTTGCGGAGCAGATCGTAGGCAATGCCATAGCCTCTCCGCGCGGGCGCTGCCGCGAGCTCGGCGAGCAGGCGACCTCGACTATCTTCGCGAGCGGCCATGTCGATATCGGCTCCTCGCTCGTGTCCGCGGTAGCGGGGTGAGTGACTCCAAACGTGCACGCTGAGGGTAAGAGCCACGACCCTGCATGCCGGTGGACACGTTCTACCATCTTCGCAATTTCCGATGGTTAACGCCGTTCGCGGCGCCATCAGTGCTACCAAGAAGGCATGCCCAAGGACCTCGATCAGCCGAGATGGCGAGGTCAGCGACCTTGGTACGAGATCTGGTTCGCGGTGGTCCTCGACGAGTCCCGCCGCAAGGCCGTGTGGGTGCGCCAGACGATCTTCGTGCCGCGCACGGGAGAGCCGCGGTCCACGGTGTGGGGAGCGTGGTTCGATGCGGATGCGTCGCCCAAGACACGCGCGTTCAAGCGCTATGCGCCGCTCGCCGTCGCCCAGCAAGATGTGGCCGGTGCGCTCGTCGCCGCCTTCGACTCCAAGCTCACGCGACTGGGCGCGACCGGCGCGGTGACGGGCATCGCGTGGGACATCGCGTGGAGCGGTGGACGCGAGGTCGCGCCGGATGTGCCGACGTGGCTGCCGGCACCCACGCACGCACAGCCGATCGTTCACGACGCGGACGCGAGCGGCACGGTCACCGTCGACGGTGTCGCGATTCCGATCCGCGGGCGAGCGAGCGCGATGCACCTGTGGGGCAAGCGACGCTTACCGACGCTGCAGTGGATCTACGCGCCATGGATCGGCGATGGCAGCCTCGAGGTCAGCGCCGTGTCGCTCCAGGACTCGTTCTCGCTCGGCCTCGCATCGCTGCACCTCGACGGTCCGCGTCCGATCCACGGTCGCCCTGCGACCGCCGCGCATCCCGGGAACCTCGTCACGTCGACGGTCGCCGGTCCGCGCCGCCTCGTGCACGCGCGTGCGTGGGCCGAGAGCGACACGATGGTCGGCTGGGCGTATCGCGACACCGACGATCGCGACCTCATGATCGCGCAGAGCGACATCGGCTCCGCGCAGCTCGAGGTCTACGAGCGCACCGCGCCGTTCGCGCCGTGGCACCTCGTCGACGATCGCCGCGTCACGGGTGGCGTCGCCGTCGAGATCCACCAGCGCGTACCGCTGCCGGGTGTCCACTACATCGAGTGGGATGCCCACGAGCGCGCGCCGGCACCGCCACTCGCCGTCGAGGAACGCGCCGACACGGTGCCGTGGCCCGAGGTCACGTCGATCACCGCGCTCGGCCTCACGTATAGCGATCACGTTCGCGAGACCGGACAGAAGCTCGATCGCGACGCGCCGCCCACCTCGTTCACCAAGCACGTCCGCACGCTCACGCCCGACGCGTCGACGGTACACGTGCCGTCGTCCGCGGAGCTTTTCGCGGTGCTCGAGTCCGTCGAGCCCGGGCTCGCCGCGCAGATCAAAGACCGCATCCCCATCGCGCCTGCGGTCATGGACTACGAGGGCGAGCTCGCGCTGGTCGCCCTCGGAACGATCACCGAGGCTGCTCTCGCCGGCGGCGAGCCGCAACCGTTCGGCATCGCGGTGGCCAACGATCTGACCGCGCGCTTCGTGCAAGCGCTCGGCGAGACCACCGACTCCCCTCTCGCATATTGGGCCGCAGCGAAGTCGTTCGCGGGCTTTCTGCCCGTCGCGTCGCGCGTGTGGGTGCCGCCCGGTGGCATCGCGAAGATGCCGGAGCTCACGCTCGAGACGCGCGTCAACGGCGACGTTCGCCAACACGCATCGACAAAGCTGCTCATCTACGACCTCGCAGCGATGGTCCGTGCAGCGCGCGCGCACCTGGGTCGCGGCCTCGCGCGCGGCGACGTGATCCTCACGGGAACGCCCGCGGGCGTGGGCCTGCGCATGTCACCGCTGTCGCGCATCGTCGCCGCGCGCATCAAGGATCGCTTTCGCAAAGCCGAGCTGCTCGTCAGCAACTTCGCGACGTCGACGGCGCTGCTCCGCCCCGGCGATCTCGTGCAGGTCGATGCCGGCCCGGCGGGCCGCGTGGTCACCCGCCTCGCGTGAACGTCCACGACGCGAAGATGTCGTTGCACGCGGCCTCGGGCGCGCCGCACGAGAACATGTACGCCTGGTTGTCGGGCCCCATCAGCACGTGGATCCAACTGAACAGGCCACCGGACATCGAGATTCGACAGCCGAGCCCGACGCTCGTGCGCTGCATCTTTGCGTCCAGCGCCGTTGCCCTGAACGTTGCTGCGAGCGGTTCTGCGAATGCCTTGCACTCTGCTGCCGTGATGACGCCGATGCCCTGGACGCTAGCGATCACGGCCGTGCCGTCACCTCCGTCGTGGGCTTGCACGAGGATGGTGTCGGTTCCCTCGCTCACGTGCCACTCCTTCGGGAACGTCACCGAGAAGCTGTTTGTGCGCGCGACGGGGTGATCCTGCTCGCGCGCGATGACGACACGCGACTGTTGGCGGAGCGACTTCGCGCTCGCGTCGTCGTGCCACGACGCGACCATCGACGCGCACGCCTTGTCGACGGGGGCGGCGGTCAGAAGTCCGGTGCAGACCGCCGCGTACGTCGTCGACGAGCGCTCGAACGCTGCGAGGGAGAAGCGCATCGAGCTGGTCGCGATCTGAGCGACACACGAGCCGTTCGACAGCTCACCACCCTTGGTGGTGCCGCTCAGGCTGCGCGCCACTCGCTCGCTCCACGCGGTGCACAGATGTTCGCTGCGGGGAACGTCGCGATCGCGCTCTGACAGCTTCCTGATCTCCAGGCTGCCGGTTCCCTCGCGCATCGCGCGAAACACGTCGCCTTTGCTGGCAGCGGTCGCCTTCCACTCGTCCGCGAGCGCGATGCTGAAGCCGTCGCCGTTCGCGCGCCGGCCCGACGGAGCCGGCGGTGGCGCGGGAGCAGCGCTCGGGGCTTCCGCCGGCTTCGCGGATGGTCGTGCGATCGGTGCGGGCGTCGCGGGCGGTGCGGGCGTCGCGGGCGTCGCGAGCATGGGGACTCGGCCGAGGTCCGAGGACCGATCGCAGGCGGCGAGGACGAGGAGCGAGACGAGAAAGGTGCGCATGACCGGCTCCCATCGCGGGCACCGGTGGCCGGTTGCGCGATTTCTCGCGGGTTCACGCGACGGTGATGCCGAAGCCCACGCGCGCCCCGCCGCTGTCCTGATACCCGCGCTGACGGTACTTCTGATCAGACATGCGTAGAGTCTACGCC
>JAEYYV010000418.1 GCA_023428295.1 Pseudomonadota bacterium
TCGCAAACGACAGGCGCGTCGATCGAGGCATGGAGGAACGCTGATGAACATCAAGGGACCGTCCGGCAGCAAATGATTGATGTTTCCCTTCGTCAGGGCCCACCGACGTGCTTATATTTTATGACTAGCCAGAATCGCCTTTGTTTTCTAGCGCTCGGTCGTTCGTAGCCAGCGACGGCAGGCGCTTTTCACGGCCTGCGGCCGGCCCCGGAGGAGTCCTGCATGACCAAGCCACGTGTATCGAAGTCGCTCAAGATGATCGCGCTTGCTCTGGCGCTCTCCGGTGGACTGGTTTCGCTGCCGACGGGCAGCGCCCATGCGCAGTCGGACGCGCCCGTCGTCGAGGTCAGGGGCGGCCTGCAGTATGAGCTCATCGACACGTGGAGCGTGGACAGGCTGAACAAGATCCTGGCGCAGGATTTCCCGGCCTTCTCAGGCATCGAGGTCGCCTACACGCAGGCCCGGCACGCGGTCCGCCTCTATCGCGTCAGCTACGATTCCGTCGTGCCCGAGCAGGGCAACCGCCCGATCAGGACCTCGGGCCTCGTCGCGGTGCCGGACATACCGGCCTCCAGACTGCCCCTCGTCTCCTATCAGCACGGCACGGTCTACGGGAAGGAAGAGGTTCCCTCCATGCCGGCACACTCGCCCGAGACCCAGCTGATGATCGCCCAGTTCGCGGCCCAGGGCTACATCGTCATCGGCGCGGACTATTTCGGCATGGGCGCGTCCGGCGAGCCCGAGGGCTACATGGTCAAGGCGAGCCACCAGCAGGCCACCGTCGACATGCTCTCCGCCGGACGGGCGATCATCAGGGAACTCGGCTTCGAGACCGACGAACTCTTCCTGGCCGGCTGGTCGCAGGGCGGCTTCGTCACCACCGCGCTGCTTGAAAAGCTTGAGCAGATCGGCGTCCCCGTCACGGCCGCGGCCACGGCGTCGGCCCCGATCGACCTCGCCGCGGTCATGAACGGCATGCTCTATTTCCCTCGCACGATCGACGCGGCCTGGATCGGCACGACCTTCATCCTGTCGTCGTTCGCCTTCGAGAACTACTACAACGTCCCCGGCCTCGCCGCGTCGGTCATCAGCCCGAAACACTATGACGTCGCCCGCGCCGCCTATCTGCGGCAGTCTTTCGACGTGGCCGCCATTCCGATGGACCTGAAGGAACTCGTCCGCCCCGAATATTTCGAGCCGACCTTCTTCCACGCCTCGACATTCGGGCGCCTGATGGCGGAGACGCAGGCCTACCGCTACGTCATCCGGACTCCGATGCGCAATTACTACGGCGAGATCGACGAGGCGATACCGGTGGGCGTCGCCAGGCTGGCGATGACCTACCAGCAGAGTCTCGGCGCGGGCAACGACAAGGTCGAGGCGATCTCGACCGGCGACACCAACCACCGCGGCACCTACGCCGTGGCCGTGCCTGACTGGAAGACCTGGTTCGACGCGCTGTCGAAATAGCGTTTCATCGTCCCGCACGGACAGCCCGGGCTTTCGCGCCGGGCTCGTGCGAACGTCGCCAGGCTCGCGCCGCACCTGCCCCCGCCGCGACGACGGTTCGGTTGCTGGTCAGCCGGACTGTGCTGCGGGCTTCAGCGTGAAGAACATCGCCAGCTTGAGGCTCCTGGCGATCCTTTCGGCCCGGTCGACAAAGATCGCCGCGACCTCGGGCGGGCAGCGATCCGCGACGGTGCGGCGAAAATGGCCGAGCCACAGATCGAAGTCCTCCTCCCGCACGCCCTGCAGCTTGGCGTGAGCGGGAACCGGGCGGCCGCTGTAGGACCTGTCCTTGAACATCACGGCGCACCAGAAATCGGTCATCTTCTGGAGATGAGGCTCCCACTCGCCCTTGATCTCGCCCGCGAAGATCGGCCCAAGGCGTGCATCCGATCGTACCCGGCCGTAGAAATCACGCACCAGTGCGCCGATGAAGGCGCGGTCCACCAGGGGATGCGACAAGGGAAGCTCGGCTTGAGGACGGGCGCTATCGGAAACGGATGGCATCACGGCGGTCCAAACGGCATGTCAGTCTGGACCTAGGGAGCGTGCCGCGGCCCCACAAGGTCGCGGTTGTCGCACCCGCCCTCAGGCGGCGGGGTAGTGCAGTCGCCCCTTGCCGGCCGCCACGACGCCCCTGGTCATCTCCGCCGGTACGACGTCCTTGGTGTCCATGAGATGAAAGACGGTTCGTCCCGCTTCGATCAGGTAGTCCGCGATGATCCGGCGATGACACCGCCACCACACCGCCTCCGCGCACATGATCGCGGTGCGCCGCCGCGCGGAGAGGTCGAGCAGTTGCGATAGCCCGGTCCTGAACGCCTCCGACAGTGCATAGTCGGCATAGTTGTGGAAGCTCGCATTGTTCCAGAAGCCGTTCACCTCGGGCGGCACGTCCGACTTCTTTCGCAAGCCGCCGAGCTCGGCGATGCGCATGGTGTCGACCTGGTAGGGCGCGAGTTCGCCAGGCAGCACGTCCGCATTGAATTGCGGATTGCTCCACGACCGCGGCACCGTGCGCACGTCCACCAGGAGCTCGACCGGTCCGGCGCGAAGCAGTTCGGCGAACTCCGGAATGGAACGGGTCGAGTGGCCGACAGTAAAGACTGGCAGGCCCTGGTCTGTCATGGTCGACTTTTGCCAAGCATCGTCGCTGGATCTTCTGGATCAGGGTCCAAACTTCGGGCAGATCTCCCTGACCATTATCCCGCCATTCAAGATGGGACGAAAGCGGCAATGATAAGCGAAGGTCGCGGCCACCAGGTG
>JAEYYV010000064.1 GCA_023428295.1 Pseudomonadota bacterium
GGCGGCGTTTCTGCCGATGCGCTCGGCTACGGTTGGCACTTCGTCGTCGCATCGAGCGTGTGCGCGATCGCGACCTTCGCGGTCACGCGGCTGTTCCCGGCGCGCTTTCCCTTGGAGGACCGATGACGCACGTATCGTTCACTGCCGACGCATCGACTGTCGACGCATCGACTGTCGACGCATCGTTCACTGCCGACTCCGCCGAGTCAACGCGCGCGATCGCACCGAGCACGCGCGTCGTGTTCCTTCCGCCCGATGCGTTCGTCGGCTGGTTGCTACCCGACGTGCTCTCGCGCGAGCGCGCTGCCGAGCTCGTCGAGACGCTATCGGCGCGTGGCTTCGATCGAACCGGGCTGCGCTATCCCGCGGGCTACCGGGACAACGATCGGCTCGTCTTCGACGATCCCGCGCTCGCGCGATCGCTGTTCGACGTGCTTCGCGATCGCCTCCCCGCCCAGCTCGACGCGAACCGCCTTCCCCGTGTCGAAGCGCACGATGCGCAGCGCCTTCGCGATGCCGCCCACGACGACGGAGCCGAGCGTTGGGAGCTGTGCGGCCTCAATCCGAGGTTCCGTGCCTGTCGATACGCGAACGGCCAGTCGTTCTGCATTCACCGCGATGGACCGTACACACCATCCGAGGACGTCCGCTCCTTGTTGACCGTTCAGCTGTACCTCGACGACGATTTGGCGCGCGCTGGCGGTGACACACGCTTCTATGCGGACCCGCGCGGCGAGACGCGATGGGCATCGATCGCTCCACGCATCGGCGCAGCGATCGTGTTCGACCACGCCGCATGGCACGATGGTGCGCCGGTCGTCGAGGGAACGAAGCACGTGCTTCGCACCGACGCGATGTACCGCCGCACGCGTCGAGCGAGCTCGCACGCTCTCGACACGAGCGTGGGGATCACGCCGCCCGCCGCTCACCCGCGAATCGAACGCATCGGGCAGCACCGAGGGTACGCGTGGCAAGCGATCGTGCTGCGCGACAGAACGATCGCGAGCGCAGGACGCGACGGAACCGTGCGTTGGTGGCGCGACGAAGCCACGCGTCGCGACGAAGCCACGCGTCGCGACGAAGCCACGTGTCGTGACGACGCCAGGCGACGCGATCGTGACAGCGCGCCTGTCGCGGGCGGGTCGGTCACGTGTCTCGTCGAGGACGATCGTGGCCGCGTGTGGTGCGGAACGCGCTCCGGTGAGATCCTCGTGCTCTCGCCGGATCGCGAAGCGCGTCGCGACGATGCACGCTTCGCATCGAGTGACCGCGGAGCGAGCCACGACGGCGATGCACGCCTCGCTTCGAGTGACCGCGGAGCGAGCCACGACGGCGATGCACGCTTCGCATCCGCCGAGCTGCGTGCGAGCGGCGCGATCACGAGTGCCACGCGCGCCGACGGGCTCGTCGTGTTCGCCACGTCGCGCGGCGAGATCGTCGCGTTCGACACGCGCTCGATCTCCAGCCAAGAACGGGTCAGGCCCACGTGGACCGTCCGCGCGCACGACGGCTGGGCCTGGAGCGTCACGCGCCGAGCGAGCCCGGCGAGCTCGACCACGCACGGCGACTCGCTCGTGTCCCGCGCTGACCTCGCGTCCCGCGCTGACCTCGCGTCCCGCGTTGACCTCGTGTCCCGCGCTGACCTCGTGTCCCACGCTGACCTCGTGTCCCGCGCTGACCTCGTGCTCTGCGATGACTTCGTGTCCTGCGGTCACGAGGGACGCGTGATGCAGATCGACCGCGCAGGTCGCGCACGCGTATGGGCAGAGCTCGGCGCACCCCTTCGAGCGCTCGCGACGCTTCCACCACGCCGATCGAGCCTCGGACGCGACATCATGGACAGGCCGCGCGCGTATGAAGCCGTCGCGGTGGTCGGCGACGAGCGCGGCTGGCTTCACTGGTTATCGCGCGACGGGCGCATCGTCCGTTCGCGGCGCGCTCACGCCGCGAGCGTCACGGCGCTCGCCGTCGACGACGTGCACATCGCATCGGCCAGCGAGGACGGCACCGTGAAGCTGTCGCGCGCGAGCGGCGACGACACGGCCACTACGACCATCCTCGACACGCGCGACTTCGTCACGAGCGTCGCGTTCGATGGAGGGAGCGTGGTGACTGCGGGCTACGACGGCGTCATTCGCCGCATTGCCATCCCACGCCGATGCTTCAGCGCGGCTTGACGAGCGCGCGCGTCGCGAGGATGCCGAGGAGCATCGTGCCCACGAACGCGAGGAGCGGTGGGAGACCGGCGACCGAGCTCGTCAGCGCCGGGCCCGGGCAGTAGCCCGAGAGGCCCCAACCCACGCCGAAGATGGCGGAGCCGAGGAGGAGGCGCGCATCGATGCCGTGCGATGTGGGCCAGTGAAACTTCGCGTCGAACAGTGGCGTTCGGCGTTGGCGCGCGAGGCGCACGAGCGGCAAGTGCACGCCGATCGCTGCGGCCATCACGAACGCGAGCGAGGGGTCCCAGGTGCGTGTGACGTCGAGGAACGCGGTGACCTTCGCCGGATCCGTCATGCCCGAGATGGCGAGGCCGATCGCGAAGAGAGCGCCCGCGATGAGCGCCGAGAGGATCGCCTTGGTGTTCACGACGCACCTCCGGCGATCGCGACCGTGATTCCACCGGTCAGCATGAACGTCATGACCGCGGCGAGCGAGCGTACCGACAGACGCGAGAGGCCGCAGACGCCGTGACCGCTGGTGCAGCCGTTGCCGAGCGCGGTGCCGATGCCGACGAGCAGTCCCGCGATCGCGAGCGTGGACGTAGAGCGGAGCGGCGCGCCGAAAGCCGAGGGCGCGAGCACGTAGGTCAGCGCGCCGAACGCGACGAGTGCGAGGAGGAACGGGATGCGAAAGTCGCGACCGTCACCGGTCTCGAACGCGCGCCCGAGCGTGCCGCTGATGCCGGCGACACGGCCGTTGCCGATCAGCGCGACCGATGCAGCGAGACCGATGAGCGCGCCACCAGCCAACGCGCGGAGTACCGACGACAGCACCATGGCGTCCAATATAACGGACGACTACTGGATGGACAACCGTCATAGCGGACGGCTGCGCTGCGAGTGGCGCCACGCGCGGGAGCGAGGAACGCTATCCAGCGCGCGTCTCGCCGGTCACGCCGTGCCGACGGTCATCCGCCCGCCATCGCGCAGCGCCGTGGGAATGAGCTTGCTCGGTTCGCCGGTCGAGACGAGCCACAGCTGATGCGCCGCGCGCGTCACGCCGATGTGCAGCAGGTGACGCGCCCAGTTCTGCGCCGGATAGCTCGAGTCGTTCACGTCGACCATCACGACGTAGTCGAACTCGAGGCCCTTCACGCTGGTCACGTCGGTGATGTCCACGCCGGGCTGGAAGTTGAACTCGTCGCGGCGCACGCGACGGAGCGCGGGCACCTCGGCGCGGCGCAGACCGTCGAAGTACGCGTCCGCCTGCTCCGGGTGGCGCGAGATCACGGCGCACGACGCGGTGGGCTCACGCGCCATGAGGTTGCGCAGCGCATCGCCGAGGAACGCGACCGCTTCGCCGAGATCGCCAAACTCGTGCAGCTCGACGGGCTCACCCGGCCGCGCGGCGAGCGGGTCGTCGGGCGCGAGCTCGGGTCCGAGGATCTCGCGCGCGAGGAGCATGACCTCGGCGGTCGAGCGATACGACAGCTTGAGCGGCCGCACGATCGCCGGCTGCCCGGTCTGCTGGAGCAGCTCTTCCCAGCCCGAGAAGTTGTTGTCGAACACGAGGCGCTGCGCGGTGTCGCCCGCGATCGTCACCGAGCGCTTTGTCGGATCATTGTCCGGCGCGCGGACAGCTTCCACGAGGACCTTGACCTCGAGTGCGCTGCGATCCTGCGCTTCGTCGATGGCGACGTGCTCGTAGAGCAACTCTTGGCCCTCGGGCGTGTAGAGCCCGCCGCGCTTGAGCTGCACCAGGCGCAAGAGGATCGGATCGTCTTCGTCATCGAAGCGGCCCGCCGGATCGTCCTCGTCGGGACCGACGGCGTGGCCCTCCGAGTCGAGCACCGGGTTGCCCTCTTCATCGACGGGCGCTTTCTGCGGCTTCGCCAGCTGACGCCGCACCCACTCGGTGACCTGCGTGATGTTCTTCTGCGTGACGTCGCTGCCGGCGAGCCCCGCCGCCAGCGCAGCGGGATCCGTGAACAGCTCGGCCCAATCCTGCACGACGTCGTCGGCGCGCTTCTTCCAGCGCTTCACGAGGCCCTCGAGCGCGACGCGCACGTTGCTCTCGAGCTCGGCCTTCTTCACCCACGCGTTGAAGCCGGAGAGCCGCGACACGAGCGCGCGCTTGACGAGACGATTCCACTCGTCGACGGCCGCGGGATAGACCGCCGTGATCTCGGCCGCGATCTCTGCCGCTTGCTTCGCGACGAAGTCGACGAGCATCGCGAGCAACGCGGGGTGCTTCTTCACGCGCGAGACATGCTCGGGCGGATCGTCGTTGTACTTCGTCGGCGAGTCCGGCAAGCAGCGCATGCGCGTCGTGCGTGCCCATCCCGTATACGTGACGACGGGAACGCCGGCGACGCCGAGCGACGGCAACACGCCCGCGACGTAGCGCACGAGCGCTTGCGACGGCACGACGAACAGCGTGTGCTTCGGGCTGAAGCGCTTGCTGTCCTGAAAGTTCAGATACGCGATGCGATGCAGCGCGACGGTGGTCTTGCCGCTACCCGCGCCACCTTGAATGACGACGATGCCGCTGCCCGGCTGCGTGATCAGCTCGAACTGCTCTTTGTCGATCAGCGCGGCGATCTCCGGCAGCGCTTTGTCCGCGCGCGCCGTGCCGTGATGCACGCCGAGCTTGCCCTTCTCGCCAGGCGCCGATACCGGCCGCGCCGCCTTGCCCATGCCGCCGTGCAGCACCGGCGCGATCTGACCGACCGCCTGCACCCAACCGCCGCGCGCGTCCTTGAGGAACGTGCCTTGCGGCGCGCCGATGCGACGGAGGTTGCCGCGCGCGATGGAGATGTTCCGCCGCGCGTCGACGATTCCGTCCACGCGACGTCCGGCGATCTCCTCTTCGTAGTCGTCGCCTTCTTCGTAGCGATAGTAGATGCGCGAGATGGGCGCGTTTCGCCAATCGACGATCTGCACGTTCGCATCGCGATCGATGAAGCCGCGCTTGCCGATCATGACGTCGCGCGACTTGCCCTTCTCCGTGAGGCGCATGTGCGCGAAGTACGGGCTCGTGATGTCGATCGGCAGCTGTGCACCGCCGCCGATGCGCGCCTTGAGCGACGCGAGGCGGGTCATCTGCTCGATCAGCGGCGGCAAGTCTTCGGCGCGGGCCTCGGAGATCTGATCGCGAAGGCTCAATAGATCCGCGTCGAGATCGCTCGCGCCGAGCTTGGGCTCGTTCGCGGTGGGCTCGTCACCCATCGCCACGCGCGCTTGTACCTGCCCGTAGAGGCGTTCTTCCTCCGCGATGATCTTCGCGGCGGGGCTGCCTTTGGGGACCTGGTCGGCCATAGGTGGTCCGCGAATCTATCCAAATGACGCGGCTGCACAAGCACTCCCGCACCTCGAACGCGGACGAAAGGCGATCGATCAGCCACTTACGCGATCGCGACGTTCGTGAGCATCAGCCGATGACGCACTACGCCGCAATTTCGTTGGGAATCCGATCCGTGTCGCCAATCGTAGGATCGTCGATGACCAGTGCTGACTCCTCTTCTGCGTCTGCCTCGGTGGACCGGCTGGGTGCGTATGCGGTGGTTGCTCCCCTCGCGGCGGGCGGGATGGCCGACGTGTACTTGGCGCACGCCACCGATCGTCACGTCGCGATCAAGGTGCTCGACCCGAAGCGGTCGCTCGAGCTCGACGCGTGCCGCATGTTCCTCGACGAAGCGCGCCTCGTCGGCATGCTCGCTCACGAGAACATCGCCGCCGTACTCGACGTCGATGTCGACCCGCGCCGCGGCCTCCACTACATCGCGATGGAGTACGTCCATGGCAAGGACCTGCGCGAGCTGATGATCCGCGCGGGCCATCGTGGCCTCGCGATGCCGTTCGAGGTCTCGATCGGCATCGTCATGCAAGCCGCCGCGGGTCTGCACCACGCGCACAACGCGACCGACGCGAAGGGGCGGCCACTGCGCCTCGTACACCGCGACGTCTCGCTGTCGAACATCATGGTCGGCTTCGATGGCATCGTGAAGCTCGTCGATTTCGGCATCGCGCGCTCCACGATGTCCAGCGTGCACACGATGCCGGGCATCGTTCGCGGCAAGGCCAGCTACATGTCGCCCGAGCAGTGCATGGGCGAGGCGGTCGATCATCGCACCGACGTGTTCGCGCTCGGCGTGGTGCTCTACGAGCTGACCACCGGCGCGCGCTGCTTCGCTGGCAAGACCGACTTCGAGAAGATGCTCGCCGTCGTGCGCGGTGACTACGTCGCACCGTCTGATCTCGTCGCGGACTATCCGCGCGAGCTCGAGGAGATCGTTCGCTGCGCTCTCTCGCCCGACGCAGATCAGCGCTTCGCATCCTGCGCCGCGATGTTCGACGCGCTCGATCGCGTGCTCACGGGACGCGCGTGGCTCGGCGGGCTGCACTCGATCCAGTACGTGATGCAAGAGCTGTTCGGCAACGTGCGCGAGCCGTGGGCCGAGGAAGATGTCACGTGCGTCGACATCCAACCGGCCGCGGCCCTGCCGCCCTCGCCGCCGACGCGCCCGATCACGCGCAGCAAGCGCCTCCGCCCAGACACGCGTCCGCTCGGCCGCGGCTATGTCGCGATGGGCGGCGAGACGCCCGCGCACGGCGTCGACGAGCGCGACGGTCGCAGCATGGAGCGCCGCTCGTCGTCGCTCGATGCGCACGGCGAGCGCCCGACGATGGTGCGCGGCTCGGCGAGCGCGCTGGCCCGCGGCTCGGCGATGACGATGGACGACTCGTCCGCCTCGCTGGCGCGCGGCTCGTCGAAGGTCATCGACACGCGCAGCTCGTCGCACGCGATGGACGATTATCACCCGCTCGCTCGCGCGGCCTCGCAGTCCCACGACGCATCCCACGCGCACGCGTCGGCGGGGCACGCGTCGCAGCGTCACTCGTCCTCGATCGAAGCAACGACGGTGCGCGATCCCTCGCACCTGCCCGAGCGCTCCGAGTCCGCGCCCGCGATCCCGCCGCGCCGCATCGCCGCGGGCACGCACTCCGACTCGCACGATCCCGCCGCGTGGACGCTCGGCGAAGACGAGGTCGCCACGCGCGGCCGACGCTCGCTGCGCCGCGTCCCCAGCGTCGTCGCCGCGTAAGACACGCACGTTCGCGCGGCTTGTCCGGTTACGGCGGACAACAAAGTGGTGGAAAAAACCAGTTTGCCGCGCGCTTGGGGTCCGACCCCAAACTCGCCTCGATTTGGTCGAATCCACCACTTTCGTCCAGCGAGTTGGACACTTGTCCAGCCGGCGGACACTCGACGAAGACGAGGTCGCCACGCGCGGCCGACGCTCGCTGCGCCGCGTCCCCAGTGTCGTCGCCGCGTAAGACACGCACGTTCGCGCGGCTTGTCCGGTTACGGCGGACACCAAAAGTGGTGGAAAAAACCAGTTTGCTGCGCGCTTGGGGTCCGACCCCAAACTCGCCTCGATTTGGTCGAATCCACCACTTTCGTCCAGCGAGTTGGACACTTGTCCAGCCGGCGGACAACACACGCGCGGCTTCGAACGCGTGCTCGTTGTCC
>JAEYYV010000121.1 GCA_023428295.1 Pseudomonadota bacterium
CGGCGAGACCGCTGGCATGCGCGCGAGCGTGGCCGATCGACGCAACGCGAACACGGCGAGGCCCGACTGCGGATACGCCGTCGCGAACTGATCGTACTCGGCGCGCGCCTTCGCGTACTGCCCGCTGCGATCGAGCGCGGACGCGAGCTGGAAGCGAACATCGATATGCTCCGCATCCGTCCCCACCGCCGTCTGCAGGTGCGGGATCGCCTTCGCGAGATCGTTGCCCTTGGCGTAGGCGACGCCGACGAAGTAGTGCATCGCGCCCGCGCGTGGGCCGGACGGCTCACCGACGAGCGCAGCCTCGAGTGGCGCGATCACCTCGGCGTAGCGGCCGGCTTTGAACGAGGCGGCGGCAGCCTTGAGCGCGGCCTCGACCTCCATGATCTGCGTCTCGTGCGCCCGCGCGGCGAGGACGGCGCGCTCGGTTCGCGAGAGTGCCTGCGGTCCGAGCGTGGCGAGCTTGGCCTGCGCGTCGGTGCGCTTGCCGGCCTCGAGCAGCTGGTACGCATCCCACGCCGTCGCATCGGCGTTCTCGCGGTCGGCGAGCTTGGCGGCGATCTCGTCCGCGCGTCGACCGGCGAGATCGCGCTCGCGACGCGCGGTGTCACGCGCTTCGAGGAGCTCGCTCGCGCGGGACTGGTAGAGGGCGTAGAAGCCCGCGCCGACCACCACCGTGAAGATCAGGTAGGCGACGAAGGAGTTGAGGTTGAGCCACTTCGACCGGCGACGCTGCTCGGCGACCAAGGAGGCGATCGAGTCCGCGAGCTGGCCGACCTGGACTTGGGTCTTTTTGCCCTGGGCTGCCTGATCGTCCAGGCGCCGCCGGAGGGCGTCGAGGAGCGCCCAGCCATCGTCGTCGGAGCCCGTCCGCGCGCGCTCGTCCGCCGGGGGCGGTTCGTCGGGTGTTGGGAGGGGGGCAGCGCTCACCGCCCGTGTCTTCCCCCGCATTGCGCGCTAAATCAAGTCGGTTCCACGCGTTGAGGCTTGCGGATCGGACTGGTACAGTTCGGCCGCTCACGATCTGGCGTAACCCGAGGTATGAGTCCACTGCAATGACCCTGCTCTACGACTGGCTGAAGAAGGCCGCGAAGGCCCAGGGCAATAACAAGGCGGTCGTGTACCGCGACAACTATCTGTCGTGGCGCGGTCTTTTGCATCGCGTGGATCGCCGTGCGCAGGAGTTCAAGAGCATGGGGATCAAGGAGGGCGCGTGGGTCGGGCTGATGCTCGGCAACGTTCCTGACTTCGTCATCCTCGCGCTCGCGCTATCCAAGCTCGACGCGGCCATCGTCCCGATCGATCCCACCACGGGTGGGCGCGAGCTCGAGCTCATCCTCGCCGCCGCTCCGCTTCGTGCGCTCGTCACGCGTCCGCGTGGCAGCGAGGGCAGCATCTCCGCAAACGGGACGAGCGCGCCGGTTCCGCCGAGCACGTTGCCGCGTTCACGCGTCGCGCGTCCAACCGCGCCACCGCCCCGCGATGCGTTGCCCAACACCGTGCCCGCCAGCGACGCGGCCGAAGTTCGGCGGCGCCTGCAGGGCACGCTTCTCACGTGCTCCGTCTACAAGCGCAATCCTCCCGAGCACGGCGTGGAGCCGATCGCGGTGCTCTTCACCGCCGACTCGCTCGGCGATCCGAAGGGCGTGCTGCGCACGGACAAGAACACGACGGCCGCGGTCGATCACGCGATCACCGCGCTCTCGATGACGGACAAGACCAAGGTGCTCGTCGCGGTGCCGCTGTTCCATGCGTATGGCTGGGACCTCGGGTTCTTGCCGACGCTCAAGCTCGGCTCGACGATGTTCCTCGAGGAAGAGATCAGCGCGCGCCGCATCGGCAAGCTCTTGCGCGAGCACGAGATCGACGTGCTGCCCGGAACGCCCTCGATGTACGCCGAGCTGTCGAAGCTCCCCACGGCCAAGAAGCTCGACGTGAAGTCGCCGCGCTTCCTCGCTGCCGGCTCGCGCCTCGATCAAGCCGTCGCGGACGAGTTCAAGGACAAGTACGGCATCTCGATCCAGTCCTGTTACCACTCCACGGAAGCAGCCACGATCGCGCTCGAGGACAGCGGCAAGTACCCCACCACCGTCGGCAAATCGATCGACGGCGTCGAGGTGAAGATCACGCAGCCCGACGGCAAGCCCGCTGCGGCTAAAGAGGGGCTCATCTGGGTGAAGAGCAAGACGCTCTCGCCCAAGTCGATCGGTCCGTTCGACGACGAGAAAGAGCCCACGTCGCGCGCGAGCGGCATGGTGCAGATCGGCGCCATCGACAAGGCCGGTTGGCTGCGCACCGGCGATCTCGGCAAGATGGACAAGAACGCGCGTCTCCAGCTCACGGGTCGTGAAGACGATGTCGTGAAGGTCGACGGAAAGCGCGTCGCGCTCGGCGAGGTCGAGGGCTGCCTCGAGTCGTTCCCGAAGATCAAAGCGGCGCAGGCCACGGTGGTCACGGATCCCATGGCGGGTGCGATGGTCGTCGCGCGCGTCGTCACCAAGCAGAAGTGCGGCGCCGAAGAGATCATCGATCACTGCGCGCGCAACCTGGCGCCGTACAAGGTTCCGCGCCGCATCGAGTTCTGCGAAGCCATCTAGGCTTGCAGGCAGCGATACGCGAGTTGCATTCGTGCAACTCCAGTTGCATGGCAAGCACGCGACGGGCTGGTCGAGTGGCCACCATGCAGAGGTGAACCTCGTGAATTCACGGCGGTAATCGAGGCGATCTCGCACGCTACACGCGGTCGACGAGAAGCACATACTTTGCACTCCGGCGCAGCATCCAATGCGCCTCCTCGCCTCGCTTCTGTTCGCGTTCACCGCGTGCGCCACGACCGCCGATTTCGCGACCGACGAGATCGAGGTCACCGACAATACGGCAGACGTTGTCGGCGGCGAGCTGAAGCTGCGCACCGGCGAGACCTCGGTGTGGGTCACGAAGGAGCTCGTTCGTCGCGAAGGCGCAAACGGTCCCGAGGTCGTGCTCCGGGGTCGCGCGAGCCGCAACGTCACCGGCGGTCAGAGCTTTGTCATCGACGATCCATACGGGGACTTCGCGAAGAAGACCGCGCGTACGTGGGAAGTCGTGTGGCCCGCGCACGACATCGCTGGTCTGCTCGACGGCACGAATCAGTTCGTGCGCCTCGACTTCGTGCGCTCGAACGGTCGCCCCGACGCGCTCACCGTTCGCGCGCAGGTCCGCCCTCGCCTGCTCTCGTTCGCGGGCAGCTCGAAGATCTATCTGACCGCGGAGCTCACGCCGGTCATCAGTGGCGGACGTACGGTCTATCGTCTGACGGGCAAGACCACCGGCGCGAACGCTTCGCTCGTGGTCACCGCCGGTACGCAGTCGCTCACGGACGTGCAGCGCCTCACGAACACGGAGTTCCAGATCGATCTCGAGAAGGAAGTCGTGTTCGACAACGCGCCCGTCACGATCACGACGATCCTCGCCAACGGCGATGCCGTCACGAAGACGGTGCACGTGGGTCTCTCGATCAAGAAGCTCGGGCTCACCTCGGATGATCCGTACGAGCTGTGGCCGCGTCCCGCGTGCACCGCCGCGAAGAAGGCCTGCTTGCAGAGCCTCGGGGACGGCGCGCTCGATCTCGCGGCGTGCGGCGAAGCGATCGACGTCGACGCATGTCGCGGCCAGGTCGGCGTGTTCGTCGACGACGTGGCCTTCCTCGCCGCGCTGAACGATGGACACGCGCGCACGAACACGCCTGCCTTCAAAGCAGACGCGGTCGGGCTCGTCGGTGCAGACCGTGCGGACCAGTTCCAGTACGGCGCCGAGCAGATGGTCGAGTCGAAGCTGCAGCCACTGTTCGGTCGCTGGTACCTGGGCGCGACCTCGCGCGACGCGGCGCTCGGCAGAGCGGTCGATGAGGGTCTCGTCGCCGCATACGCTCGCCCCATGGGCTTCGTCGATCCACACACGCCCGTGCCGAACAACGCGAGTGCCACGCGCCAGGTCGCCGCCGACGCGCTCCTCGAGTATCTGGCGACGCAGCGCTTCGAGACGACGGCGTTCGGCCGCACGTACGATCAGCTCGTCGCGAATTACCGCGCGCAGCACGTCGCGAGCGTTCGCGCGTTCCGCGAGACCGCCGATATCGAGCCGTATTCCGCGGTGCCGAACACCGACGTCCTCGTCGGTCGCTGGCTCGACGCGTATGTCGAGGTCTCGATCGACAAGGCGACCGGCACGTCATCGCGCGTGTACCTCGAGATCGATTAGTTGATCACGACGAGCTCGCCTGCGTCGTGACCGCAGAAGCGAGCGTTGAGGTCGTACTTCGTCGAGCACACCGGACAGATCCGCGCGATCACGCCCGCGGGCTCGGTGGTCTTCGCGCGCGAGCGAGGACGCGTGGCGTTGTATACGGGAAACGGCACGAGCTCGTTGCCATCGTGCGGACACGCGCGAAGGCCCGGCTCGTAAGCGCGACGGCACGCCATGCATACGAGACCGGCGCTGCGTGACATCGCGCGACTGGCACCACCGCCGCCGACGAGCATCTCCTCGGGCGGCACCAAGCGGCGTGCGTCGCGCGTGCAGTACGTCAGGCCGTGATACTCGGTGCGGCAGGTCGGGCAGACCATCGCGCTCGACGTCGCGATGGCGAGACCACCACCACCGCCACCGCGCACCATCGCGGGACGCGCGGGACGCGAGGGACGCGGCGCCGACGTCACGGCCGGGATCGCCGGTTGTGTGCGAGGAAGTTCGGTCGGTGGCTGCGTCTGCAACCGCGTCTTGCGGCGAAGCAAGAGCGCGAGCGCCACGAGGCCGACGATCACGAGCGCGAGCAGACCGATCACCGCGATGAGCAGGCCTTGGGACGAGATCGGCGCGCCGAGAATGGACGCGTACAGCGTGTGCGTTGAATCGATCGATGGAAGAAATCCGGACATCGACCAGCCTGTCTCGCGAGGCTAGCAACCACCCTGTGATCGATCAACGCCAAAATCCCCGTCCCACCGACGACGCGCTGCCTCCAAGATCGGGGTACTAACCGCGCATGCCGGATCTCGTGATCGGCGGCCGACGTTCCGGCATGCCACGCCCCACGTGGCGCGCCGGCGTGATCGCTGTCGCGATGCTGGGCGTCGCGGTGATCGTCGCGTACTTCATCTACAAGCGGACCGTCGCGTACGACATCCCCGGTGGCGCGGTGAAGGGTGCGATCACCTCGGTGCAATCCGCGCCCGGTGCACCGCCCGCGCTCACCTTCGGCGATGCGTCCCTCACGTGGGTCGGCGGACTGCCGGTGTTGCGTGTGGTTGGCGATGCCCACACCGTTGGCGCTGCCCATGGACGCCTGTTGGCACCGTGGCTCGCGCCCGTCGTACGCGCACACGGACCGTCGATCGAAAGCACGGTCACCGACGAGGGTCTGTTCGGGGGGATGACCCACAACATGCGACTCGCATGGCGTTGGCGATTCGTGGACGATGGTCTTGTCGATAGCGATCGCCGCATGCTGGCCGGCATGACGCGCGGCGCCGCGGCCAGTGGGGTCCACCTCGCGTTCGAAGATCTCGTCCGCGACCAGGCGGTCCTCGATGTCGGGGTCCCCTCCCCGCGCACGGACGAAGCGGAGCAAAAGTCGCTCGCGCAGAGCCTCACGGTCATCGCGCATCAAGCGTCCGCCCCCGCGCGGATCTGGATCGGACGTACCTTCGCGCTCGCGGGACTCGATGATGGTGGCGAGGCAGCGATCCCTGTCCTCACGATCGCACGACCCGAGGGACGGATCGCGTGGGCTGGTCTTGGTTGGCCCGGCACCGTCGGTGTTGTCACCGGCGTCAACGCGCACGGCATCGCCGCGATGGTCGATCCCGCACGGACCGCGGACGTTCGTCCGACGCGAACCGCGCGTCCCGTCGCGCTCCTCGTACGCACGGTCCTCGAGCAAGCCACCACGCTCGACGAAGCGATCAAGCTCGTCGAGGGCACGCCGACGCTCGGCACCGCGGTGATCGTCCTCGTCGACGGCAACAGCGGACGCTGGGTGCAGGTCGAGCGCACGCCGAACAAAGCGATCACCGAGCGCAATCCCAAGCAGTCCGCGGTCGGCGACGTGCTGACCACGCACGCCCTCTCGGGCGATCCCGAAAACGATCGCGCATCGCGCATCCTGTCGACGAAGGGACGCGTCGAGCGCGCGGCCAAGCTCGTGCGCGCGCCGCTCGCCGACGTGAATGCCATGGCCGCCGTACTTCGTGATCGCAAAGCGCTCGATGAAAGTCCGCGACCGCCCGGTCATCGCGGTGTCATCGACGATGGTCGCGCGGTGCACACCGTGATCCTCGATCCCGCATCGCTCGAGCTATGGGTGGCGGATCCGTCGGCTGCTGGCCGCATGCGCGCGTTCGATCTCCGCCACGAGCTCCGCGGTGAAGGCGATCGCCCGACGCCTGCCGCCGACATCGCGGCCGAGGCGGACGTCGAGCTCGATCGCGTCGCGAACCTTCGCGCCGCACGCGCCGATCTGCGCGATGCACGCGCGCTGCTCGAAGCGGGCGATCTCGAGCGCGCCGACGAAGCATGTGCGCGGGCACGGGCGCGCGTCCCGACGTTGCCCGAGACGCTCGAGCTCGAAGCGACGATCGCGCAAGCACGCGGCGACACCGCGCGTGCGCGCGCCGTGTTTCAAGCGTGGCTCGACGCGAGTCCTGACGATCCCAAAGCCGAAGAGCGAGCGCGCTCTGTTCTCGCTCGTTAGCGTCGTCGCTAATTACGCATGACGAGCGCGAGCACCGCGCCGGCTGCCGCGCCGAGCGCGAGCAAGCCGACGACCCACCAGATCCACTTCACCGACGCTTTGCCCGCGCCGTGCTGCTGGAGCTGCGCGTGCGACGCTTGCGGGTACATCGGCACGCCGCTGTTCATCATCGCTTGCGGGTTCTGCACGACCGGATACTGCGGCTGCGATCCGTACGCCGGCATCTGCGCCATGCTGCCGCCGAGCGGCTGCAGCTGCGGCGAGCTCTGCACGGCGAACGGCGACGGGTTCGCCATCATCTGACCGGGCGGCGGCGTCGCCATCGAGTGCTGCATCGGCATGTGCGGCGACGACATCTGCGGCGGCACGGCGGGTGGCGGCATCATGTGCGGCATGTCGCCGCGACGAGTCTCGAGGAGCTCCGCGCCCATGCGCGCTTGCGACGTGGAGGCCGACAGCGCCTGCATCTCCGAGCTCGTGGTCGTGACGACCTCTTGCAGCGCGAACGACAGTGCGCTCACGTCGGGATAGCGGTTGTCCTTGTTCTTCTCGAGGCACTTGAGGATCAAGCGATCCACGGCGGCCGGGAGGTTTGCCTTGGGATTGGTCTGCGACGGTGGCGGCGGCGTGGTCTTGAGCTGCGCGGTGATGAGGCCCGCCGGTCCCTTCGCGTCGGGGAACGGCAGCTTGCCGGTGATCATCTCGTACGCGACGACGCCGAGCGCGTAGACATCGCTGCGACCGTCGAGCTGCTTGCCCATCAGCTGCTCCGGCGACATGTACTCGAGCGTGCCGAGCGTTTGTCCCGTCGCGGTGAGCTGCGGCGATTGCGGATCGATCGAATCGCCACGCATGACTTTGGCGATACCGAAGTCGAGGATCTTCACGAACTCGGGGTTACCGGGGCGCGACTCGAGATAGATGTTCTCGGGCTTCAGATCGCGATGAACGATGCCTTGCGCGTGCGCCTCCGCGAGCGAGCTGCACATCTCCGTCAGGATCTTGAACACGCGCTTCCACTCGAGCGGCGCTTCCTCGTGGAAGATCTGGTGAAGGCTCTTTCCTTCGAGCAGCTCCATCGCGATGTAGAGCGTGCCGTCCGGCGTCTGATCGAAGTCGTACGTGGTGATCGTGTGCGCGTCGCGCAGGTTGCAGAGCACCATGCCTTCCCGACGGAAACGCGCGACGAGGTTCTCGTCTTTCGTCATCTCCGGGTGGAGGAGCTTGAGCGCGACCTTGCGTCCGGTCGCGAGCTGCACGCCGCGATACACGGCACCGAAACCGCCTTCGCCGATCTTCGATTCGACCTTGAAGCGATTGTTGAGAACGCTGCCGATATAGATCTCGTCGCCCTGCTTCATGCGCGGTGCGATCGGCTTGGGCTTCGGCTTTTGCGGCGCGGGCGCTTTTGCGACCGGCGCGGATCCGCGATCGACAACGGGTTGCGATCCGCGATCCGTTGCAGCCGCGGGAGCACCCGCGTTGGGTCGCGAGCTACCGCTGCTCGAGGCGCTCTGCGGTGCACCACTGCTGTTGGGAGAACGCGCTTGAAGGCGATACCCGCATACGCCGCAGAATCGAGCGTTTGGCTCGAGCGACGAGTTACACGACGGGCAGTTCATCCCGATATGAATTTTCGCAGAAGTTCCAAGCCTCCGCACGCGGCTTTACCGGAATTTCTGCCCCATCGGGGTGGCGGTGCGGTCAGCACATGACGAGCAAGATCGCGATCAACACCAGACCGACGGCGCCCAGGATCGACGGGAGCACCCAGGGTGGGCGGCGCGCCTCCACCGGGGCCGGAGGGAGCGCTTCGATGGCGGCGTCGTCGCCGACGAAGAGACGGATGCGCGGACCGCCCGGACCGAACTCCACGCTGACGGGAGCGCCTGGCCCGACCGCGGTCTCGGTGATCCGATGGCCCTCCACATAAGTACCGTTGGAGCTGCCGAGGTCGACCAAGGTCCAGCCCGACGGGACCGCACGCAGCTCCGCGTGGCGCGAGCTCGCGTCGATGTCGCGATGCGGATCGAAGGACACCTCGCACTCGGGGTGGCGGCCGAAACGGACCCGCGACGTCGCGGGAAACTCCTGGCGCTGGCCGCGACGGCTCCCCGCGAGGTGATCGATCACGACGCGCTTCTCCGCCGCCGGCGAAGCCTCTTGTTCGTCCGCGACCGGCACGCGCGGATGGTATCACCGCCCGCCGAGCCACCACGCGATCGCGCACGCGACGATCCCGACCACCACGTAGACCCACCATGGAATCGGCGTGTCGCGGAGTCGCTGGCGCGCCGGTCCCTCGAGCTCTATGGGGAGGGACGTCGGGGGCAAGCGAATGCCGATCTTCGAGCGCAGCACCGCGTGCTGGCCGGTCACCGGGATGGTCGGTGGGATCGAGCTCTGCGGGATGCCGACGCGGAGCGCGAGGCGGCGCGCGACATAGGACGTCTCCGTCAGCGCGGGATCGCCTTCCTTCTGCGGATCGAACTCGCGGAACGTCGGCAGGTCGTCATCGTCGACGGGCGGCGAGAATCGCTCGCCTCGCACCTCGCACACGATCGCCGTGATGTTGTCGCTGCCACCGGCGGCGCGCGCGGCGGCGATGAGGAGGCGCACCGCTTGATCGGTGGTGTGCGGCTCGGACAAGAGCAGCGCGAGCGCCGGATCCCCGACGAGGCCGTGCAGACCATCGCTGCACAAAAGGATGCGATCGCCTCGGCGAAGCGAGATGACCGACAGCGACGGTTCCACATCGTCGCCGACGCCGAGCGCTTGCAGGATCGCACCGCCCGCGCTCAGCGCCTCGAGCTCGGAGTGCCCCGCGCTGAGCAGCGCCGACGCGAGCGATTGATCGCGCGTGACCTGCACGAGCATGCCGGAGCGGAGCACGTACGCGCGCGAATCTCCGACGGTGGCGATGATCAGCCGGTCCGCCACGATGCCCGCCGCCGACAGCGTCGTCCCCATCCCGCGCAGGCCCGGCTCGCGGTTGGCCATCGCGTGCACGTCGTGGTTCGCGACGCGGACCGCGCGACGCATGAGCCGCGCGAACACCTCCACGTCGCGCGTCGGCGGCGTCGCGCGCATCTCGCGCCACATCGCCTTCGTCGCCAGGTCGCTCGCGACCTCCCCGCCTTCGACGCCACCCATGCCGTCGCACACGATCATGATCGGCCCGCGATCCACGGGCGCGGTCCACACCGGCGGATCGAGCTGGGCGAGCTCGAGCGTGTCGTCGTGATCGAGGCTACCGACGAGGAACGAGTCCTCGTTGTGCTCGCGCACGGTGCCGACATCGGTGGCGGCCGCGACCGTGACTTCGAGAGCGGGCTCCTCGGACACGCGTTACTTGCCGAGCTCGATCCTTAGCAATTGATCGCCCAGCCGCACGTGGTCGCCGTGCTTGACCGGCGTGGGTTGAGTGATGCGAACGAACGTTCCGTTCGAGCTGCCGAGGTCGGTGATCTGTGCCTTGCGTCCGTCCCACGTGACCGCGGCGTGGCGACGCGACATGAACGCGTCGTCGCGGAACACGATGTCCCCTTCCTCGCGACCGAGGACGACCTCGTCACCGACCAGGTGGCGCACGTCGCGGTAGCCGCCCGACGGAATCACCTGGAGGAGGCGTCCCCACGGCTCGCGCGGCGGCGAACCGAACAGCGCGACGCCGTGGCGCACGAGCGGGTGCACCTTCACCTCCTCGGGCTCGACGCTCTCGAAACGCAGCACTTCGCGACCGACGAGCACTACCGTGCCGTCGACGAGCTCGACGGGAAGATCCGCCTTGCGGAAGACACCGTTGAGCGAATCGAGCGCCTCGACCTTCACGCTGCCGTCGCCGCCACGCTCGAACCGCGCGTGCTGACGCGCGAGGAAGCGATCGTCATCGAACGCGATGTCCGCGCCGGCGCGACCGACGACGCAGTACTCGCCGCTCAGCGGGAAGCGCTGACCGTCGGAGCCATCGCGGTTGACGAGCACCGCCGTCCCCCACGCGGGCGCAGCGGTCGCGCTCGTGGCCGGGTTGATCGCGGGGCTCGACGCGGGGCGAATCACGGGCGACGACGGCGCGGGAGCACGCGCGCCATCGGTGGCGAGCGTCATCGCGTGACCGTCGACGTTCGCCGGAGGTGGTGCGACCGCAGGGGGCGACGCCGGGCCGCCCAGGCCTGGAGGACGTGCACTCGCGCCACCTGGATCGGTCGGCTGCAGCCCGGACATGTGCAGTCCGCACTGCTGGCAGTACGCGAACCCGACGGGCGTCGCGGTGCCGCAACGCGGGCACTTGATCATGTCGTTCGCCGCGGCTGCGAGAGATGGCGGGTTGTTCGCACCGGACACAGCGGGTGGTGCACCGTCGTGCGCCAACGTCCCTGCGAACATCGGAGAATTCGAGGCGCCGACGCCACCCGGCGGTGCGCTCGCACCTGGTTGGACGGGCGGCGCTCCGTATGGCGACGGTGGTGGCGCACCATAAGGCGCCGCCTGTGGACCACCGTATGGTGTGGGCGCTCCGTAGGGAGACGCGCCGGGTGGTGGTCCGCCCGGCATCATCGTCGGCGCCATGCCGGATGCGCCCATGCCCGGCGCTCCCATTCCCGGTCCGCCGATCGCCGGAGGTCCTCCGACGCCAGGAGGCGCTCCGATCCCTGGCGGTGCGCCGAGACCGGGCGCGCCATAGCCCATGTTCTGCGCCCCACCGCCGATCCCGGCGCCCGCCGCTGGAGCACCGAGCCCCGCGCCGCACGAGCGACAGAACTTCATCCCCGGCGGGTTCTCCCCACGACACACCGGACAGATGGCGGGCAACCCCGGTCCACTACCTGGAGTCGGATTGAACTGCGCGGGCGGAGCCGCCGGCGCGAGCGAACTGCCACAGTTCAGGCAGAAGGACGACCCCGCCGGGCTTTCGTGGCCACACATCTGACAGCGCATCGTTCCCCTAACGTTGAATCCCGTATCGAGACTACGTCGTTGCGCGAGGCGCGGGAATGGCTCCGGGCCCGTTTGCAACGCAACTCCACACTTGCTAAGACCGGCCGGCTCCGTGCGTAACGCCGCATCTCGCTTCGTGATCTTTGCGGCCCTCGTGGCGTGTGGGCTCGGCGCGTGCGTCGACTCCGCCGTGCGAACGGCGCCGTTCCGTGCGCGTCCCGACGTGCCCGACGCCGGCAGGCTCGCCGGCCCGTTCACCGGTCGCGTCGTCGACGCCACGACCCATGCTCCCGTCGCGGGTGCGCTCGTCTATGCGGCGTGGACGCTCGAGCGTGGCGCGGGATTGCCCGAGCCCGCGGGCGCGAAGGAGTTCGTGGGCTCCACGGATGCTGGTGGTGGCTACTCCGTCCCTGCCCTCGGAGCGATCCCGCGCGGCACGCGCGTCACGGAGTTCACGCTGCTCGTCTACAAGCGCGGCTACGTCGCGTATCGCAGCGATCGTCGCTTCGGCGATCTCGGTCCGCGCATGGACTTCGCGCAGAAAGAGAACCAAGTGCTGCTCGAGCGTTGGCGTACCGAGCTCTCGCACGCGCGTCACCTCCGCTTCGTCGGTGGTGGCACTGCCGTCGCCGCGCTCACGCAGTGGGAGGTCGCGGATGCGAGCGCCGAGCTCGACGGACGTCGGACCGCGAGCGACGATCTGCGCCCCGGACGTGGCGACGGTCAGTACGTCGTGGCCGCGCAGCTCTTGAACGAGACCGACATCAAGAACCGCACGAAGTACGACGGCGGCTTCGAGACCGGTCCTCTGTCCGACGATCCGGATACGGCGACGTACTCGTCGCAGCACTTCAAGGCGCTCGGTCGTCCCGAGACGTGGGACGTCGCGGTTCGTCTGTGGCGTCTCGATCCCGGCAAGGCCCAGGAGCGCTACGAGGAGCTCGCCGGCTCGCTGCCCGGCACCATCGAGCAGGACGTGATCGCGAACAAGTCGTTCATCGCGACCGAAGCGGACATTCGCGGCGTGGGCTTCCTCGATGCACCGCGCGGCGTCGTGGTGCTGCTCACGTGCGGCACCAACCAGTGCAGCACGCCCGAGGACATCACCGCTCTCGCGAACATCGCGTACGGGCGCATCAAGAACCTGCTCGCTCCGATCGGCGCGTCGACGGGAGGCACGAAGTGAAGCTCCTCGCCTCGATCTTGTTGGCTGCTGTCGCGCTCGCGCCGCGCGTCGCACACGCCTGGGAGCCCGAGACCACCCACGCAGGTCTCGCGGAGCAAGCGGCGCTCAACAGCAAGCTGCACAAGCGCCTCGTGAACCTCGGCTTTACGGGCGGCCTGTTCGAGCCGCTCACGATCCCGCCCGCCGATGCGCCCGCGCTGATCGACGCGGTCAAGTTGCTCTCGCCGACGCACGGCTCGGTGCCCGATGCGCGCGGTCGACAAGCCGCGCTGTCGTGGCTCACGGCAGGCGCTGCGCTCGCCGATGTTCCCGCCTCGCACGGCGCGAACCACTTCTACGATCCCAGCACGCGTCGCGGCTGGCAGAAGCCGGGCCGCGGCGTGATCGATGGCGTCACCGATCGCGTGCGTGAGGCGATCGGCCGCGCGGATCTTCCCGAGCGCGGAGTGCCCGCCCCCGAGTGGGTGACCTCGGCGAAGAACCCGTTCAACGTCGATGCGTTCTACGCGCAGTACGCCAAAGCGGTCAGCGCCAAGACGCCCGGTGAACGCTCGCGTCACATGGCCGCCGCGCTCGTTGCCGCCGGCGCCACGCTCCACGCGCTCGGCGATCTCGGATCTCCATCGCGCGTTCGCGGCGACGAGCTCGCCCATCTCGATCCACTCGGTGGCGGTCCCGACGATCTCGGCTCTCGCTTCGAGCGCATCGCCGCACTCGCGTATGGCCGCCTCGGCGTGCCCGCGCCCGCGCGCGCGATCGAGCGCACGCGGCTTCGCGAGTTCTTCACGGCCACCGACGGCAACGGACTCGCCGATCTGATCTCGCGCTCGTATTTCTCGTCGAACACCCTGCCCGGCGAGAGCCGCGTCGGCGGCGACAATCGCCCTCCCCTCGCCCGCGCAAAGCCGTCACTGCCCACGCGCCTGAACCTCATGGCCGCGAGCCGCGACGACGGCACCACGTTCCGCAACTCCGCGGGCACGTGTCTCTCCCGCTACAAGGTCGATCACGGTGTGCTCTCGTTCTGGATGGACGACGAGTGCATGCTCGAGCAAGTCAGCGCGATTCTCCCCGAGGTCGCCGCCTACGAAGCTGCGCTGCTCGACTACCTCCTTCGCGGCGAGCTGAGCATCGCGATCGGTTCGACGATCGTCGTGTCGGGCGCGGCGCTCGGCGCCGGTACCGTCGAGATCCTCGTCGAAGATGACAGCGGCGTCCGCACGTCCCTCGGTACGGCGCCCACGCAAGGCGCCGTGGAGGCCACCGCGCTCGCGAACGTGGGGGCGCCCTCGACGGGGACGAAGATCCTCGCCGTGTTCCGCGGTGTCGATCGCAACGGCGAGCCGATGGTCGCCACCGGCGCGATGCCGCTCTCGCAGTAGGATCGGACGCATGGCCAAGAAGCGGGGCTCGGACTCCCGGCGCGACGACGGTGGGATCGATCGCGTGCTCGCACTCCTCGACGAAGCCGTGCCCGGCCTGCACGACGTGGAGCCGCCGGCGGACCTGCCGCGCGGACTGCCCGAACCGCTGATCGAGCTCTACGCGCGGTGTAACGGCATGCGCATGTACCTCGACACCGTCGAGATCGTGCCCGGCACCGAGGTCACGATGCCCACGCCCGGCAAGTGGCAGTTCGCGACGCTCGAGGGCGACGCGATCGCCATGGATCACCGCGGCCGCATCTGGCGCACCGACGAATCGCTCGACGACGATGTCTGCGACGGCACGCGCATCGATCGGTGGCTCGCCGGCCTCCTCGACGCGTACGCGCTGATCTACGACGCCGAGGGCGAGTTCCGCGACGACATCTTCGACGAGGACGGCGAGATCCTGCCCGTGATCCGCGAGAAGCAATTGCGCGCGCACCTGAAGCGCGACGCTGCCTCGCCCGGCATTCGCTGGCGCCTCGGCCTCGCGCTGCTCGAGCAAGGCGCCACCGAGGACGCACGCGACATGCTCGAGCAAGTCGTCGCCGACGATCCAGCCTTCACCTGGGCCTGGCTCGACCTCGGCCGCATCTCGGAGGCGCTGGGCGATATCGGCAACGCGCTCGACGAAGTGCGCATGGCGGCGGAGACCGCCGAGGGTGTGCAGCATCCCCAGGCGGGCTACTTCTTCGCGCAGCTCGCCCGCCTCGCGAATCGCTCGGGCGACGAGGTCACGCGTGCGCAAGCGGCGACGCGAACGTCGCTGCTCGCGCCCTCCCTGAAGAAGGCGCAGCTCGATGGAGCGCGCGAGTCGTTGGCCGCGGGTGACGTGCAGTCGGCGAAGGGCCTGTTGGAGCTGCTACGCGCCGTGTGGCCGCGCGACCTCGAGGTGCTCGATCTCGCGAAGCGCGTCGAGGGAAACTAGCTCTTCGGGCGCGAGAACGCCGCGGCTCCACGACGAACGATCGTCGAGCTCGCGACCGCCTCGACGAGCGCTTTGCAACGCGCGGCGGGCTCGCCCTCCGCCGTCGAGGTGCACGAGTAGACGTCGGTCGCGTACTTGCCGGTGCGCCACACGAGCACGCGTGTCGCGCCGTCGAACGTCGTGATCGTGCCGTTCGCGACGCGGGTCTTTGCCTTGCGCTCGAGCACGAGCTCCTCGGAGTCGCGACACGCGATCGCGACGGAGAACGCACCCTCGCCGAGCGCCACGAGATCGACGGAGCAGTCCTTGGCCCACGCTGGGGCGCTGGACGTGAACGCTTCGAGTCGCGGGCGCGCGTCGGCGGGTGCGACGGACACCGATCCCAACAGGAGCACGACGGCGATCCCCATGCGCATGCTCCACCGGTACCTCCCTGATCGATCGGGGGCAAATTTTGATCGGTCGAGCGTGCTACGTAGCGTGAATGTCTACGTCGGGAAGCCGCAACGCGCTGCGGATCGTTCCGCAGGCGGCGCGCAAGCTGGGCAAGCATCAGCAGCGCTTCAATACGCTCATCAAGAAGGTCGAGCGCACCCGCAAGAAGATCGCCGCGTGGTCCACCGCCACGCCGCTGCTGCACCAGCTGATCGCGGATCTCGATCGCCTCCGTCGCGAGTACTACGCGAGCCTCGGCACCCTCGTGCGCTTGCTCGATCGGCAGCTCACCGCCAAAGGGCTCTCCGCGCGGGACAAGAAGCTGCTCGGGCATCTGATCGTGGACATGGCTCGGCGGATCCTCGAGGGAGCGCCGACGGACGAGATCAAGGCGCTCTACAATCGCCACACGCGCAGTGACTTCGATGCCGAGGTGGATCGCGACCGCGCGGCGCAGCTGCACATGATGAAGGAGCTGATCGAGGATCAGCTCGGCGTGGAGCTGGACGAAAATGTCTCCTCGTTCGAGGAGCTGAAGGAGCAGGTTGACGCTGTGCTCGAGGATCGCGAGCGCGAGGAGAGCGAGGCGGCGGAGCGCGCGGCGGCGCAGCGCGCGAGCCGAAAGAAGTCGGCAAAGCAAGCCGCGCGCGAGGTGGCCCGCGAGCGCGAGCGTGCGGATACCTCGCGGGCGCTGCAGGACATCTTCCGCAAGCTCGCCCTCGCCTTGCACCCGGATCACGAGCGCGATGCCGACGAGCGCGCGCGCAAGACACTGCTGATGCAGGAGGTCAACGCGGCCTACGAGGCGGGCGATTTGCTCGCGCTCCTCGAGCTGCAGCTCCGCGTGGAGCAAGTCGATCGCGCGCACATCGATACGCTCGCCGACGAGCGCCTCGTTCACTTCAATCGCTTGCTCGTCGAGCAAGTCGCGCAGCTCGAGCGCGAGCTCGACAGCGCCGAGGAGCATTGGCGCTATCAGCTCGACGCGCCACCCTACGTGCGGATCACGCCGGCCACCGTGGAAGAGGCGCTGCGCCACGATCTCGCAACGATCACGAAGACGATCCGTGTCGTGTCTCGCGACACCGAGGACTTCGAGGACGTCCGCGTGCTCGCCGCGTGGCTCGCGCACGAGCGATCGCACCGCAGCCCGCGTCGCCGCTAGGTACTGCGGCTTAGCGAAAGACCGCTTGGTCGGCCGGGATGCCGCGCGCCTCGAGCTCCGAGTAGAACTTCGGCACGTGGCCCGTGGGCGAGAACGCCGCGCCGCGCTGCTCGAACAGAACGCGCGTATCGAACTCCAGCTCGTTGTAGCCGAGGACCTCTTCGATCGAGAGCACCTTGATCGATCCGTCGGACGTGCGCGCGACGTGGACCACGATCTCGAACGCCTGCGCGACGAGCTCGCGGATCGCGCCTTCGTGCGCACCCGCCGCACGCGCGAGCGTGGCGAGCCGCGAGAGCGCTGCGTTGCCCCCCTCGCCCGTCATCGCGACGACCGCGCCGTCGACCGACGCGTTGAGTGCGTGGACGAGCGGAAGCGCTTCATCGCCGCGCACCTCACCGACGACGAGGCGATCCGGCACGAGGCGGAGTGCGGTCTCGAGGAGGTTGGTCAGATCCACCGAGACGGCCTTGCCGACGCCAGCGCGCGTCTCGAGTTGGATCCACTCGTCGCGTGCGATGGACAGCTCGGCGATCTCCTCGATGGAGACGACGCGCTCGCCCTTGGGCGATGCAGCGGCCAGCGCCGCGACCACCGTGGTCTTGCCCGAGCCGGGGCCACCGCACACGAGAATGTTGCGGCGCGCGGTCACGCACGTGGCGAGGAAGTCGGCCATGCCCGGCGACATCGCGCCTCGCGAACCGAGATCGGCGAGCTGCGGCATCGGCGTGGCCGGCTTCTTCAGCACGAGGCACGCGCCACGCGCAGCGACCGGGGCCACGGCCGCGGTGAGCCGCGTGCCATCGCGCATGCGCAGGTCGACGATCGGCGTGGAGTCATCGATCCTCGCGCCTGCTTCGGCGACGAGGCGCTTCACGACGCGCTCGAAGACGTCGTCGGACGAGAACGCCTTGCCCGATCCGCGAAGCTGACCGTCTTTGCCGACGACGACGCGATCGCGGCGATCGATGATGATCTCGTCGATCTTCTCGTCGGCGAGCAGATCCTCGAGCGGTCCGAGCGCGAGCGCCTCGGACAGCGTCTCTTTGATCAACGTGTCTTGATCGATGTACTTGGGCAGTTCGCCCGACGTGTCGAGCGTCTCGACGAGATCGATGGTGGCGCGCTCGGCGCGTTGCCACAGATCTTCTTCGTGCAGGCGCTCCAGCGGGATCTTGTCGAGATCCAACTTGGCGCGCAGACGCTCGAGGATGTTCGACTGCAGATCGAGCATGCGAACGATCTTGGGATCGAGCGGCTCGACGGTGACGCCGCGACGCGACGGGATGGAGACCGAGCGACCGACGCGCTGCTTCGCGCCCTGACCGACGAGCGAACGCTTCGGCGCGGCACCGTTGCCGCCGCCATCGCGATCGCGGAGCGGCAACACCGGCGCGGGCTGCCCCACGCCACCGATCGTGCTGCCTGCAGGCTCGGCCGTGGGGCGCGCGAGCGAGGGCTGCGGCACGGGTGCCGG
>JAEYYV010000191.1 GCA_023428295.1 Pseudomonadota bacterium
GCCGCGCGGTGATCGTGCTCGCCGACGAGGATGACTGCTCGGTGCGCGATGCGGGCCTCTTCGCCAACGACCCCGCGCTCGGTCCGCTCTCGAGTTTTCGGTGCACGCGGTTCGGGCTCGTGTGCGACCAGCCGCACGACGAGCCCGGTACGAAGACCAACTGCCGCGCCGATGCGACGTCGCGCTACCTCGACGATCCGGCGATCACGAGTCCGCGATGGAGGCGGCAGATCGCGCGCGCACCACGTTCTCCGCCATCATCGCGCCGCCCGTCGCGCCCGATACGATCGAGCTCGTGACCGCACAGTTCGGTGACGGCCCGCGGCTCGCGCTCGGTCACGCGTGTACCCGCCTGTCACCGACCGGTCCGAGCGCGGCCGATCCGGCCCTTCGCCTTGCGGCGTTCGCCGACAGCTTCGCGTCACGCGGAGGCCGCTACTCGATCTGCGATGACAACTACGACGCGACCGCCACGCGCATCGCGAACACGATCAAGCGCTCGCTCGGCGTCGCGTGTCTCGACGACGCGACCTCGATCGACACCACCACGTGCGAGGTGTTCGACGTGCAAGACGGATCGCGAACCCCGGTGCCGCCATGCCCGGCGAACGGCGATTGCTACGAGATCGCGCCCGATCCCGTCGCTTGCAACGGCACCCTGCGGGTCACCCTCGACCGGAAGAGCACGCCCGCGTCGACGACGCATGTCGAGGTGCAGTGCGCGCGACCGATGCGAACCGAATGAAGCGGTCGCGACACGTGCCGTGTCGCTGGCGGTCTCAGCCCATCGAGTCGTCGTCGTCGTCTGCGCTCGACTTCACGGCACGGCGCGCAGGTCGCGTTAGGCGCGCAGGTCGCGTTGGCGAAGTCGGCGCCGAGGTTGTTCGACGATTTGACCGTCGATGGGCGATTGCCCGATCTGCACGTCGGGTTCGCCACCTCGGACATGGGCACGCTGAGCTCGAGCGGTGAGCAGGGCCCCGTGGTCGGCACCGTCGGAGCTGGGGGCCAACGCGGGCGATGCGGGCGTCATGACCATGATGCTGATCGACGAGGACGATGGGGCCGGCGGGCGGACGCGCAACTACGACGGCACGCTACACACGCCGAGTCGAGCAGCGGCGGCGACAACTTCGAAGGAACGCTGGTGTTGATCCCGGCTACGGTGGCGCCGCTGGATTCTTTGCTAGTGTACTGCCCATGCGCAGGGCGGTGTTGTTGTTGCTTTCAGGTTGCAGCTCGATCCTCGGTATTGAGGATTTCAAGGTGGACGGTGCAGGCAACGGCAGCGAGATGGCGGCTGAGTTCTGCCTGGGGCCTCCAGGATGGCAGGTCTGCGTCCCGGAGAATCGTTCACCTCGGCGATGAACTTCGATACCCGCTTCGGCACCAGCGAATGTCTCGCTGCGCAACCGGCGAGCTGGAAGGCCGAGCAGCAGCCCGACGCGTGCATCATCATCGCCTCCGATATCACCATCAGCGCGAAGCTCAACGTCAGCGGTCCACGCCCGCTCGTTCTGTTCGCGGCGAAGTCGATCAGCATCTCGGCGCAAATCGATATCGCGAGTCACGCGAATGGGTTGAAGGCCGGTGCAGGAGCGCCAGCGGCGAATTGCAAGGCACCCATGGCCGCCGCGAGGGATGGCGGTGGCGGGGCCGGTGGCTCGTTCACGAGCGCAGGTGGCAACGGCGGACCTGGATCGCTTTCACTCTCGGTCGCGGGTGTTGCTGCGGATGCAGACGCGATGCGTGCCCTCAAGCTGCGCGCCGGCTGTAATGGCTTCCCCGGAGCAGAGGCCAACACCCAGCCGGGTGGCGCAGCCGGGCTCGGTGGTGGAGCGATCTACCTTCTCGCGGGAGAAGGCATCACGTTCAATAACGGAGCGATTAACGCATCGGGTGCAGCCGGAGGCGGCGGCGGCAATACCGCGGGTGGTGGTGGTGGTGGAAGCGGTGGCATGATCGTGCTCGTCGCAAAGAGCATCGGTGGCGCAGGAGGAATCCTGATGGCGAACGGTGGCGGCGGCGGTGGCGGTGGTGGCAGCGGCATGACCGGCCTCCGCGCCAATGAGCCGGGCAGCGATCCGACGCTGCCCGCGACTGGCGGAAACGGGAGCGGTGGTGGTGGTGCCGGCGGCGCGGGATTCGCCGGAACTCGGTTTGCGACGACGGGCAGTCTGGGTTCCGGGAATGCGACGGGCGGAGGTGGCGGCGGTGGCGCGGGTGGCTACATCACCACCAGTGTGCCGACCACGGCGATCACGGCCTCACCCAATATTCAACCGCTGAACTGATCACGTGGACCGCGGCGGCATGCGTTGGGCAGGTTCTCCAGTTGCTCTCCTGGTCTCCTGCTCTCTCCAACTGCTGCGGCTGCAGCTCGATCCTCGGGATCGAAGATTCATGGTGGCGATGCATGTGGCGGTGAGATGGCCGTGCGAGCGTTCGACGTTGCGACGGTTCGCGAACCCTAGTACCGCCGTGTCCCGCGAACGGTGATTGCTACGACATCGCGCCCGATGCCGCGCCTTGCAGCGGCCGCCTGCGTATCACCGTCGATCGCAAGACACGCTGGCGCCGACGACGCATGTCGAGATGCAGTGCGCGCGACCGACGCGAACCGAGTGAAGCGGTCGCGACGCGCGACGTGTCGCGGGCGGTCTCAGCCCATCGAGTCGTCGTCGTCGTCTGCGCTCGACTTCACGGCCGCCGTCTCCTTCGGCGGCGGCAGCTCGCGCGGCGGCAGCAGCTCGGGCTCGATCTCGACGGGGCAGGCCATGAAGATCGCCGCGTCGAGCTTCTTGAACGCGCGCTTCTTGTACCAGGCGAGCGCGCGCTCGTTGTTCTCCGCGACCTCGAGCACCAAGTGATTGAGCCCGTGCACGCGCGCGAGGTGATGCAGCTGCTCCATCGCGAACGAGCCCACGCCGCGCCCGTGCCAGTCGGGATGCACGGCGAGCTCGTCGACAAACAGCGGGCGCATGTCGCGCTTCTCGAAGTACCGCGGGTTGATCCAGTTGTCGGATCCGGTCACCTCGTAGCTGCACTCGGCGTACGCGACGATGTCGCCCTCGACCTCGAACAACAGCTGCTCGATGCCTTCCTCTTCGTAGATCTCCTCGAAGCGATGCTTCGATCGCGGGCGCTGGTACTCGACGGTCTCCGCGTTGACGTCGCGAAAGCTGATCTTCAAGAAGTCCCAGACGCGATTGATGTCGCGCCGCTGCATGTGCCGCACGGTGATCAGCGGACCCGCGGGCTTCTCCTTCTTCTTGCGCCCCGCCTTGGCAGTCACCTGCGGAAGCGCGTCCGCAAGAGCAGGCGTTTCCGCCGCCGCTGCCTTTCCCGACTTGCGCTTACGCGCCATGAGCTACGAGCAAACCGCGCGCCGCGTCTTGGAACAAGGCGCAGGACCGATTTCCGTGCGTGTGCTCACACGTTTGGGCGCATGGAGCCCGTGGCGAGCGTATATCCTCGACCCATGAAGCCCTGGTTAGCTCTTGCTCTGACATGTGTGGTTGGTGCGTGCGGTAATGTCGCGGACAACAAGACGGATGGGGGTGGCGGCGGCGACGGAGGCGGCAGCGGCAGTGGAACCTTCACGTTGTCCGTCGACCCGGCGTCGCTCACGTTGCCGATCGCCAGCTCGATGACCGTGGCAGTGTCGGTTGCCCGCACGGGAACCGTGGGCGACATCGCGCTGACCTCGCCGAACCTGCCGGCGAACCTGACGGCGAGCTTCTCACCCGCATCGCTCCCCGAGGGCACCGACACGGCCGAGCTCACCATCACCGCGGTCGGCGGCATGGGACCGGGTACGGGAACGGTCACCGTTCGCGCGAGTGGTGGCGGCGCGGATCACGACGCGAGCGTGTCCGTCACGACCACGACGATCACCGTGAGCGGAAAGCTCCGCGGCAACACCCAAAATGTGACGGTGGGTATTATCGGCAAGCCAGTCGTGCAATCCGGTGCCGGTGGGGTGTTCACGTTTACGGACGTCACTCCACCCTACGATCTCTATACACTCGGCGATTCGGGTCCGATCGGGACCCCGATCCCGACGGTCTACTACTACGACGACCTCACCGTGGCCGACCCGATTGTCGATGTGGCCTCTCAGTCCTTCATCATCGGCACTTTCTGTACGATCGGCCAGATCTGCAGCTCGAACGTCAGCGGCAGCCGACTCGGAGCAGGGAACAACACCGACTCGATGCTCGTCGCTTGGAGCAAGGGCGGAACGCAACTGTCGACAACCGGAACGTGGACCAACCTGACAGCTCGCGGTTTTACAGCGAGTGCGAGCACGGGGACTCTTCACGCTCTCCAGATGACGCGAACCGCGGGTCAGCCAACGGGCTACTTCTACGGCACGACGAACACCACTCTCAATGCAGCGACGGCGACCGTCAACGTCAGCCTCGCGGCGCTCGGAACCACGGCGGCTGTGACGGGAACGCTGACGCAACCCGCGGGCTTCCCGGCTCCGACGGTAACGATGACGCAACAGTTTCAGGGGGCGTCCATCGACTATCCCTCGTTCACGAGCGCGACGATCAACAGCATCGTCCCCGCGTTGGGAGCTGAGTTTTCGACGGGGTTCTTCGCCACGACGACTGCAGGCGGCGCAACGTCATCGCGATCGCAGGCGATCAACGGTGCGGCGGCGGACGTCACGTACACGATGCTCGTTCCCCCGCAGCAAACGGCTCCCGTCGTTGGCGCAACGGGGGTGACGACGACCACGCCATTGACGTGGACCTCCACCGCCGACACGGTTCATGAGGTGGTGATCGGGAACGCGAACGTCTCCTTCCACGTGTTCACCTCGAAGCTCACGACGACGGTACCCGCCGTTCCCGAACGCCCGCTTCCCGGCGGGCAGAACCTCACCTGGACGGTCACCGACTATGCGGGAGCGACCGATGTGAACGCCTTCGTGAGAATGACGCGACCGCTGCCCGCGACGACGGGGATCTTCGAGGGAACGCGCGCCCACGCGGTCTCGACCTCGCGCACCTTCACCTCGGCCAACTAAACCAGGCGCACGCTAAGAGCCGACGCGCGCGACCAGCGCGCTGATGCGCTCGACGAACGCCGCCTTGTGGTGACGATCGAACTCGGCCCACGTCGAGAACGTGGCTGGATCGGCGCGATCGACGAAGATCTTGCCGTGCAAGTGATCCACCTCGTGCTGGTACGTGCCCGCCTTCAGGCCGCGGACGGTTTCGTCGATGGCGTTGCCGTAGCGATCCCACGCTTGGCAGCGCACCGAGAGGTGGCGCTTCACCATCCCTCGTAGGTTCGGTACCGAGAGGCAGCCTTCATTGTTCGTGAACTCCTCGTCGCCGATCGGCGTGAGGATCGGATTCACGAGGATGGTCAGCGGGATCGGCGGCTTGTAGGGATAGCGCGGGTTGTTGCGCACTTCGATCGCGCAGATGCGGATCGGCTCGTAGATCTGGATGGCGGCCAGACCAGCGCCTTCCGCGTCTCGCATCGTCTCGACGAGGTCGTCGATGAACGACTGCATCTGCGGCGTGGCCAGCTCTTCGCGACTTACCTCACGTGCGCTTTGCCGCAGCACGGGGTGCCCGATCTGCGCGATCTTACGAATGGCCATGGCGCCACCTTAGCAGGGCGCGAACGGGGCGTTACACGGGCCGTGGGTGAGTGACAGCGCCACGAAGTATTTCGTTGGCGCCAACTTTGTGTATAACGGCCGCCATCAAGAGAGGGGTTCCAATGCGCAGCTTTTTGTTCGCTTCCATGGTCCTTGCTGTCGCCGCGTGTGGCGATGACGGTGGCAGCTCGGGTGTCGACGCCGCGCCGATGGCCGACGCCGCGCCCGATGGGCCTGCGGCGCTGACGGGTCTCGGTCAGAAGTGTGTTGTCGCGATGCAGGGCGCGGACTGCCCGGCAAATGCTCCGGGCTGCCTCAGCTACGTGGCAGGTGCCACGATGGGCATTTGCACCAACCTGTGCGTCATGGACGGAACGTTCATGACCAACGCGCAGTCGATGGTCGACCCAGCGAGCTTCAACCCGAACCCGACCACGCGCGACTCGGTCTGCGCCGGTCTCTACACGGGTGACGCGAGCGGTGTTCCGACGTGCAGCGCGCTCACGGCTCGCACCCCCGCGGGGGCGCTCGCCGCGAGCACCACGTACACGTTCAGCATGGCGTGCGAGATCTCGTGCGGTCCGGGCAACACGTGCCCGGGTGGTCTCACGTGCAACACCGATCCGAACATCATGTCGTGCACGCCCTGATCGGGCTGCGCGTCGAATAGTTCCGATCCCGGATCAGGCGTCGACGCTGTCGGTGCCGATCGCATCGCTGATCGACGAGTAGCCGTGCGCACGCACGAGCTTCGCGAGACCGCGATGGACATCACGCGCCCATGACGGGCCGTGATAGATGAACGCGGAGTAGCCCTGCACGAGGGTGGCTCCTGCGCGGATGCGCGCCCACGCATCGTCGGCGGTCGAGATGCCGCCGACGGCGATCAGCATGCACCGCGATTGGACGCGCGCGTGCAGTCGGCGCAGCACGGCGAGCGAGCGCTCGCGCAGTGGTGCGCCCGAGAGGCCGCCCGCGCCGAGCGCTTCGACGTCGGCTGCTGGTGTGACGAGGCCCGCGCGCGAGATCGTCGTGTTCGTCGCGATGATGCCGTCGAGGCCGAGCTCGAGCGCGAGGTCGGCGACCGCGTCGATGTCCGCGTCCGCGAGGTCCGGCGCGATCTTCACGAGCAGCGGGATCCGGCGCAGGGGCGAGACCTCGTCGCACTTCGCGCGCACGGCGGCGAGGAGCGGGCGCAGCTTGTCGACCGCTTGCAGATCGCGCAGGCCGGGCGTGTTGGGCGAGCTGACGTTGACGACCATGTAGTCGGCGAACGTGGCGAGGTAGCCCGCGCTCGTCGTGAAGTCGGCGATCGCGTCGGCTTCGGAGACGCGCTTGGTCTTGCCGATGTTGATGCCGACCACGGCGTCCGACGGGCGATGCACGAGGCGGCGGGCGGCGGCGGCGGCGCCATCGTTGTTGAAGCCCATGCGATTGACGAGCGCCTTGTCGCGCGGCAAGCGGAACAAGCGGGGCGTCGGGTTGCCCGGTTGGGCTTCGGCGGTGACGGTGCCGATCTCGATGAAGCCGAAGCCGAGCGCGAGCATCTCGCGAACGTGTTGCGCGTCTTTGTCGAACCCCGCGGCCAAGCCGAGCGGGCCGGGGACGTCCTTGCCGAACACGTGCGTGCGCAGGACCGGATCGCGCGTGGCGAAGTAGCGGCGCGCGAGCCAGCGAACGCCCGGGATGGCGAAGGCGAGGTGCAGGAGCCCGACCGACCAGCGATGGGTCGGCTCCGCGGGAAGCCGCTGCAAGACGAGCCAATAGAAGAAGCGGTACACGCGCGCGCACTGTATCGTGCGGCGTGGCCGATTTCGCGTTCGCGACGTGCTTGCCCGGCATGGAGCCGGCGGTGAAGCGCGAGGTCGCGCGCACGCGCCCCGACTTGCGGTTCGCGTACTCGCGTCCCGGGCTCGTCACGTTCAAGGCGTCCGGGGTGCTCGCGCCCGAGGACACGCCGGGCTCGGTGTTCGCGCGCGTGTGGGGACGATCGGTGGGCGCGGCGGGCGACGTGGAGACGGCGAAGGCGCAGCTCGCGAACGTGCGCGCGGATCGCGTGCACGTGTTCGCGCGCGATCCGGAGGCGGACTTCGCGCTGCTCGTGCCGTGGGCGCAGCTGGCCTCGCCGACCGCGGTGCACGAAGGAGACGCGTCGATCGGCGACGACGCGCGCGAGGGCGAGCTCGTCGCGGACGTGATCGTCGCGCCCAGCGCCGACGAGCCCGTGTGGATCGGCGCGCATCGGCACGAGGTCACGCGCGGTGCGAGCCCCGGTGGTGTGCGTGCTGTCCGCGTTCCGGACAGTGCGCCTTCGCGCGCCTACGCGAAGATCGAGGAGGCGATCGCGTGGGCGAAGCTGCCGGTCGAAGCAGGGCAGGTGGCCCTCGAGATCGGCGCGGCGCCCGGTGGTGCGGTGATGGCGCTCGCGCAGCGCGGGCTCGAGGTGATCGCGGTGGACACGGGCGCGCTCGCCGACAACGTGCGCGCGATGAAAGGCGTCACGCATCTCGAGAAGAAGGTGGGCGCGCTGCGGTGGGAGGAGCTGCCATCGAACATCGCGTGGCTGTTGGTCGACGTGAACCTCGCGCCGCAGGTCGCGCTGCACGAGATCGCGCGGCTCATGCCGCACCTGAAGAAGTCGCTCGTGGGCGCGGTGATCACGCTGAAGATGAACGACTGGCAGTTTGTCGACGAGCTGTCCGAGCTCGCGCGCCGCATTCGCGAGATGGGTTTGCCGGACGTGCGCATGCGGCACTTGCCTGCGAATCGTCGCGAGATCTGCGTCGTCGCGCGCAGGTAGTCAGCGCGCGAAGCTCTGGATCGCGCTCGGGCGATTGGGGCGGCGATCGCGCTCCGCGTACGCGCGATCGAACTCTTCTTGCGTGTAGCGCGTGCCGAGCGGCGGGGGCGGATCGATCTGGATGAACGCGTTGTCGCGAATGCGCAGCGCACGCACGCGAGCGAGGCACGCTTCCGGCTCTTTGGTGCCCTCGGTGCGCGCGAGGATCGCGACCGCTGCTTCGAGTGCGCGCGAGGAGACGGGGATGCCGCTCTCGTCTTCCTTGCGGAACTCGCACGCGAGGAGCGCGACGCGCGCGATGCCCCACGACGGGCTCGTGATCGCGGGCGCGAGACTGTCGAAGTTGCCGGCTTCGAGATCGCGCGTCGCTTGTCGCTCCATCGACGACTCCGCGCTCGGCAGGATCGGCGGATCTTGCTGCGCGACGATGTGATCGAGCGTCTCGATGAGATCCGCGGCGAGCTCGCCGCGCGGCTGGCGCTCCGCGCCCGCCTTCGCGTT
>JAEYYV010000249.1 GCA_023428295.1 Pseudomonadota bacterium
CCCACCATCAACCCCAAGCTCTACGACCTCGGCATCCCGATCCTCGGCATCTGCTACGGAGCGCAGCTCACGGCGCGTCTGTTGGGCGGTGTCGTTCGCCCCGCGGACAAGCGCGAGTACGGGCGCGCCACGGTGCGCGTGCGCGATGCGGGGGCGCACGCGGGTGTGTTCAAGAGCGTGGCGGCCGGCGACGATCTCGTGGTGTGGATGTCGCACGGCGATCACGTCGACGCGATCCCCGCGGGCTTCGAGCACACGGGCGAGTCGGAGAACTGTCCGTTCGCCGCGTTCGCCAACGCCGCCAAGAAGATCCACTGCGTGCAGTTTCACGCCGAGGTCGTTCACACGCCGCGCGGCGCGGAGCTCCTCGGGAACTGGCTGTTCGGCGTGGTCGGCGCCGCGGGCGATTGGTCGATGGCGTCGTTCGTCGACGAGGCCATCGCCAAGATCCGCGCGCAGGTCGGCGAGACCGGTCGCGTGATCTGCGGGCTCTCGGGCGGCGTGGATTCGTCCGTCGCTGCGGCGTTGCTGCACAAAGCGATCGGCGATCGGCTCACGTGCATCTTCGTGGACAACGGCGTGCTCCGCAAAGGCGAGCGGGACTACGTCGCCACCATCTTCCGCGATCACTTTCACGTCGATCTGCGCGTGATCGACGCCGAGGACCGCTTCCTGAAGGCGTTCGAGGGCGTCACGGATCCGGAGAAGAAGCGCAAGATCATCGGCTACGAGTTCATCGCGGTCTTCGAGGAGCAGTCGAAGCTCATCGAGGGCGCGAGCTTCCTCGCGCAAGGCACGCTGTATCCGGACGTGATCGAGTCGGTCTCGTTCAAGGGGCCGTCCGCGGTCATCAAGTCACATCACAACGTCGGCGGTCTCCCCGAGCGCATGAAGCTCGCGCTCGTCGAGCCGCTGCGCGAGCTGTTCAAGGACGAGGTCCGCCAGCTCGGCCTCGAGCTCGGTCTCCCGCGCCACATGGTCTGGCGCCAACCATTCCCGGGGCCAGGCCTCGCGGTGCGCTGCCTCGGTCACCTGACCAAGGAGCGGCTCGACGTGCTGCGCAACGCGGACGCCATCATCGAGGAAGAGATCCGCGCGGCCGGTCTCTACGAGTCGATCTGGCAGTCGTTCGGCGTGCTGTTGCCGGTCAAGTCGGTCGGCGTGATGGGCGACGCACGCACGTATGAAGAGACGCTGTGCTTGCGCGCGGTGCACTCGCGCGACGGCATGACCGCGGATTGGGTGCAGCTGCCGTACGATCTGCTCGGCCGCATCTCGACGCGCATCGTGAACGAGGTGAAAGGCGTGAACCGCGTGGTCTACGACATCACGAGCAAGCCGCCCGGCACGATCGAGTGGGAGTAGCACTGTAACTTTACAGCGCGCGCTGTCGTTCGCATCACGCTGCCACGGTGAGCCGACGGTTAACAGAACGACAAACGACGCGCTGAAGTGCATATCCAGCCGCGATCGTACGTACAACCGGCCTATGCAAGTCATCAGGAAGATCCTGATCCTGGGACTCGTAGGCGCACCCGCCGCAGCGTTCGCACAAGGCGCGACGCTCTCCGCATCGACCACCGACGGTACATCCGCGTCGGTCAGTGCAGACGGCGAGGGACAACCTACGGGCTCCGATCAAGTCACCATGCCCAAGGGCAGGTTGCTCGTGAACGCGTTCGTCGAGATCAACTTGTCGACCGACGCGGCGTTCAAACCCGTGTCGATCTCGCCGGACCTCTGGTACGGCGTCACCGATGATCTGACGCTCGGTCTCGTGCACTCGACGATCGGAGCGTCGGGTGTGATCGGCGGCGTGGGCGATGCGCTGTGCATCACCGGATCGTCCAACGGCTGCGCGTCCGTGTACTCGGGCGTCGGCATCGACGCGCGCTATCGCTTGAAGGGCGCGTGGGCCTTCGACGGTGGCTTGTTCGTGAATGACTTCGATCCGTTCGCGCTCGCCCTCAAGGTCGGCGTGCTCGGTCGTCATCGCCTCGGCGACAAGTTCGCGCTCGAGGTGCAGCCGAGCTTGTTCATCGGTCTCACCGAGCGCGACACCAACAAAGAAGCGCTGAGCATTCCGGTCACCGCGGGATACGCGCTGACGCCGGCGGTCACGGGATACCTGCAGCTCGCGTTCGCCACGCCGTTCGAGGGCGCGGGCGATGCGTGGGTGCTGGGCGCGTCGCTCGGCGCGCGGTACCGCGTATCGGATCACCTCGACCTCGGACTGGCGTTTAGCTTGCCCGCGCTCGCAGGTGGCGCGGATGGAACGGGCGCAGATTTCCGCTCGCTCACGTTGGGGGTGTCGTATGCGCTGTAAGTCGATCGCATTCCTTCTCTTCGTCGGCGCGTGCGCCACACCGAAGGGGCCCGAAGTGTGTCGTCCGGTGTCGGGCTGGTCCGCGCCGAGCTATCGCTGCGCGCCGATCACCGAAGCACCGCCACCGCCGCCCGCCGAGCCCGTGGCCGAACCCGAGCCGCCTCCTCCGCCGCCGCCCGAGGAGCCGCCGCCCGAGCTCATCGAGTTGCGCGACAAGGTCCAGTTCGAGACCGGCTCGGCGGTGCTGTTGCCGCAATCGAAGTCGGTGCTCGACGACGTGGTGAAGAACCTCAAGGAGCACCCCGAGATCTTGAAGGTCCGCATCGAAGGCCACACCGACTCGACCGCGACGCCGGAGTTCAACCAAAAGTTGTCCGAGCAGCGCGCGCAGTCCGTGAAGACGTACCTCGTCGGCAAGGGCATCGCGACCGGCCGCTTGACCACGCAAGGCTTCGGTCAGGACAAGCCGATCGGCGACAACAGCACCGAAGAGGGTCGCTATCAGAATCGTCGCGTCGAGTTCCACATCATCGAGAAGAAGGAGTAATCGCGACGCGGCCTCGTCGGGTTTGCTAGGCTCTCGGCGTGGTCCGCGCATCGCTCGTTCTCGGTCTCGTCCTCGCAGCTGCACCTCTGGCGCACGCCGAGGACATCGTCGCGTACGAAGCCGAGGGTGACGCGGACACGGCCGGCGGCGACCCCCGCGTCGCCGCACTCGACGAGGCGTTCGCGAGCGCGGTGAGCATGGCGCTCGCCGAGCTCGTCTCGCCGGACGTGCGCGCGCTGCGCAAAGCGGATCTCGACAAAGAGATCATCGGCCGCGCGCGCCTGTGGGTCGCGAAGTTCACGGTCAACAAGGACACGACCGCGGGCGATCGCCGGCAACTCGCCGTCACGGTGCGTGTCGATCGGGACAAGATGCTGGCCCGCCTCGCCGAGCTCGACATTCCGACCAAGCTCGCGACGCTGCTCCTCCGCATCGATGACCCGTCGGGCCCGCGCGCCACGTATGGATCGGGCGGCGAGAAGGAGGTGCCCGGATCCGCGGCGCTGACCAGCGCGCTCCGCGGTGCGGGCATGTTGCCCAAGCGCGCGCCAGCGAGCGGCGCCGTGGCCAAGGTCGGCGGCGCGCTTCCGCTCGATGACGACGAAGCGATCGCGATCGCCGAGGGCGTGAAGGCCGATGTCGCTGCGGTCGCGGGCGTCACCGTCGGCCGGCCCGTGGCCGTGCGTGGACTTGCCGTCGACACGGTGCCCGTGACTGCGACCATTCGCATGATCGAGCGCCGCAGCCGCAAGGTCGTGGGGCAGGGCAGCGCGATCTACGCGACGAAGGGCATCGAGCCGAGCGTGATCGGCAAGACCGTCGAGCACGCGCTCGTCGCTGCCGCGAGTGACGTGTTGCCTCCACAGCGCCAGGTGCTGACCGGCGGCGGTCCGTTCACCGGCAACGACACGCCGATCGGCGAGCCGGGCGTGGTGCTCGTGCGTCTCTCGTCGAGGACGCCGTGGGGCCTCGTCGCGGCAGAGCTCAAATACCTGCAAGGTGCCAAGGGCGTGAAGACCGCCGTGCTGCGCCGTCTTTCGCCTGGCGGGTGGGTCATCGGTGTCGCCACGTCGGAGTCCATCGAGCGGATCTCGCAGATCGTGAAGAAGGCGCCCACGGCGGACAGCAGCGTGAAGGTGAAGGTCAACGGCCAGATCATCGATCTCGCGCTGGGAGTCGCGCCGTGACCAAAGCGCTCGCGATGGTGATCGCGCTCGCGGCGTGCGGCGGTGCGCAGAAGAGCAGCGGTGGCGTGGATCGCGACGACGCGATCGTGAAGCTCGCGTCCAACGTTTTGGACGCGCAGCTCTACGTCGACGGGCGCTTCATCGGCCCGCTCCGCGCGTTGCGCGGCGGCGTCGCCGTCGAGGCGGGCACGCATCGCTTCGAGCTGCGGCACGACAGCTACTTCTCGAGCTACCTCGAGCTCACGCTCGCGCGCGCGGAGCGCAAGACCGTGTCGCTCGAGATGGCGCCCGTGCTGCCGTGAGCTAATCGCTAAACGCGCGCGCTTGTGCGAGGTACGACTCGCGCTCGCCGAACTGCGCACGCACTTGGTACGGCTGCAGGCCGATCTTGTCGCCGTGACGAACGACCTCGCTCGCGGCGGACCAGATGCGTGGCGTGCGTCGCTGCACCGCGCCGATCGCGGAGACGAGGCGCGCGATGTGTCCATCGATCGTCGGCTCGAGCGTGTCGGGCATGCACGCGGTCGAGAGCTCGGGCGGCAGCTCGAGCTTGCGCACGGCGATTCCACCGAGCGTGGGCGTGACCTCGTCGAGGATCGCCATCGCTTCGACATCGTCGGGGCGGGCCATGCCGTCCTCGACCATCTCGCACAGGATCTGCAAGCCGACGGGACGACCCGCGTCGACGAGGAGACCCGCGATGAGCGCGACCTCGCTGTTCGCGCCGCGGACATCGAGCGCGAGGCGGCCCGCGGTGAACGCGTTGGCCATCGCGTCGTGGAACATCACTCTCCACAGCTCGGGATACATCTCGAGCGCGGCTTTCTTCGGCACTTCATAGAGCGTGCGGCCGGCGTTCGCGATCACGAGCTGACCGACCTGCTGCACGCCGAGCGACGACACCGCGCCGCGCAGCGAGCTCACGGGGACCGCCGGCGCGAACACCGGCGAGTTGGCGAGCTTGAGGAGCGCGGCCGCGATGCCCGCGTCGCGCTGCACGGCGCCGACGAGGCGATTCAGATCCAGGTTGGGATCGCGCAGCATCGACATCATCTGCGACGCGACGAGCGGGAACGAGGACGGCGGACGCGAGATGGTCTCCCCGCGCGCCACGATGTTCGTCGCCATGCGATGCCAGAACGTGGTGTCGACCTCGCCGATGGGGCCGCCGAGACTCTCGACGAGCTCCTGGATCACCGACGACGTCGTGACCTCTTTGACCGGCCCGGACCCTTCGGCCGTGACCGCCTTGCGCGGAGCACGGGACGGGACGGGCGGTGCCGCCTGTCGCCGAAACAGTCGCGTGAGCCAACCGAGCATCGAGTGGGTGTATCGACCGGGTGCGCAGACGTGTAGAGGGGGCTTTCGTGGTACGCCCGTTATCGGGTGATCCAGGGTCAATATCCTCCGCATCTTTCTCAGGTGCTGGTGCTGCTGCGCTGGCTCCTGATCCTCATCTTCGTCGTGATGGGATATGTGGTCCTGTCCTACCTGGCCGGGGTGCTCGCGCCGATCCTGGCGGCGCTCGGGATCGCCTACCTGCTAAACCCCGTGCTGGACCTCATGGTCCGCAAGCTCAAGATGAGCCGCGCGCTCGGCGCAGGCGTCCTGCTCATCGTGTTCATCGGGCTCATCGCGAGCGCGATCACGTTCGCCGCGCCCCGGGTCGCCGCGCAGATCACGCACTTCGTCGAGGACCTGCCGCGCATGGTGACCAACCTCAGCACGTGGGCCGAGCATCGCTTCGGCATCGAGGTACCGCACGAGTGGCGCGAAGCCGTCGAGAGCGATCACCTGCAAGAGACGCTGTCCGCGTCGTCGGGACCGATCGGCGCGTTCGCGAAGGCCGCGCTCGGCGGCGTGTTCACCGTGCTCGGCCTCCTCGCCGAGATGCTGCTGATCCCGGTGTTCTCGTTCTACTTCCTCGTCGACTGGCCCAATCTCCTGAAGCGCATCGAGCACATGATCCCGCCGCGCCGCCGCTCGGAGGTTCGCGAGGTCGCGCGCGAAGTGGATCGCGTCGTCGCCGGCTGGGTGCGCGGGCAAGCGATCGTCACGTCGATCCTCGCGGTGCTGTACGCGATCTGCTTCTCGATCGTCGGCATGCCACTGTCCGTTCCCATCGGCCTCCTCGTGGGTGCGCTCACAGTTATCCCGTTTGTCGGCACGTTCGTCGGCGCGGCCATCGCTGGCATCGTCACGCTCGCCGACGGCGGCAGCGCGCAGACGCTCGGCGCGGTGGCCGCGGTGATCGTGCTCTTGCACGTGCTCGAGGCTGGCGTGCTCACGCCGAAGATCGTCGGGCATCGCGTCGGCCTCTCGGAGTCCGGCGCGCTCATCGCGGTGATCGCGGGCGGCAAGCTCCTCGGCTTTGTCGGCGTGGTGCTCGCCGTTCCGCTCGCGGCGACGTTCGCTGTCCTCGTGCGCTATGCGGTGAAGTACTACGAGCACACCGCGTTCTTCGGTCGCGAGTCCGACGCCGACGTGGTCATCACACCGGCGATGGCGCTGATCATTCCCGGCATGCGACGCATCCCGGGCGGCGGCGTCTCGATGATGGCGCCCGAGACTCTCGCGCCGACGCAGATCGAAAAAGAGATGGACGTGCGGGCAGGGGCGCTCGACGGATCTGTGCTCGATCCGGAGCTCCCCGAGCTACCGGATCGCGGACGCTAACGTCCGCTCGTGATAGGACGCTCGTATGAGCGATGCGCCATCTCTGAGCTGGGCCACGGTCACCGTCGAGAACCACGTCGCCGATGTCGTCCTGAAGGCGACCGGCAAAGCGAGCCGGATGGGACCCGCGTTCTGGCAAGAGATGCCGACGCTGTTCGCGTGGCTCGACGCCGAAGCGGACGTTCGCGCCATCGTCCTGCGCGGCGAGGGCGAGGGCTTCAGCCACGGTCTCGATCTCGCCGGTATGGGCGCGGATCTCGCCGCGCTGATGGCACCGGGCGGGGGCGCCGCGGAGCGCACGCGACTTCACGAGACCATCACGCGCATGCAGCGTGCGATCACGTGCGTGGCGTCGTGTCGCAAGCCGGTGATCGCCGCGATTCACGGCTGGTGCATCGGCGGTGGCGTCGATCTCGCGACCGCGTGCGACGTGCGCGTCTGCTCCGCGGAAGCGAAGTTCTCCGTGCGCGAAGTGCGGCTCGCGATGGTCGCGGACGTCGGCACGCTGGCGCGCTTGCCGCAGATCATCGGCGAGGGCGCCACGCGCGAGCTCGCCTTCACCGGCGACGATATCGACGCGGCGCGCGCGCTGCGCCTCGGGCTCGTCACCGAGGTGCTCGAGACACCCGACGCGCTCCTCGCACACGCGCGTGCGATGGCGTCGCGCATCGCGCAGAACCCGCCGCTCGTCGTGCAAGGCGTGAAGCAAGTGCTAAACGCGCGCTCGGAGCGCGTCGCCGACGAGAGCCTTCGCACGGTCGCGCTGTGGAACTCGGCGTTCTTGCCGTCGCAGGATCTCGGGGAGGCGATGGCGTCGTTCGTCCAGCGCCGCCCGCCGTCGTTCAAGGGCCGGTAGCCGCACCGTCGACGTCGGTCTCGACATCGGTCTCGACATCGGGCCCGGTCTCGGGACGCGTCTTCTCGTAGAGCTTGGCCATGCAGCCGAGCATCGCGCGCGCGACGGTCTGCGAGCGGCGATTGCCCGCGTCCGCGATCACGGGCACGCGCTGCATGACGGCTTCACCGCACGCGACCGTCTTGCACGTGCACAGCTCGTCGCGCAGGACCTCGAGCTTCTTCACCTCGTCGTCGGCGCACCCGATCGCGGATGCGATCCACAGCACAGCGAGGACGGTACGCGCGGGCATCGATGTCTGGCGCAGCATACGACACGCAGGCACAATCGTCGTCATGCGTGCATCTCCACTCGCCTGTGCCCTCGCCACGATCGCCGCGGTCAGCTCCACGGCCGACGCGGGCGTGTTCAAGCTGTTCGCCGACGTGCAGGGCGGTGGCATGGTCGGCAAGGGCACCGGCGGCGATCTCGTCAACAACAACACGGATATGTTCGACGAGGCGTTCTTCGAGAACGCGGGTCCGCTCGCGTACGGCGTCACCGTGGGCGCACAGTTCTTGTTCCTCGAGGGCCATATCTCGCACCTCCAGTTCAAGAGCTTCTCCGACGACCCGCAGAAGCCGAGCCTCGCCACGTGGACCTCGGTTCACGCGGGCATGCGCTTCGAGCTCCCCATCGGCAGCCAGACCGAAGAGGACAAGAAGAACGGCAAGGGCACCTTCCTCGAGGCCGGCCTCAACATCGGCTTTGGCATCGGAACCGGCGCGCAGGTGATGCCGCCGCTGTCGAACGACGAGCTCACCGACAAGGGCTTCTTCGCCGAGGGACGCATCGGCATCGGCAAGCACCTGAACACGATCTTCGATATCGGCGTGGTCGTGCCGGTGCAGTACGGCTACTACTTCAAGAGCGGCGGCGGCGCGGTGGTGAACGATCTGTCCACGCACTACCAGTCCGCGCAGATCGCCGCGCTGCTCACGCTGCGCGCGAACATCCGCCTGTTCTAGGTCGCCGGTCCTAGTTCTTCGACTCGAGGCGGGCCGCGCGGAGCTTCTTCTTGGCGGGGCCGAGGATCTCGAGCATCTCCTCGACGGTGACGAGGTCCTTGAGGCGCGCCACGACGTTGCCCTCGGTGTCCATGAAGATCACCGCGGGCAAGGTCTTCGCGCCGTAGCGCTCCTTGAGCGCGTTGTTCTCGTCGGAGAAATCGGACACGTCGAACTGGATCGGCACGAAGTCCGCCGTGATCGCGTCGTAGACATCGGAGTCGCCGAACACGAGCTCGAGCTTCTCGCACGGCGCGCACCAGCTCGCCGCGAAGTCGATCATCACGCCTTTGTTCTCGGCGCGCGCCTTGTCGAACGCGACCTTCTCGTCCTTCTCGAACGGCAGGTGCTTCTTGGGCGTGAGCGACCACGCGTACGCGGCGAAGATGCCGCCGACGATCAGCACGAGGCCGAGCGCCTTGCGGATCCTGTGAGCGGTGGAGCTGCCCGAGAACGACAGGTGAATGCCGCCGACGGTGAGCCCGACGAAGATCGCGGTCGCGGCCGCGAGGACGAACATGTAGCTCGGCGAGGCGAGCGTGCGCATCGCGGGGATGAGCGGGCGCAAGAAGTAGATCGCGCCGAACAGGAGCAGCACGCCGCCGATCGACTTCACCGCGTCCATCCAGCGACCGCTCTTGGGGAGCGACATCGCCGCCGCCGCGAGCACCCAGAACAGCACGCCCATGCCGAGCGCGTAGACAAAGAGCAGCGAGCCACCGCCGAACACGCTCTTGGTGCTCGCCGTGAACGCGAGGAGCCCCGCGAGGAACGGGCCGGTGCACGGCGCCGCGATGAAGCCACCGACGAGGCCCATCGCGAACGCGCCGCTGAAGCCCTTGCCGCCGACCTGGTTCAGCTTGGCTTGCCACGACGCGGGGAGGTTCAGCTCGAACGCGCCAAACAGCGACGCCGCCATCGCGACGAACAGGATGACGATCGGAATGACGACGAACGGGTTGGCGAGCAGCGTACCGGCGCTGCCGCCGAGCATCGCGAAGGTAACGCCGAGCACCGCGTACGTGACGCCCATTCCGACGACGTACGAGGTGGCGAGCGCGAGGCGCTTGGCCTTGGACACGTCGGCTCCGCGCGCACCGAAGATGCCGAGCGTGATGGGGATCATCGGATACACGCACGGGGTGAGCGAGGTCAGAAAGCCCGCGCCGAACGACCCGAGGTACATCCACAGCCAGCCCTTGGACTGGTACTCGGCGAACTCGCCGCCACCGCCTGCAAAGGCGAGGGTCGGCATCAGCACAACCGCCAGCGCGATCGCGATCAGGGTACGGCGCTGGAGCGACATCGAGGCCTCACTATAGACCGGACCCGCGCTCGTTGGCATTCCCCTCGAAGACCTGCCGCGGTAGGGTCCGCCCCGTGAGCTCCGACAGTTGGTACGGTGAGTTTATCCCGCGGCACGTTCAGGACCTGGACGTGTACCAACCGGGCAAGCCGATCGAAGAGCTGGAGCGCGAGCTCGGGATCTCGGGGGCGATCAAGGTCGCATCCAACGAGAATCCCCTCGGGCCGTCCCCCAAGGCCCTCGCGGCGCTCCCGGCCGCGCTGTCCACGCTCCATCTGTATCCCGATGCAGGTGGCTTCGCGCTGCGGCGTGCCCTCGCCCAACATCTAGGTCTCGACCTCGACCAGTTCGCGCTCGGGAACGGCTCGAACGATCTCCTCTATCAGCTCGTGCTCGCGACCTGCGACCCGGAGGACGAGGTGCTCTCGCATCGTTACGCGTTCCTCTCGTACCGGCTCGCGGCGCACGTCGCGGGACGCCCGTTCGTGGCCGCGCCGGTCACGCGCGATCTCGCGTGCGATGTGGACGCGCTGATCGCCGCGATCACGCCGCGCACCAAGCTCGTCGTGCTCGGAACGCCGAACAACCCCACGGGCTCCGTCCTCACGCGCGCCGGCGCCGAGAAGATCCTCGCGGCGCTCCCCGCGCGCGCGCTGCTCGTCATCGACGAGGCGTACGCCGAGTACGCGGCCGCGTGGCCCGAGGTGGATCACGCCGATGGCCTCGCGCTGTTGCGCGCCGATCGCCGCGTGATCGTGTTGCGCACGTTCTCCAAGATCTACGGGCTCGCGGGCATTCGCATCGGCTACGCCGCCGGTGACAAGGATGTCCTCGACGTGCTCGGGCGCGTGGGCCGCACGTTCCACGTCTCGTCGCTCGCACAGGTCGCCGCGATCGCCGCGCTCGCCGACGACGCGCACCTCCGCGCGAGCGCCGCGCACGCACGCCGCTGCATCGAGCGTCTACGCGCCGAGGTTCGCGGCCCGAGCGTTCGCGTGCTGCCATCGCTGACGAACTTCGTGCTGATCGAGTGCGGCCGTCCGTCGGGCCCGATCTACGACGCGCTCCTGCGCAAGGGCGTCATCGTGCGTCCGATGGCGGCGTGGGGCCTCCCCGAGGCGATTCGCGTGTCGGTCGCGCGCGACGACGACATGCCTCGCGTGATCTCCACGCTGAACGACGTGCTCGCGGGATGATCCGCGTCCTCGTCGTCGCGCTCCTCGTCGCGAGCTGTGGTGGCTCGAAGGCGACGCCGACGACGAGCGAGCCGGAGCGTCTCGAGCTCACCTCGACCGCCGATCGCATCCTGCCGCTGCTCCCCGACGGCGCGCAGGTCATCGTCGAGGTCGACCTCGCTCGCTTGCGCGCGAACCCCGTGGTCGGCGAGCTCGTCACGCAGCTCGTCGCGGGGGACGATGCGCTCGCGCCGCTTCCCGGCGACGTGCCGACGATCTCGCTCGCGGAGGCGGACACGATGGTGATGGCGTCGTACGGCGTGGGCACGTCGAGCGCGTCGACGATCGTGGTGCTCTCGACCTCGCCAGGCGCGAAGGTCCCGAACGCGATCACGCTCGCCGACACGCTGGTGGTGCTCGGCCCCGCCGAGTGGACGGCGCAGGTCGAAGCGCGCGCCGCGATCGCGGGCGTTAGCGGTGCGAGCGCGACGCCGTCGATAGGCGCGGCGAAGGAGCTGCGCGCGCTGCGCGATCATGCGATGCCGGCCAAGGCGCCGGGTGCATCGCTTCGCATCACCGCGCGGCTTCCGTTCGATGCGCGCGTCGCGCTCGGGCGCGCGACCGGACTCGAGACACCGCCCGCGCAGATGTCGATCTGGGGCGATGTCGTCGACGACATGGTGTTCGTCGTGGATCTCGACGCGTCCGATCCGGGCGATAGGCCGGCTCGGGACAAGAGAGCGTCGTCGACGAAGCGCATGGAGGCGTCGCTGCGCGG